>JAKSTU010000018.1 GCA_024402435.1 Treponemataceae bacterium
TTTTTATCATGTCCCTATTGAGAAGTTGAAAAAATAAAGGTAAAGTTTGTTTATGAACAGAAGTGATCAAGTAACAGTCATTGCAGAAATCGGAACTTCCCATGGAGGAAATCTGAGCAAAGCATACAGAATGATTGATGCCGCAAAAGAAGCCGGAGCAGATTGTGTAAAATTCCAGTGGGTTTATGCAGCAGAGATTCTTCACCCTGACACAGGATTCGTTCAGTTGCCTGGTGGCCCTGTGCGTCTTTATGACAGATTCAAAGAATTGGAAGTACCCCCATCCTTTTATAAAAAACTTTGCGACTATACGCACAAACAAGGGCTTCTGTTCGCATGTTCCCCTTTCGGAATCAAAAGTCTTGTGCAATTATGGAAAATAAAACCTGACGCAATTAAAATTGCTTCTCCTGAATTGAACCACTTTCCGATGCTGAAAAAACTCCTGGAATTGGAAAGAAAAAGCAGATGTGCAGTTCCGGTTATTCTGTCATCAGGCGTTTCAACAATGGCAGACATAAAAAAGACAATTGATTTTTTGTCGCCGCTCAGAACATTAAAGCCAAATCCGGAATCTTCACTGCCGAATCTGTCACTTCTTCATTGCATCACTTCCTATCCGGCACCGGAAACTGAATACAATCTGGCCGTTCTCAAAACTTTTGCAGAGACATTGGATATTATTCCCGGAGTAAGCGATCATTCCCTCAGTCCCATAATTGTTCCCGGAATTTCTGTTGCGGCCGGCGGACTTCTTATAGAAAAACACATTACCTTAAGCAAAGAAACTGACGGTCTTGATGATCCGGTGGCACTGACTCCTTCTGAGTTTGCAGAAATGACGGCATTTGTCCGTTCCATCAGCAATGCAGAACCTGACACGCGTATTCAAATGTTGCAGGACGAATTTGGTGAAGAATTGATTGAAGAAGTTCTTGGGACAGGTATAAAAGATTTGGCCCCAGCAGAGGAATCAAACTACGGAAGAACAAACCGTTCAATTCATTACATGAAAAGTTTCAAAAAGGGACACAAACTTTCGGCAAAAGATGTTGCCGTTTTACGGACAGAAAAAGTGCTTACACCTGGTATCAGTCCGGAATACCTGGAAAAAGTGATAGGAGCCCGACTCAAACAGGATGTGTCTTCAGGCAGCGGACTGCTTCTGGAGCATCTGGAATAATTAATTTAATCGTACGCCAATGCCCATACATTGGCTAAAGTTTTTTAGTTTTGCAACTGGTCTGAAAAAAAAGCCGCCGGCTGAGACACTGAACAAGTTTTCAACGTCCCAACCGGCGGCTTTTTCAGTTTTATTTTCCGGTCATCAGATCAGGAATGAGAATACCATTGCGAACAGAGCAACAGTTTCACAAAGACCTACAACCATGATGTACTGTGCAAAACCTTTTCCTGTTTCACCCAGTGCGTCAGAACCTGCAGCACCTGCTTTTCCCTGAGAAATTGCAGACATTGCCATAGCAAGACCGGAGAAAATACCCAGAGCAAGCATTGCACCTTCATTGGCACCGTTTTCCAGTTTTGTAATCATCTGCTGCATCAACAGAAATCCATAAATTGTCTGTGTAAGAGGAGCACCGGCAAAAACTGTCAGAATGAAGGGAGCGGGTTTGTTGTTCATGTAACAACGTTTCCAAGCACCAATTGCAGCCTGACCTGCTGCGCCAATACCAATTGCAGAACCAATAGCGGCAATACCAAGAACACATGCTGCACCAAAATAACCTAACATAATAATCTCCTTTTCCCAAATCAACCTGTTGTCGAATGGGTCAGCTTAAATACTCTATTTATCTGCCGTTTCACTGAACGGCTTGTAACTAAAACCAGACCACGACATGTCCAGGTGACCGGAAAACTCCAGTGTATTCAGACGTACGCCGTGAACAATAACAGACAGAACATTCAACACCATGTTGAGTCCGTGTCCGAAAACCAACAGCAGGATTCCTGCAAAAATGATTGCTCCACCGAGCATCGGGCCTGCCATACTGTTAACAGTTTCAGAAATGGCACTACCTGCAAGACCAACGGCCCACAAGCGGATATAAGACACAATGTCAGAGAAGTTGTTTACTACACCCAGGAGTACAGAAACAATATTTTTGCAGCTGTCCAGAATTGAAGCACCGATACTGCCGTCATAACTGCCGAAAATGAACTTCAGAACAAATCCGCCGCCAATTGCGGGAATTGCCCATGAAGGCATCGGGAAACGGTCAGCATCAACAACCATATTCAGAACAAGGAAGAACAGTCCCGCAAGCATTACAAAGGAACCGATCTCCGCAAAGCACCGGAGGCTTTTTCTGTAACGGATAAAACCTTTGATGTGAGCAATTGAAAGCTGCACCAAAGCAATTCCAAAACAGAAAACCTGCAGATTCTGGCTTACAAGATTTGAAGCTTCTGCAGATTGTGCCGCCGTAACGTTTGAAAGCGGGAACACAGTCCACGTAAGGGACAGATTCTTAAGCCAAGCAGGAAGTACGTCAACAGACATACCGAACCATGTGCAGGTTACGGTTCCCCAAAGCACTGTGGTCATTCCGAGAAGGAGAAGCAGGAACATTGCAGGTCCGGCTTTCTTTCCTGATTTGATCAGACCGCCCAAAGCTACAAGAACCATCAGCAGTCCGTAACCGCCGTCTCCGAAAATCATTCCGAAGAACAAAGCAAAGAACAGCAGGAACCAGCCGGAAATATCATATTCCTTGTAACCGGGAACAGTACCCAAAAAGTCTGTAACCGGATAAATCAGGCTTACAAACTTATTGTTCTTGAGTTTGGTAGGAACTTCATCTTCTTCAGAAGGATCAGTAACTGCAAAACCCCAGTTTTCTTCTGCAGCAAGTGCTTTGACCTTGTCAGAATCTTCTGCCGGAACAAATCCGGTAAGCCAGGCAAGTTCACCGCCGACAACGCTTTTCTGTCCTTCTGCAGATTCTTCGTGATCCATTCCGGAAAAGAATGTTTCAAACTCAATCTGTTTGTCAGAAACCTTCATTGCCTCTTTGAGAGCAGGAATATTTTCTGCCGCGGAAACAAATTCAGCTTCAATCTCAACAATACGTTTTTTTGCAGAAGAAATATCCTGCTCCATCTGCACTGTTGAACGTTCCGGCATTTGAACAGCAAAAGCTTCTGCGGGCAAACCTTCTGGCCGCTCACCATTGTCTGTCAAAGCCAGAAAACGGACTGCATTCTTGTCTTCACTTACATAAACAGACTTAACTGTGTCAGGAAGATTTCTGTATTTTGCAGGAGGAATCTCGTACATAGCAAGGTTCACACCTTTTTCTGCCAAATATGCAAAATCGTCACAGTTTACACCGCCCCACTTTGCAAGTCTGTCCAATTCACCGCTGCAGAAAGCAATCTTATTGACCAAAGACTGTTTTTCTTCGCCAAGTTCAAGAATATGCCGTGCAAAGGAAACTGTTTCTGAAAAATTCATTTTTCCGGGCTTAGTTTCAACTTTGCCTTTCTTTTTGGGAAGTTTTACCTCTGAAAGTACCATGAAAGCACTTTCCAAAGCAGAATACTCTGCTTTTTCCGAAGCAAGCAGTTCACCTTTTCCTTCTACGGCTTCAAGATGAACCAATCCCAGTTTTCTGAGTTTCTTGAGTGCTTCCTTTTTCTCTGAATTCAGAACAACCAGAAACACTTTTTTCATTGGAACTATCATGCTTCGGCCTCCTCATCAGCTTTTTGGGCAGCAACTTCAAGATTCTTCTTGGAGATTTTACCGCGTACAACAGCAGCAACCTGCTGGTCACCAAGGTAAACTGTAATCATTTTAATGTTGGCTTTTGTATCAGGAATCTTAACCTTTTCAAAAAGGTTTACACGCTGTGTTGTCGTGCGCAGTTCCTTTGACAAAAGCCTGACCTGTTCATCAAGAACATCAGCTTCAAGGTCGTATGCAAGAGCTTTTTCCATACGGTCAGCGGCCAAGTCAATCCACAATGGAGTTGAATACAGATCGTAATCACCCCGTGAAAAATCGGCGCCTTCATAAACAGGAATAGTCACACCGGCAATATTTCCGGTACCCTTACGGATATTTTTTACAGTGACCATGTCCATTTTAAAAGCATCCTGTTCGCCAAAAACGGCAATCCACTGTTTGAACTCTGCTTCCAAAGCCTTGCGTTTTGCGCGGACTTCTTTTGCACGTTCATCAATGGTACGAATTTCAGTCTGAAGCTGCTGTTTTTTGAGCGTCAGCGTAGGAAGATACCTTTTGTACATTTTAAGGGCATCTTTCTGGGCTTTAAGCTCATTTTTTGTCAGCTTTACTGTTGCCATATTCTACGACCTTACTCAGCGTCCTTGGGCCAATACTGAGCAATAAGCTCAGACTTAATACCTGTTTCTTCTTTGTCAAAACATTCGGACAGGATTTTCCAACCCATGTCCAAAGCACCTTCCAGAGGAATGTTTACTGACAAATCCATCATTTCTTTCTCAAACATAACACCGTATTTCAGAAGTTTTTCGTCCCATTCACTCATCATGAATCCCATGGATTTCTTTTCCAAAGTATCCTTGTATGATGAATACAGACGAATCATACCGTCCATAAGAGCACGGTGATCAGGACGTGTTTTTCCGTTAACGTTCTGTTTCAGACGAGAAAGACTTCCGAAAGGCTCGATACGTCCGCCTTTGAGGTAATACTGACCTTCTGTAATGTAACCGGTGTTATCAGGAACCGGGTGAGTAACATCGTCACCGGGCATTGTTGTAACAGCAAGAATAGTTACAGAACCGGCATCGTCAAAGTCAACAGCCTTTTCGTAGCGGCTTGCCAGCTGACTGTACAAGTCACCGGGATAACCGCGGTTAGAAGGAACCTGTTCCTGTGTAATTGCAATTTCCTTCATTGAGTCTGCAAAGTTTGTCATATCAGTAAGCAGAACAAGAACGTCCTTGCCCTGGAGAGCAAACTGTTCAGCAACAGCCAGTGACATATCCGGAACCTGCAGACATTCTACAGTCGGGTCAGCAGCAGTATGAACGAAGAAAACTGTGCGGCTCAGAGCGCCACCTTCTTCCAAGGTGCCTTTGAAATACAAATAATCGTCGTATTTCAGACCCATACCACCAAGAATGATGACGTCAACTTCAGCCTGCATTGCAATGCGTGCCAGAAGCTGGTTATAAGGTTCACCTGAAATTGAGAAAATCGGCAGTTTCTGTGAAATAACCAGAGTGTTGAACATGTCAATCATCGGGATACCGGTACGAATCATGCGTTTTGCAACAATACGTTTTGAGGGGTTTACTGAAGGACCACCGATGGCAACCAGATTGTCCTTAAGAGCAGGACCTTTATCGCGGGGTTCACCTGCACCGTCAAAAATACGGCCAAGAAGATCCTCACTGAAAGAAACCTGCATTTCATGTCCCAGGAAGCGGATCTGATCACCAGTTGAAACACCGCGTCCACCGGCGAATACCTGGAGAGAAACCAAGTCACCGGCAATGCGGTTTACTTCTGCAAGAGAAGTTCCGAATGCAGTCTCGATTTCTGCCAGTTCACCGTATTTTACGCCCTCTGCACGAACTGTGATAACACTACCGTTAATAGATTCAATTTTACTGTAAATCTTTTTCATGATTATTCACCGTCCTTAAGCATTTCGGCAACTTCTTTCACCAGAACGCCTTTGTTCTTTGAATAAAGAGCATCAATTTCGGCTTCCAGTTTTTTGAAATTGTCACCCATCCATTCGCTGTAGTTCCAGTCCAGGAAAAGCTGGCGCATTTTGTTGAAGTATGCACGGGCTTCGTCTTTGCCTTCAAGTTCGAAAGTTGATCCAAGAACAGAAAGGATTCTGCGGAATACATAAGTCTGGCGCTCAACACTTGCAGCTGAGTCAACAGCATCAAATGAGTTCTGCTGGAAATATACGGCATCAAGGAAGTCGCTCTTGAGGAATGCGATGTAGTCTTCGGTTGAAGTACCTTCTTCACCGACAACTTTCATCATCTGGCTGACTTCTGTACCTTTGCGCAAAGAACCGCGTGCGTAAGAAACCCAATCTTCACGGATGACACTCTTGTATTTTGACCATGATTCAAGAGGATCGATTGCAGGGTATTTGCGTGCATCAGAACGTTCGCGTGAAAGACCATGGAATGAACCGACAACTTTAAGAGTTGCCTGCGTAACAGGTTCCTCAAAGTTACCGCCAGCAGGGGAAACAGTACCACCGATTGTGACAGATCCTGTTGAACCGTCACTCAGGCGGACAATACCTGCACGTTCATAGAAGGCGGCAATATAACTTTCAAGGTATGCGGGGAATGCTTCTTCACCGGGAATCTCTTCCAGGCGTCCTGACATTTCGCGCAAAGCCTGTGCCCAACGGGATGTGGAGTCTGCAAGAAGCAGAACATGGAGTCCCATCTGGCGATAATATTCTGCAAGAGTAACACCTGTATAAACTGATGCTTCGCGGGCTGCAACAGGCATTGAAGAAGTGTTACAGATGATGATTGTACGCTCCATCAGTGATTTTCCGGTACGGGGGTCAATCAGTTCAGGGAACTCTTTGAGAATCTCAACAACCTCACCTGCACGTTCACCACAAGCAGCAACAATTACAACGTCAACGTCAGCATTGCGGCTTGTTGTATGCTGAAGAACTGTTTTTCCTGCACCGAAAGGACCGGGAATACAATATGTACCGCCCTTTGCAACAGGGAAGAATGTATCAATCAGACGGATCTGAGTAACCATTGTGTCTTCGGGTTTGAGACGTTCAGCATAGCAGTCAACTGCACGTTTTACAGGCCAGTTGAAACTCATGCACACGTCAAGATCTTTTCCCTTTTCGTCGGTAAGAACAGCAACGGTGTCATGAACTTTATATTCAGCGAAAGCTTTGATTGATTTGACAGTGTATGTGCCATATGCACCGAACGGAACCATGATTTTGTGTGTAAAAGGTCCTTCCGGAACTGAACCCAAAGAATCACCGCGGCGGACTACATCACCCACTTTGGCAGAAGGTGTGAATTCCCATTTCTTTTCGGTATCCAAAGCATCCAGATAAATACCGCGTTCCAGGAAGTAACCGGCCTGTTCTGCCAACTGGGGCAGCGGGTTCTGCAAACCGTCAAAAACCTGACCAAGAAGACCCGGTCCCAGTTCAACAGAAAGCAGGTCTCCTGTGAATTCAACCTGATCACCTGTCTGGATTCCCTTGGTTATTTCAAAAACCTGCATCTGTGCCTGTCCGTTACGGATACGGATGATCTCACTTTTGAGCCGTTTTCCGCCGACGAGCACATAGCCTACTTCGTTAAGTGCAACATTGCCGTCAAAAGCAACACTGATCATGTTGCCGTTAACTGCTACAACGGTGCCTTTTGTATCTTTCATATACGTTTCTCCAATTGAAAAAAGCCCTTAGGAGGGACTTCCTTCCAATATCTGTTCGTAAATTTTCTTGTACGATTCCATACCCAGTTCCGTGTTGAACTTTCTGATACGGGATGCCAGTTTGAGCTGCAAAGCATAAGCAAAAACCGCATCCGTAGAAAAACAGTCAGATGGACGACTGTTCTCCATCATCTTGGAACGGGCACTGTTCAAAAAAATCTCTGCTTCAAGAGGACTGTCATATCCGCAAGCCGTACGTGCCGTCTGCAGAACATCTGCCGGAACCATAACATCTTCTGCAACAAAATCTTTCTTCATCCGCTGAGCACGGATAGTACCCAATGCCATGCGGAGCGAGCGTTCCCAAGAATACCAGCCGTCAACAAAATCAGAACCGGTTTTCTTTGCTTTTCTGGGAGGCTCCAGAGAAAGTTCCTTCAGAATTGTCATGTTTTTCTTATCGAGGAAGCGTCCGCACAATTCATTGAAAGCCTCTTCGGTAATAGGCAGTTTGGTGCTTTCGTCAACAGGCAATGCGGGTAACTGCGACACCAGATAATACCAGCTGCTCACTCGTTGCCCTCTTTTACTGCAGTTGCTGCTTCTTTAAGAACTTTTGCAGTTACAGGATTCAGGTAAGCGGCAAACAGATCGGCAACTGCTTCGGCAGAAAAATCGTAGAAAGCTGCGCCGTTGTTTACACCGATACGGAATCCGCCGGCGAGAGTATCGTCAGCTTTTACTTCGAGACCTTTTGCAATTTCGGCCTTCAAAGCAGAATTGAATTCTGCAGAAAGGCTTTCCAAATCAGCAGGAGAAAGAAGAACAGAAAGACTGTCTGCTTCACCCTTTGAAGCCCAAGCTTTTACAGTCTCAGGAACAAGTGTCTTGAGCATGTCTGCATTGTATGCTTTTGCAGTTTCGGCTTTTACAATACCGTCCAAAGATGCAATCACTCCGTTTCTGAACTGAATGAGCAGATTGCGTCCTGCCTGTCCCACAGCATCAATGCTTGCTTTTTCCATACGAGCTGTTTCTGTTTTTGCATTTTTAATTATGCCGTTTGCTTTTTCCTCTGCATCAGCAACAATTGCAGCGGCCTTTTTTTCAGCATCCGCAATAATTGCAGCGGCAGCGCTTTCTGCAGAAGCAACACCGTCTTTTTTGATCTTATCGATCAATTCTTGTAATTGGACGTCCATAGAACCTCACTAAAAAATTTATCATAGATTGCGGCAAAGACATGTAAAATCTTCGCCACAAAAAAACTACCGGGTCTGCACAAGCAGCCAGTTTGTTACCACTTGAAAGAATGGACTGTAACAGCCTCAAAAACTTCCCCGGGATGCAGAATGCAGTTGGGGAAAGAAGAATGATTCGGTGCATCGGGGAACTGCTGTGTTTCAAGACAGAAAGCGGAATGTTTGTTGTAAACATCACCGTTTTTACCCTTGACGCCGTTTACTGAGTTTGCAGTGTAGAACTGAACACCGGGCTGATTAGTAGTAATAATCATGCTGCGGCCTGACTCAGGTTCAAAAACTGAGGCACACATTGTAAGTTTGCCTTTTTCTTCGTTGAGACAATAGCAGTGGTCATAGCCGAAGCCAGTACCGGCAATGTCACGTCCGACAGGTTTTGCAGTATTGAAATCAAAAGCTGTTCCCGCCACAGGAAGTTTTTTTCCTGTAGGAATCAGCAGATCATCGACTTCAAGAATTGAATCAGCGTTGATTGTTACCTCATGATTGAGAATATCGCCTTTTCCGGCACCTTTAAGATTGAAATATGAATGGTTTGTAAGATTTACGGGAGTATCGCGGTCTGTTTCCGCACGGTAGTGCATTGTCAGTTCATTGTCTTTGCTGAGAAGATATGTAACTTCAAGAGACAGATTTCCGGGGAAGCCCTGCTCTCCGTCACGGCTGAGACGTGAAAAACGGATTCCGCTTCCTGCGTGTGTCTCAACTATCTGTGCGTCCCAAAGCATACGGTTATAACCCATGAATCCGCCATGAAGCATGTTTTTTCCGTTGTCGTTCTTGTCAAGATTGTATGTCTGTCCGTTCAGTTCAAATTTTGCATCGCCGATACGGTTTGCAAAACGGCCGACAAATACGCCGAAGAACGTATCCCAACGGTCCATATATCCTTCAACTGTAGGGAATCCCAATACAATATCATCTTTCTGTCCGTTGCGTGACGGAACCACAATGCTTGTAAGCGTACAACCGTAATCTGTTACGGAAAAAGACATTTCTCCATTGCTTACTGTGTAAAGATGAACCTTTTTACCATTACTCAATACAGCAAATTTCTGCTTTTTGATTTTCATAAAACTCCCCTGTTCATGCTGATAATCGCATTTTTACAAGATAAGACAGTACACAATGATACACCATAAGTCAAAAAAAAAATAGGAAATAACCGAAAAAAAAAAGGAATATTTACCGAATTTAGAATTAATACAAAAATCCGGGTTTTCTGAATGAACTGCCGGAAAAATCAGACCGATCCGCTTTACAAATTCAGATCAAACAGGTGCAAAAGTAGACAAATTTGACATTTGGTGGCAAAATACAGAAAGGATGCGTGAAAATATTTCGAACCTTGGTTTCTCGCGTCCTTGGCTCGCCGCTAACGAGGATTATTTTAAGGAATAAATACAGATGTCAAAATATCAGGAATCTTTGGAAAGCCTTTTTCTGGAACAGATAATTGCACTTCAGGAAACAGAAAATCTTGAAGAGGCAAAAATCAGTCTGAAAAAATTTCTTGAACTCATCGATTCTTCCTCTGCCTGTTTTCTGATTCAGAATGAAAACGACATACAGATTCTTGCCGGTTCCGACGAAAAAAATCCTGACGAAGAAAAAGTGCAGGAAATTCTGGCACTCTCGAAAAATGCAGATTATTCATCAGATACTGTTGTTACAGGTGACAAAGAAAACCGGACGGTCATCATACGAATCAAAGATACTGCAACACAGGACAACCGATATTTTCTGCTTTATGTTTCAGGCCTTGCAGAACCAGAACGGGATGATGGCAGGTTTCTGAAAGCTGTGGGACAATTCACAAGAATTGCGGCAAACATCATTTTTTCCCAGCGGAACAACCGTGAAATTATCGAAGCAGAATCAAAAAAATCAGTAGAAAGATTTCTTGTTGACTACAAACGTTATCAGACAATGCTGGCAGCTTTCGGAAGTCAGTATGTGTCAATTTATTTTGTTGACTTTGACTCAGATTCCTTTACATCCGTAAAAAGTGATTATGTAACGGCAAATGCCATTGAAGATCTTTTGAGCGACAAAAATTCCTACCGTGATTTTGCAGAAGTCTGTGCAAAGAAGTTTGCCCATCCTGAAGAAATTGAGCGGATTGCAGAGGCCACAAAACCGGAAACAGTCATTGCAAAACTTGCGGAAAATCCCCGTTATTCAGTCACGTATCATGCAAACGAAGCTTTCGGGAAAGCCACATTCTTTGAAGTTCAGTTCATTTCCCTGGGTGAAAAAACCGGAGCCCACAAAGCTGTAATGGCAACCCGCAACATTGATGAAGTCATGCGGCAGGAATACGAGCAGAACCAGATTATCGGATCATTAAGCGACATATATTTTGCTTCCTACTACATCGATCTTGAAAACAACATCTGCACAGAAATCAAGACACCGCCACACATCAGGCACATAATCGGTCTTACATGTAATGCGGATCAGGCTGTAAAAAAACTCAGAAAGCTTGTTTCCACAAAAGATTCCGCTGACGATGTAGAAGCATTTACAGATCTGGAAACCCTTCCCCAACGGTTACGAACCACAAAAAGCACAAGTCTGGAATTCCTCTGCAAGGATTTCGGCTGGTGCCGCAGCGTGTTCATCAAAGTTCTGGAAAACGACGAAGGCGATGCAACTCACGTAATTTACGCTTTGCAGCTGATTGACCAGAAAAAGCGGCGGGAACTTTACAAAGCAAGAATGCTTCAGAAACAGACCAAAATCATCGGAAGCATTGCTGACATTTACACTGCCCTTTTCTTCATCGACCTTGAAACAGACACTTATGAAATCCTGAAAACTACGGAACAATACTTGAAATTTACGGACAATGTTCCCTCTGCAAAAGCTGCAATGGCAAGCATTGAGACAACAGTTTACGAGGATGAATTCCTTGAAAAAGTCAGAACCTTCTGCGATTATGACACTGTTGCAAAACGGCTTAAAAACGTTCCCTATGTTTCCTGCGAATTTCACAGCAACATACACGGCTGGGTTCAGATGAACTGCATTGCCTGTGACAGGGACATAGACGGCAATGTTCATACGGTTCTCTTTGCAATTCAGGACATTGACCAGAACAAATGCCGGGAAATCGAGATAAACAGGAATCTGCGTTTTCAGCATTCAATCACAAAATCATTCGGAGAAATTTATCATTCCGCATATTATCTGTCATTGGAAACCAATTCATTTTTTCCGATCAAGACAGAACAGAATATCGAAGATTCAATTGCAGAAGAAAGCAATCTTTTCACAGCTCTGAAAAAAACAGTCCTCCTGCTTACTCATAAAGACCATGTACCCGGAATGCTGGAATTTACGGATTTGGACACTCTTCCGCAAAGAATCGGGTCCAAACACGTAATCTACCATGAGTTTCTCAGCGACCAGAACAGATGGTTCAGAGCTTCCTTCATTTCAACAAAGCGGACAGAATCAGGCAAAGTCTGCGATGTGATTTACACAACGGAAAACATTGATGCGACGAAGCGTCAGGAAATGTCCATGAAAGCAGCTTTGCAGCAGGCACTTGAAAACCAGAATGCGGTTTACACGGAAATGCTTCAGATGCAGAGTTCAGGAGTTCTTGCCATTTGCGAAAATTCAATCATGATGATCAATCAGGCTGCAATACAAATGCTCGGTTGGAACAAAGTCGAGGATTTTGAAAGCAGATACGAAAGACTCCTTGACAACATGGATGAATCAAACCGCAACACTTTCCTTGAATACAGCAAACGGAACACTGCTTATATCTGCGAATTCCGCACGCGGAATCTTGACGGAACATTCCGATACATAATGGACAGTGCAAAAACCGTAATTCTTTCAAACGGGCAGCAGGTAGTGCTCCACAGTTTCATCGACATAACTGAAAAAAAACAGATGGAAGTAAGGCTTCTTGAACTTTCCGAAACTGATTCCCTTACCGGCATACGGAACAGAGGAAGCGGTGAGCAGAGAATTTCCCAGCTTCTGAGAAACGGCAGAAAAGGTCTTTTCCTGATTTTTGATGTGGACAAATTCAAATCGATTAATGACAACTACGGACATGCTGCCGGTGACAAGGTCATTGTCAGCATTGCCCACTGCATGGAAAATGCATTCAGATCAAATGACGTGATCATGAGACTTGGCGGCGACGAATTCTCGGCTTTTGTTGCGGATACGGACAGCACCGAAAAAGCCAGAAACTGCATTGACCGTTTTTTCAGAGAGGTAGAAGAAATCAGCATTCCGGAACTGGCAGGCAGAAAAATCACGGTCAGCCTTGGCGGAATAATCTGCGAAGGAACAGCCGGCACTTCTTTTGAAGAGATTTACCATCAGGCCGACGTGCTTATGTACCGTGCAAAAAAAGAAGGCGGCAACCGTTATGTCGTTGAAAAGGCAATAATCGTAAAATGACAGGTAGACAGGAAAATCTTGCCAGAATGCTCCGCGGTTACCTTGACGGAAGCATAAAACCTGAAAACGGGAAAAAAATCAGTTTCGTATCTTTAGAAGCCGCCGAATCTGATGAAAAACAGTCAGAACAAAAAGCCCCAGAAGAAAGACCAGCATCCGGCAGACCTTTTATTGAAGCGGAAAAAGAAAAATGCCAAAAAAGTCCCAAATGCGCCCCAAACTACAAAAGCTCCGGAAGCCCCCGAACCCGCAAATGCCCCGAAAGCCTGCGGAATGCTTTTGCTGTTCTCGGGCTTTCTGAAGAAGCGGATTTTCAGACAAGCAGAAAAGTCTATCTGACGCTTCTGAAACAATGTCACCCGGACAAAAAGCGGGAAGACAACGCTGAATACGCGCAAAAACGTACTGCAGCTTTGAATTCAGCATGGGAAACAATCCAAAACTATTTCAAGAACCTGCAGGCATGACGAACTGTTGCCAGCCTCAGTCAGTCTTTTCCGGCGCTTTCATCACCGGATTCACCCCAGTCGTCCAGTTTGCGGTGCAGAGTTTTGCGCCCGATTCCGAGAATATCAGCTGTCTTTGTCTTGTTTCCCCGATTAAGAGCCAAGTTTTTCAGGATAATGATTTTTTCTGCTTCCGCCATGGGAATGCCGGCAGGAACCACAATGGCATCTTCTGAAGAAGTCCGGCTGATCGTAGGCGGAAGGTCATCCAGTGTGATTTTGCTGCCCGCACACATTACAACAGCGCTTTCCATGCAGTTCTTCAGCTGCCGGATGTTTCCGGGCCAGTCATAATTGTAAAGAACAGAGCGTGCCCGGTTGTCTATTCCTGCAATGTTTTTTCCGTTTGCAGCGGCGAATTCCTCAAGAAAAGCGGAAATCATCAGCGGAATATCATCTTTCCTTTCCCTAAGAGGAGGCACATTTATTGAAACAACGTTCAAACGGTAATACAAATCTTCCCTGAACCGGCCTTCTTCAATTTCCTGTTCCAGATTCTTGTTCGTTGCCGCAATAACACGCACATCAACTTTGAGCGTTTCTTCGCCGCCCACACGTTCAAACTGCCGTTCCTGAAGAACACGGAGTATTTTAATCTGAACATTCTGATTTATCTCGCCAATTTCGTCCAAAAAAATCGTACCGCCGTCAGCCAGTTCAAAACGGCCCCGCTTTCTTGCAACTGCTCCCGTAAAAGCCCCTTTTTCATGGCCGAAAAGTTCACTCTCAAGCAAAGACTCGGACAAAGCCGCACAGTTTACCTTTATCAGAGGCTTGTCTTTCCTGTCAGAAAGCTGATGAATCGCATTGGCAATCAGTTCCTTACCGACACCGCTTTCGCCGGTTACAAGCACTGTGGCCTTGGATGAAGCAACACGACGGATCCGGTCAAAGATTTTCTGCATTTCAGAGCTTTTTCCGATCATCGCTCCCAAAGATTTACGGCTTTCAAGTTCTTCCTTCAGACGACGGTTCTGCAGAGCCATTTCCCTGCCCTGAAGAGCCCGCTTTACAATCATTGTAAGTTCGTCAAGATTGAGAGGTTTTGTCAGAAAATCATAAGCTCCGTTCCGCATTGCTTCAACAGCCGCATCAATACTGCCGTGTCCTGTCAGTACGATAACAGGAACTCCGGGATTTTCTGCCGTAACATGCTGCAGAACCTGTTCTCCGCTGACTTCCGGCATCCGAAGATCGGTAATTACACAGTCAATGTCACCTTTGGAAATCCGCTTCAATGCTTCCCGGCCGTTTTCCACAGGAACAGCCTGGTAACCTTCAAGCTCCATGGCAGCAGCCAATCCTTCACGGATGTTTTTTTCATCATCAGCAATAAGAATATTGTATTGAATCATTTTGAGTGATACTCCAGCTGCTTCATTTCCTGTTGAGGAACAGGCAGCATTATTGTAAAAACAGAACCTTTTCCCGGTTCAGATTTTACCGCAACTTCACCACCGAATTCTTTGATGATTTTGTATGCCATGGCAAGACCCAATCCGGTACCTTTGACCTTGGTCGTAAAATAAGGCTCAAAAATATGCTTCAGAGTTTCCTCATCCATTCCTTTTCCCGTATCTCCTACAGAAATCAGAATTTTTTCCTTTTTGACTCTTGCATAAACAAAAAAACTTTTTTCCTTGATTTTAGCAACACTGAAAGACGAATCATCTCCCTCAGGAAGATATTCTTCTGTTTCAGACATGGCCGCAATTGAATTCTGGGCCATATTGATCAGAACCTGCTTGAAAAGTTTTTCATCAAGCATCACGTTCGGCAAATCCTGCCCGAAATTGGTAGTCAGACTGATATTGTTCCTGTCCAGTTCCGGTTTGACAAATTCAATAAAGCGGTCCAGAAGTTTAAGAACATCAACACTTTCCAAAGTTGATGAAATAGGACGGGCCGCAAAGAGAAAATCAACTACAATCTTGTTGAGACGGTCTATTTCTTCATTGATTACCCCGAGATATTTTTCCACGAATTTCTCGTCCGGCAGCATTCCGTCAGAATTCCGTGCTTTTGCAAGGGCTTTCTGTATCAGCTGAATATGAATGCTTATTGCGCCCAAAGGATTCTTTATCTCATGAGCCACACTGGCAGCAAGATTCGTAAGTGTCTCAAGATTTTCCATGCGGCGCAGAAGTACATCCTGTGTCCGCGATTCAGTTACATCAGAAACCGAGATGATGAATCCCGAAATCTTTTTCTGCATTACCAGAGCCTGAATCGTAACTGACACAATACGCATGTTGTCCTCAGAAGTATTCAGTGTAAAATCCTTTACCCCGAAAACTTTCTGCGTATCCGCTACAGATTTTACAAAAGCGGCAATGTCAGGATCATTTATGCATTCCCAGACAAACTCTCCGGATTCACCATGTGCAAAATCCGAATGCCTGTTCTTCAAAGGAATGAATCTGTCACAAGCTTTGTTAGTCCGAAGCAGATGCCATTCTTTGTCGCAAACCAGAAGAGCAATGTTCAGAGACTCAATGATGGCCGCCATCTGATCCCGTTCTTCGCTCAAATTGTTTACAACACGCTTTGCTTCTTCCGACGAAAGCTGGTCGAATTTTTTTGATGCCCTTTTAGCGAATGTGCTCATACAAATTCTCCAGTGCAGCCTGAGGTGTCTGGTTATAAATCGTTATGTTCTGGTATGTTTCCCGGACACCGTCAAAAACCTTCTGGGCACGGGCTGTGCGCACGGCAAGGATTACAGGATCTGCAGAAGATCCGGAAACCAGTTTTTTCTGCATCTGAGTCACCAGAGATTTGAAGAAAATTTTCAGAATCAGTCTGGGATCAAAACCGTTCATTTCTTTTACAAGTGACGGAATATCGGGTTTCTGGCCGGAAAGCACCGTTTCCAGAAAATCCGATGCCGCAGATTCAATCTGATTTGATGGAACTTCCAGATAGTCGGTCAAAAAACCGTTGATGCTGCTGAACTTCTCCGGATTTTCCGCATGAAATACGCGGCTGATTACATCCTGCTGCTGAAGTTCCGTACGGACTCCGAAATTATAGGTCCGCACACGGGACAAAATTGTAGGCATTATTGCAGACCTGCATGATGTGGTCAAAATAAAGAAAACATCTTCAGGCGGCTCTTCAAGGATTTTCAGCATGGCATTGCGGACGCTGTCCTGCATTCTGTCCGCATTCTCAATGATAAGGACTTTCTTGCTGTGACCGGATGTCAGATGAGCCCAAGCATTTGCCTGTCGCATCTGAGCAATCGGTATGGAATCGTACATAAAGCCGCTTTCCAATTTTTCGCACTGCCCCAAAAGCGAATCCAGTATTTTTTCAAGTTTTGCCGCATCCGGCAGTTCATGGGGAAAATCAATTTCTTCAAGAGATTCATTGATTGATGTAAGCACCGGCGAGATTTTCGCAGTTTTTGAATCATCTTCCAGCAGCACAGGCGAAAAACGCAATGTAAGTTTACGGACGCTCCTCAAGAACAGATAACGTGCCGCATTTGTATACGAAGCATTGAGGGCTACCGCACGCAAAAATGATTCCCGGGCAGCTGCAATTTCAAGAGTACAGTCTCTCGGACCTGCAAGAACAAGATCCGGGTGTGTCAAAGACTTGTGCATCAGACAAGAAGGGCACGTACACTGCCATGTTCCTTTTTCCGGCCCCTGACAGGATATGACACGTGCAAATTCAAAGGCTGCGGTCAGTTTCCCGGAAGATTCAGGTCCCGAAAAAAGCATCGCCTTCGGAACAACATTGCGCCGGATGTCATCACAAATCAGTTTTGAAGCGTGCTGATAAAGAAGATTTTCAAACATGAGAAGTCAAAGCGTTAAAATATGATTCAGGAGAAGCAAGCATTCCGCGGAGTATCTTATGGAAGAAACTGTTCTCAAGCCAAGAGGTAACATCTATCCATTTCTGAAGGTACAGAATAAGGAGAATTACAGAAATAACAGCCAGAGCTTCAACAATTCCAAAGAAGAAACCAAGAGAATGATCAAGACCTCTCATGATCTGTCCGCTGACAAAAACTCTTTTTACGATAAGCTGAATAAGCTGAATCAGAAGGTAGCTGACGATGAAAAGAGCAACAAAGGACAACACGGCTGAAGCAACAGGCGTATCAGGAAGAATATAGGGCATAAGTTTCTTGTAAAACAATGCTCCGCCCAAAATGCCCAGAACAAAAGCGGCTTTTGAGAAGAACTCAGCCAGAAAACCTTTTACTGCTGCATTCACAACAATAACCAGCATAATTGCAAAGAAAACCACATCAATAATTGCAAATTCCATTTTTACTCCCGATTTTTATTTTTCATAATCAGTTTTCATAATGTCTATTCCGGACAATTCCGGTCAATCATTGTCTTTCAATCCTGACAATTCAATTTCGCTGCCTGCTTTACCATTTTTGCAATGACAAAAGCCGGTTTTTCAGAAGGAATCATTGCATGAGCATTCTCAGCAAGTTTTTTCCGTGTTTCGGACACCAGAAGCTGTGTCAGAACCTGTTTCAGGTTTTCGTCATTTACAACCGGTGTCTCGGCACCGTCAACAGTGCGGCCGCCCAGAACAAATGCAGCTTCCTTCTCCAAAAACAGCGCCGCATTGTCAACCTGATCTCCACGGGTTCCGCTTCCGGAAAGAGGAATCAGAACAAGAGGTTTTGCAGTAACGGCGCATTCCCACAGAAAATTCGATCCGGCGCGTGAAAGCACAACATCTCCGGCGGCCATAACATGAGGCATTTCTCCATAAATAAAAGGATATGGAAGATAATCCGGATGCTGTTTTTTCAAAGCCTCAATATCATTTTCTTCGGCCCATGCTTTTCCGGTCTGATGAACCACATAAAACCTCTCGCAAAGCCAGTCCAGATTTGCAGTAACAAGATCATTTATCTGCTTGGCACCCAAACTTCCACCCAGAACAAGCAGAACCGGTTTGTCAGGTTCTGTTTCCAAGCCCAAAAACTTGAGTCCGGCACTGCGGTCCGCTTCATAAAAAACCGGTCTTACAGGATCACCTGTTACAACAAGGCGGGAAGCCATGTCTTCTGAAAAATACTTCTGTGTTTTTTCAAAAGAAAGCAGTATTTTTTCCGCACATTTTGAATTGAGCCTTGTGGCAAGACCGGGCGTAACATCACATTCGTGAGTGAATACGGGAATCTTCAGCAGTTTTGCAGCATAACAAGGCGGAACACTTACAAAGCCGCCTTTTGAAAAGAGAACGACCGGCTTATATTTGAGCAGGACAAAAAAAGCTGCAAAGAAACCGCCGATGATTTTGAAAACATCCGCAACGTTCTGCAATGAAAAATAACGGCGCAGTTTGCCGCTGGGAATTCCGGCAAAAGCATCACAGGAGCCGCTTTTTTCGACAACAGACTTGTCCATGCCTTTGTTGCATCCGATCCACAAAAACTTTATTTCTTCGTTTTCGCCGGCTGCATCATTATCGGCCAGCATTTTCCTTAGTTCATCGGCTACTGCCAGACCGGGATAAATATGACCGCCGGTTCCTCCTCCGGTAAAGGCAATCCACTTCATTTTGCATACTCTTCATAAAGAGGAATAAGTAAAGTTTTTTTGAAAAGCCGGGCATATTCCAAAGATGACATTCCCATTCTGTCTTTCACGTTAGGATCGGCACCGTTTTTAACAAGCATTTCACAAATGCGGATATTTGAAGCACCTGTGGCAAGAATCAGCGCAGTCTGTCCGTCATTGCTAACAAAATTCAGGTTTGCACCGAGTTTAATCAGCAGCTCAACAATCTCAGGACTTGATTTCCACACCGCATCCATTACAGGTGAATAGCCGCGGTCTTCAGACACGGCATCAACATCAGCACCCTTTGACACAAGCCATTCTATCATGTTCTTGCGTCCGCTTCTTGCAGCAATACAAAGCATGGGAGTTCCTGCAGAATCCCGGGAATTGACGTCCATACCTGCATCCAGGAAAAGGTTGCATACATCTTCGTGGGCTTTCGCAATATGGAATGAAAAACAGTCCGGCGTAAAAGGTATGCCTTCGTCAAAAAGTTTTTTGTGAGCAATACGTTTTTCTTCTTCCGCCATGAACTTGGGAAAGTTTTCATCCAACTGGCCAATCAGCTTGGAAACACCTGAAATTTTCTCAAAATTTTTCCAGACTGACTTTTCCAAATCCGAGCTGTGACTACCCTTCTGAGCAATTTTGCACACAAACGAAGGAATCTGCTTTCCGAACAAATAGCCGGCAGTAAACACACATTCCATTCCGGCAAATTCTCCGGGCTTAAGCAATACAATACAATGCGTGGTTTCTTCCAGTTTTTCCTGAACAGCATCCAATGAACCGCTGTTATCTTCATCTCCGGCGGAAACATTGTACAAAACCGAAGAAACATTTTTAGAGTTCAAAAAATCAACGACTTTATCCGATTCTTTTTTGCAGTCGTCTGAAGAAATAATTAACCAATTCATGACGTAAAGTATAAAACATAGAATAGTCATTCACAAGGACAAAACTTTAACTTTCAAGAAAATTGTACGTCAAAAAAGTGCCCAGGCAAAAAAAAACCGATACCATTTCGGTATCGGTCTGCCGCCGAACAGAATCGAACTGTTGACACAAGGATTTTCAGTCCTTTGCTCTACCAACTGAGCTACAGCGGCTTGATGAATAGAATATATGTTAAATATTGTTTTTTGTCAATAACAAAAAACAAAAAAAAGAATCTTTTTTTTATTTATCCGGAAAACATGGAGAGTGTCATCTGCACAATATCCACAGGTGTTTCAAGCCTCTCCGAAATTTCCTGTGCAGAAAGCCCGGCTCTCCAAAGATCAAGAATTCTTGTTCTGAGCATAGGTTTGGATTCCTGAACCTCAGGAACCGCAGACTCGGCAATTTCCGGCTCTGCAAAAACTGCTTCCGCATCACGACGCCCGGCAAATTCCTGCTGCCTTTGCATTACTGCTCCGTTTTCAGGAATGCCACGCGCAGATTCCGCATTCATTCTGTTTTCAGGAACAGAAACCCTTTCAGAAAGACTGTTCTCCCTTAACGAATTCTGCATTCTGGAATAAGCATTTTGGGCCGCTTCCGGAGAAACCTGCACAACATCAGCAATATTCTGCGCAATATTGTCAGCAGCAAACACAGTTTTTCTGTCCTGTACTTCAGGTCTTCCCCTCTTTGAATTTTCAAGCTTAAGCAAATCCAGACGCTCATCCACCACAATCAGAAGTTTTCTTATTTCATCCAATTTGGCATCTATCAGCTGCAGATCCATATCCGCAGTTCTGTCAATTTCAGTGCACAATTTGTCAACTTCTGCACCGATTTCATGAAGAATATTCTGAGGTGAAAATGTTTTTCTGAAACGGATGAAAAAAACAATCCAGAGAATGATATTAATTACCGCAACAGATACAGCAACAGCCAGCGTTCCCATAATTCACCCTGATATGTCGATATGATTTCCAAGTTTCGGATCTTTAAAATAAGTAACTTTTACGGGGATTTCTTCAGGCATTTTTTCCTGTTCTTCCTTTTTTTCAGAAGACTCGGATTCATCCTGCTGACGGTTACCGTTTCGTTCTTTCAAGCGGCCCAATGAATTTTCTTCCTGCTGTGCCATTTCGACAGTTTTTTTCTGTTCTGTCGTTTTTTTCAATTCCTCAGCCTGTTCAACAGACTGTTTCAGCAGAACGCCCTGCTGTTGGAAAGCAGCATTTTTGGAAACCCGTTCCTGTTGTGCAAAAATAGTCTGAAGATCAATTGGTTGAATAGCCATCAGGTGCCCGCTTCATATCTTCCGCAGTAGGAGGTTCATATTTTCCATGGCGGACAAATCCGTTTTCGTAAAAGAAAGTAACTGATTTAACGTCAGCACGGATTTCTTCCTTTACATCGCGGATATAGAGTTTTACACCTGCATAAACAGTTCCGGATGCTGAAATTTTTCCGATGACTTTAAGTTCTCGCAAGTGAGCCTGAATCTGCTGAATTTCTTCTGATATCTCTTCTGATTCTGCAATAACTTCATTTTTGCGCAAAGTAAGTTTTGCAAGGTTTTCCGTTTTTTCAGGCGAAAGATTCTTGCGGATTTTCTTCTGATTCTCCAGCGTTGAAATGTTCAGATCCAGTTCATCAAGCTCTTTTGCCAAAGCAGTCTGTCTGTCCATAAGTTCGTCAAGATGCCGCTTTGCCTTGGGATCATAACCGACTTCAAGGACAGTTTCGCTACCGCCACCGTTGCTTCCGATTGTTTTGGAATGGATTTCTTCTGTGGCAAACAAATGTCCGCCGATAATTGCAGCACGTTTTCCCTGCAAAAGGATTTTTTTGTTGCAGGTTACCTGAGAATTGATGATACCGTCAGTTACAATAATATATTCTTCTACATCAACCTGAGTATTCTGAATGAATTTTGCCCAAAGAGATTTTCCTGCACGGATATAGCCTTCGTCACGGCCCATAATTCCCAAAGAAACAATAACGTCACCGTCTGCTTCAAGAATTGATTTTCCGACAGTTCCATAAACTTCAATATTGCCGGATGCCTTGACTTTGAATCCGTCATCAACATTTCCTTTGACGATAACAGTACCCAAAAATGTAATGTTACCGGTTTTGATGGAAACGCTGTCAACCTCCATAATCGGTTCAACATGGATTTTGTCGTTGATCAGCAGAACCTGTCCGTTTGTAGCAGCAAGAATTGTTCTTCCGTCAGAATCAACCACAACATTTTTTCCCAAAGGCATGGGAATGTCTTTTCCGTTCTTGGCTTCCAAATAACGCCCGAAAAGTGTCTTACCGGCTTTACCACGTTCTGCAGGCATTTTCTGCGCAAGAGGCTGTCCTTCAACAACGTTCTGAATGCGGTTGAGTTCCTTGTAGTCTACCTGACCGTTTTCTGATTCCTTAAGTTTGAGCTTGGAACGGTCAGTCTCAAAATTATAAGCGATATAAGCATTCCGTCCGTCAACAGGATGAGGAGCCTCTGCAACAACAAAGGGAATTCCGAATACAGGAGTGTCTACAAAATCATTGATTTTCTCTTCTGAAATTCCACAGACAACACCCTGTGTTTCAAGAACTCGTTTGATATGGAAAGGAGAAACTTCTGCACCGCCCATGGAGGGAGCACTTACAGTTATCGACGCACGCATTTCATCACTGGAAATATCCACAGTGATAAGTGAGTCAAATACAGGATTATGTTCAAAAAGTCCGACCGGAACATACTGACCGTCAGTTCCGTTCTTTACACATTCCTTAACTTTGTTTTCTTCAATTTCAATTGTGTCCGAACGTTTCAGACGCAAAAGAACTTCTTTAAGAAGAACTGGAGAACCTGATCCCACAGGAGGAACAACTTTCAGACAAATCTGACTGTCAAAATAATGGACATAGAACATTCCGTCTTTGTCCAGATTAACTTCTTCTTCTTCAGCAATGATGTCACCGGATTCACCGGCAACTGCCTTCTTCTTTTCTTTCTTCGCGGCTTCGGCATTTTCGTATGCACGGATGAACCAAGGCTTTTTCATAAGCCCCATAAAACCGCCGGTTCCCTGTTCCAGAACTTCGTATTCAAGCAAAGGAACTCTGCTCTGCAACTGAGTTGCCGCATCTGCAAGAGCTTCTTCCAAAGTTTCCGCCCGAACCTCTACAAATTCAAGAGTCTGGTCTGCTTTAAGAGATTTTGCCAGGTCTGCACGAATCTGTTCCAGAGTAACCATATACAACCTTAAATAATACCCTTTTTAAAGTTGGTCAACTTTGAGCGAAGCCGCAAATTGGCTTTTGTATGAAGCTGCGAAATGCGGGATTCGCTTACGTCAAGAACCTGCCCGATTTCTTTGAAAGTCAGATCTTCATGATAATAAAGAACAAGAACCATCTTTTCTTTTTCAGGGAGTTCATTTATTGCTTCTATGATGACACGGCGGACTTCTTCCCGCTCGACAATTACATCAGGATTCAGAGAAGAAGGAGATTCGATGCTGTCACCAATGGACATACGGTCAGAATCGTCTCCGGCATACCAAACATCATTCAATGAAAGAATGCTTGTTCCGGACACTTTCATAACCGTTTTCTGCAGTTCGGAAACACTTATGCCCATTTCACCGGCAATATCTTCATCATTGGCGGTTCGTCCAAGTTTTGCTTCAACCTTAACAATGGCATCTTCTATTTCACGTGATTTTTGCCGTACTGAGCGGGGAACCCAATCCAATTCACGAAGTTCATCGAGAATTGAACCGCGGATACGCTGAACTGCATAAGTCTTGAATTTTACGTTCTTGTCAGGATCATATTTGTTGATTGCATCGAGCAGACCAAACTGGCCATAACCTACAAGATCGTCGAACTCTACACTTCCGGGCATTCCTACAGCAACTTTGCCTGCAACATATTTTACGAGAGGCATGTACTGACGGATAAAAGCATCCCTGATCTGCGGAGAGCGGGTTTTCTTGTATTCCTGCCAAAGTTCATCTTCTGTTTTCTGCTCAAAGAGAGAAACTGCCATAATTATCCTTCATTCGTTAATATCGTTCGTATAGCTTCCGCCATAAGAGAAGTGTCAGTTCCGACATCAATATCAGAAGCCGCTGAAGATCCGCTTGGTTTCAAACCTTCCGTAGCAAATGAACTGTCGCTTATGACACCCTCAAAGGCGCTTTTTGGATTGGAGGAAGTCAAATCACTGACATCCGGAAGCAAATCCAAAGTATCAAGTTCTTCTTTAGGTTCGTTTGCGCCTGCAGCTGCCGCTCCGGTTCCGGCTGCAGCAACTTTTTCTTTTGCAATGCTTACCGGCACAAACTGATTGGTTCCGGCTTCTTTTGCCGAACCCGTTTTTTCCTGCCCGACAGGAGCTTGAGTTTTCGGAACTCCAGAATTCTCAGCCGCAAAAGGCTCTGAAGTTTTTACAGAAAAAGCAGACGGCTGTTTGGGCACTGTTTCAGTCTGTTCTTTCTGAACAAAAGCTCCCTCCGGAGCTCCGGAATTACCGGCTTTCTGATGGATAAAAAAATCAGGAGCAGCATCCGTATCAGGCAACGGTTCATCATTAACAGAAATATCAACTACAGAACCCGTTGAAACTGTTCTGACAGGCGCTTCTTCCGCCGCCGAATCAGCAAGAAAGCGGACAAATACAAAAGATACTCCTGCACCAATGGCACCGCCGACAACAGCACACACCAAAGCACGGATCAGAATAATACCTATTGAAACCCCACCAAAAAGACCAGAGAAAAAAGATATGACTAACCCTACAACGGCACCACCGGCTGCAAACTTCAGGTTAACCATAAAATCCCCCTTTATTCAGAATACGGCAATAAATGCTTATGGTCAATCAGTTTCTCCCCATAATTTTTCTGAAAAAACCTGCCAGGCCGCCGGAAGATTTGACAACAGTCTTGTCTATGCGGCTGACGATGTGTCTGATACAGACTGCGGCCTTGCTGTTGGGCTGGGCAACAATCAGTGGCTTCTGGCGCAAAACGGAAGAAACAACTGTAGGATCGTCATAAATGAATCCCAGATATTCCAAAGGCGTGTTCAGAAACTGGGCAACAATGTTTATCATTCTGTCAGCAATGCGTTTTCCTTCGTCCGCAGAATGAACACGGTTTACAAGCAGTTTCAAGTTCAGCTGATTGTCCACGAATTCTGTGGCAATAATCTTGATGAGTCCGTATGCATCCGTAATAGCTGTAGGTTCCGGTGTTGTAATGATGTAGGCTTCGTCTGAAACTTCAATGAACCGGAGAACATTGTCTGAAACACCGGCACCTGTATCAATGATGATGATGTCTGCAGAAGAAAGGGCTGTAAACTGTTCTGCAAAAGAATCTCTTTCTTCGTCAGTCAGATTGGCAATACGGGAAAATCCGTTGGCACCGGCAATGAACTGAATGCCGAATTCTGTATTCAGAATGATGTCTGTCATCTTCTTTTTTTTGTTGATTACGTCGAGAAGATTTGCTTTGGGAGTAATGCCGAGAAGAACGTTGACATTTGCCATGCCAAGGTCTCCGTCAATCAGTATTACCCTTTTTCCGGTCTGAGCAAACGCAATGGCAAGATTGACAGATATGTTTGTTTTTCCGACACCGCCTTTACCGCTTGAAACAGCAATGACACGGGTTTTATGACCGTCAGGATTTTTGGAATTGTCTGAACCCGGTCTGGTATTATGCAACATGGCACGCAGTTCTGCAGCTTGGTCTTCCATTGTTATTTATCTCCTTTTTTTCCGAAAACTTCCTGAATATGGGTCATATTCACATCAAATTCAATTAATTTGGACAACAGGTATTCAACATTTGCAGCCTGAAAATCTTTCGGAACCTTCTGTCCCGTTGCAAAAAAGGACAAAGGCATATCCTGTTCAGCAAGCACACTGATCAGATTTCCGACACAACCTGATTCATCAAATTTTGTGGCAACAACTGCCTTGTAACCGAAAACTCTGAACTGTTCCATTATCTGACGCATGTCACTGGCTTTTTTGTCCACAGTCATCGTAAGATAAACGACCGGTTCAATGCCTTCCATTTCAAGCCGGCGGCGCATGTTTGAAATATTGTTGGAATCCCGTGGACTGTGTCCTATTGTATCGACAAGAACATAATCAGCGTCATTTCCGTAAGACATTATGCGGTTTGATATGCTGCAATCCTCCACAAGATCTACGGAAAGCGACATGATTTCTCCGTATGTTTCAAGCTGTTTGTAAGCCCCGATACGGAAATTGTCGATGGTAATCATTTTTACTTCAGCTTCTTTTTTGTCAACACCGCGGGGATAAGCCAGATGGGCAGCCAGTTTGGCAACAGTGGTAGTCTTGCCTACTCCTGTGGGACCGACAAAAACAAAAACCGGTCTTCTCTTTTTTTCGGGAATGGGGAAAATCTGAATTGATTCACCAATCCAGTCAACAACCACTCTTTCGATCATATCGTAATTTTCTAATCCTTCAATACTGTATTTGCGTTTGAGGCGGTCGATGATCTTCCGGGTATAATCAGGAGAAAATTCGTTATGTTCAAGTTTTGTCCGTATTTTCTGTATCGTAGGATGTTCTGAATCCGGAGTTTTCAGATACTGCATTCCGTGCTGAATGGATCTGACCTGCTCAAGCAAATCCTGAAATTCAGGAGATGAGGTAAAATTCGAATCCGCAGGAACCACATTGTCTTTTTCAGTTTCTGAATTTTCAGCAACTTCAGTTTCCGGGCCGGAATCGGCAGAAGAAGAAGCGGTAAAAGGAACTGACTCCCTTTCCTTTCTTTCTGCGGCCAACTTTTTTTCCATTTCATTCCGCTCGGAATTTTCGATTGAAACAAAAAGAGGATCAACCATCTGGTCATTTACATCCGGAGACATTGTTCTTTGAGGAGAAGTAAGCATGGCGACCATTTTTTCTTTTTCACGGACAAAATCAGCCTCTGTTTTCGGAACTGAATTACCATAAGCATACCTCAATCCTGAAAAATCAGAATTCTCCTTAGTCAAAACAACGTATTTGATCCGCACCTGCTGACGGGCTCCGATACCCAGAATGCCGCCGCGTTTCTCATACCGTTTGTCTTTGATCATGTAATTGCTGCCGTGGAGAGAACGAATTTTTTTAACACATTCTTCGAAAGTATCAGCGTAAACCACTCGTTCCGAGTTGTTAAGATCTGCGTCAGTCAACTTTTACCTCCCCGATTTTTTCTACTTTGATATCATTTGTTATTTCTGAAACAGCCAAAACTACCAGTTTGGGCATTTCCCGTTCAGTACTCTTTTTGACAAGAAGACGGGCTTCGTCAGGAACCCAGACAATAGGCATTGCCCCGCTGTTCCGAACTGACGCCATAACTCCCGACAGAGAAGAAATCCAGGCCCTGTGAAGATTCGGATCCAACGCTGCCACAGGACCGTTTACCGTATCAACGCGGCTCTGAACCAGCGTTGTAAGGAAACCGGGATCCACAGTAACAACTCTCAGGACTTTCTGATCATCAGGAGTGCGGTCTGCATATTGCAGACAAATCTGACGGCCCAATGCCTGCCGTACTTTTTCTACCAGCACGTCAGTTTTCTTGGTAACAGCTGCAACATCTGTCATTGTTTCAAGAATGACTACCATATTCCGGACTGAAACCTGTTCACGGAGAAGCCCCTGCATGACTTTCTGGATTTCACCGACAGTAAATGTCTTGGTAGCTTCGTCAACTACGGCCGAATAATGCTCTTTAAGAGCGTCCAGAACTGACTGAACTTCCTGGCGCCCAAGAATCTCAGCCGCGTGTTCCTTGATAAGTTCCGTAAGATGTGTTGCAATAATCGTCGGAGAATCGATGACAGCATAACCGGCACGCTCGGCCTGATCCCGTTTGTCTTCGGTAATCCACATTGCAGGAAGACCGAAAGCAGGTTCAATTGCGCTTTCTCCCTGAATTTCTCTTGTTACCCCGCCACCGTTCATGCACAGATAACTGTTCATGCGAAGCCGGAAATGCCCGATTTCAGTACCTTTGATGAGGAACCGGTATTCATTGGGATCAAGGCTCATATTGTCTACAATACGGATGGGAGGAATTACAAGTCCGAGATCCAGAGCGGCTTCACTTCTCATGCGCTGGACACGGTTCAAAAGTTCCGCACCTTTTCCGGCTTCGACAAGGGGTACCAATGCCAAACCAAGCTCCAGAGACAAAGGATCGAGAGGTGCGATGGGGCTTTGTACAGACTGCTGCTGCTGTCCGCCCTGGGAGGCTGCAGTGTCCTGAGCAGAACCAGTTTTTTTTGCAGGAGCAGCACTCTGAAAACGGCGCAATCTGAATCCGATAAAAGCAAGAGCTGCTGCCAGCGGGAAAAGTACATACCAGGGAAATCCCGGAAGAATTCCCATTACAGCCATTACTCCGCCGCCCACAAAATAAATCCATGAACTCTGAGTAAACTGTTCCTTTATGTCGTTGCCGAGTGTAGATTCTCCGTCAGAAACAGAACGGGTAACAATAAGTCCCGTAGCAAAAGAAACAAGCAGCGACGGAATCTGAGAAAGAAGACCGTCGCCTATTGTCAGGGCAGCATAAGTCTGGATTGCCACAGAAAAAGGTTCGCTTCGCAAAAGCATTCCGAAAATCAGTCCTACAACCAGATTGACTACGGTAATAAAAATGCCGACTTTAACGTTTCCAGAAACAAATTTCGTGGCACCGTCCATACTTCCGTAGAAATCAGATTCCCGCTGTACATCCAGCTTACGTTTTCTGGCTTCTTCTTCCGTAATGGCTCCGGAATTGTATTCAGCTTCAATGGCAGTCTGCTTCATCGGCATTGCATCCAGTGTAAAACGGGCTGCAACTTCTGCAACACGGGTGGCACCCTTTGTAATTACAAAAGTCTGAACTGCAATGATAATTATGAAAATGACCAGTCCGACAAGAAGTCCCTCTGTTCCGGAAGAACCGATAACAAATGTTGAAAAAGCACGGACCATTTTTCCGTCAAATTTCGTACCCTGAGAAAGAATCAGACGCGTAGATGAAACGTTGAGGCCCAGCCCGAATACAGTACTGATGAGAAGAACTGTAGGAAACGTAGAAAAATCAATTGCCCGCGGTGAAAAAATGACAAGAAGCAGAATGAGCACGGACATAAGCACATTTGTTGCCATGCACACATCCAACAACACTGTCGGAAGAGGAATAATAATAAGAAGAATTGACGCCACTACGGCAACAGCGGTCATCAGATCCGTTGTGCCCTTAAAACGAGAAGTGCCAGCCACTTGGTCCCACCCTTACAGTTGACTAAACGATTTTTACAACTTGCCTTTCAAACGATAAACCCGCTGCAAAATCAAACTTAACGCGGAGTAAAACTCCTCCGGTATTATATCTCCAATTTCAACTTGTGCATAGAGTGCACGGGCCAAAGGACGGTTTTCTACGATTTCCACATCGTTCTGCCGCGCAATTTCCTTAATCCGCTGGGCAAGTTCGTCAACACCCTTTGCCGTCACCATAGGAGCCTGCATTGACTCGCGGTCATACTGGAGTGCCACTGCATAATGAGTCGGGTTTGTTATGACAACATCCGCATTCGCAACGTTCTGCCGCATCTGCTGCGTCATCAGCTGCCGCATATACTGCCGGAGCCGTCCTTTGACAAAAGGATCTCCTTCCAAGTTCTTGAATTCCTCTTTGACTTCCTGCTTGGACATTTTCATCTGTTCCATGAACTGACGGCGCTGCATAAGGTAATCGGGAACCGCTATCACAAGAAACACGACAGATGCCATGATGAGAAGCTTTGCAATCATCTGTCCCAGATACACAATTCCCTGCCAGAGATTGACGTTGAGAAGTGTCACCAGATTCGGAAGATCCCCTTTTATCACGTTGTAGGAAATGAGTACAAGAATTGCAACTTTTGCAATTGATTTGACGATATTGAACGCTCCGTTCAGTGAAAACAGAGTTTTTTTGAAATATTCCCCGAATTTAGGAAGGATTTTTGAGAAACTTGGCGTAATCGGTTTCAGGCTGAAAATAAAACCTCTGTTCTGTACCACATTTCCAACAATTCCCGCAAGAATTGCAACACCCAGAACAGGAAGAATGATTCTTGAAAAATAGCGCATGAATACTAGAAACAAAGTCCCGTCAATCTCTGCAGTCGTACAGCGCTGAAGACAGAAAGACATAAGGTCAACACAATTTCTGAAAAGCCAAGGAGCAAGCATGATAAGACAGACTGTGGGAAGAAGAAGCACAAGTGCGCCGGGAATTTCCTGACTTTTCGGGACCCGGCCTTCTTTTTCCCTTGCTTCACGCAGTTTATGTTCTGTAGGTTCCTCTGTACGGCCTTCATCTTCTGCAGCAAACCATTGAAGAGAAATGAGCGGTTCAAGAAACAGAGCTTCAGACAAATCATTTTCAGAAGAGAACACGGATCCGCTCATCAGCCTGCCGCCTTTTTCACCTGGAGCAGCAAAGACTCAAGGTTGCTGAATGTGGATTCAAATACATTTGAGAAATAATTCACCATAATCGGCAGAAGCAATGTCAGAAGCAGAAAAGAAACAATCATTGAAACGGGCAAGCTTTCGGAAAACAGGTTCATCTGAGGAGCAGCTTTTGCAAGAAGTCCCATAGTTACGGAAACAAGGAACAAAGATGCAATCATGGGAAACGCTATAAGAAAAGCATCAAGAAAAAGCTGTGTCAGGCCGCCAAGCAAAAACCCGAGGATGTTCTCCCTTGCCATGACAAGTGAATAAGCGTTCAAAACTGTGTAACTCTGCGTCAGCCCCCTAAGGAACAGATTCTGGAAACCTTTTGTCTGAAGAAAAATCAGCATTGCCATAAGATTCAGATATTGTCCCATCAGAGGATTTTCAACCTGTGACAAAGCGTCATAACTCTGTGCGGCGGAAAAGCCCATCTGAAAGGAAAAGAATTGTCCGGCAGTGCTGAAAACTCCGAAAATCAGATTGATGTAAAAACCGATGAGAACACCGATCAGACCTTCTCCTATCAGCAGCAGAACAAACTGAATAGAAAAAGGCTGAACCGCTACACCCTGATACCCGCCGGTAGCCAATCCGTTGAAAAGTCCCTCTGACCCGACCGAACCCGCATCAATGCCCACAGTCATTGCATCTGACAGACCGGACTGGTAAAGCCATGGCAAAAGCAGATAAGCGCAGGCACCTGACAAAGCAAGTTTTGCAATTCTTGTTACTGAATTGGTAGACAAAAGAGGTGATGTCTGGAACATTGCGAAACAGCGCACGGCAGCAAGCAGAAAAAGTGGAGCTGCAGCCACAATCGTCTGCAGCATTTATCAACCGGCGACCATAGGAATCATTTGAAAAATATTTGTTGTATAAGTCCTTAAAGAGGCGAACATCCACCCGCCCAGAAGAGCAAGAACTGCAAGAACTGCAAAAAGTTTGGGCGCAAAAGTAAGAGTCTGTTCCTGAATTGAAGTCGTTGCCTGAAAAATAGCGATAATCAGACCGATTACAATTGCTGCAATCAGAATAGGAGCAACAAGCATGAGAATTTCAAAAATCCCGTTGCGCATCAATGTAACCAAATCTCCGATACTCATTTTTTACCCACCTTCTTTTAATCTGATTTACAGCACCTAATGAATTACAGAATTGAAAAGCTGTGTCGTCAAAAGCCCCCAGCCGTCAACAAGCACAAAAAGCATAAGTTTGAAAGGCATGGAAATCTGTGCAGGCGGCAGCATGATCATACCGATGGACATAAGAACACTGGCAACGACCATATCAATAATGATAAAGGGTATATAAAGCAGAATTCCGATTTTGAAAGCAACCGTAAGCTCGTGAAGAATATAGGCCGGAACAAGCACATAAGTCGGAACATCGGCCAAAGTCTGGGGCCGCCCAAGATTACCCATGGACATGAACATGGCAATATAATCAGTATTGTCAGACATTTGGGAATACATGAAAAGACGGAGCGGACCTTCTGCATTTTCCAAAGCGGTTTCAAGTCCTATTTCACCGTCAGACAGCGGCTTGAAAGAATTGTCATACATTGTGGTAAATGTTGGCCACATGACGAATATTGTCATGAAAAAAGCAATTCCGTTCAAAACTGCAGTCGGCGGTACCTGCTGCAGAGAAAGCGCTCTTTTGATGAAATCCAGAACAATGGAAAACCGGAGAAAACATGTGACAAGAATCAGAATGCTTGGAGCAAGACTGAGAACCGTAAGAAGAAGCAGCAGCTGTATTGAAAAAGCAACTTCTTGATTCGTCTGCGGCTGCCGGATTGACAGGTCCACAAGGGGCATGTCGATTCCTGAAATATTACTGTTCATCTGCATTGTACCGGGCGTACTGCCCTGAGGAAAAGAAGAAGCTGACGAACTCTGTGCTGCAAGAAAAGACAGTCCGAAACACAAAGACAACAGAAGTGCAGGCAGAATTTTCCTTTTCACTTGCCACCCTCCGTAGGATTGGATCTGGACTCCCGCCTGTTCCGTAAATATTCTTCAGTTTTTTTTGTACTGCCCGTAAGGTTCGCAAGCATTGATGCAAAATCAGGAGCTTTTCCCTTAGGCTCTCTGTCGGCAGCAAGATTCATTGAATCAATCAGTTCTTTGTCAGTAATTTCAGCAATAAGATTGACCTGCGAATCAGAAACTCCCAGCACAAAAGCTTTGTCCTGAAGCGTTACCACCTGCACAGATTTTCCCGGAGCCAAAGTGATGCTGGCAGTTTTCTTCAAAAAAGGATCATCTTCTGCGCCGGGTTGAGTAGTTTTCTTAAGAAGCAAGACAATTCCGTAAATACAGGCGACAACAATCACAAGAACTATGATCATCCGTACAAAAAGCCAGACAGTACCGGAAGATTGTTCTACAGTATTTGAACTGTCAGAAGAAGATGAAGAATTTGATAAAATAATGGACTGTTCGTCAACGGCAGAAGACTGAGCAAACAGAAATCCGCCTGACAAGACAAAACACAAAAACAGGACTATACCGGTTTTTGCAAGAAAGTGAATCTTTTTCGTAATTTCCCCCACCCGAAAAATCAAATCAATGCGTATCGGCAATCCTGTCCATAGGAGAAAGAATCTTCGTTACACGAACACCGAAGTTTTCATCGATAACTACAACCTCTCCACATGCAATCAGTTTATGGTTAACAAGAATATCTACAGGCTCACCGGCAAGTTTTTCAAGCTCGATAATGGTACCTTCACCCATTCCAAGAATGTCTTTGATTGATTTCTTTGTTCGTCCGAGCTCTACGGTCATTTCCATGTATACATCCATGATAAGACCGATATTTCCCTGTTCCGTACCGCCGGCAGTTGTCTGAAGGTTGGGATACTGAAGTGTCTGAACGTTTGGAATCTGAACAGGCATTCCATTTCCCATCATTCCGCCGCCCATGTTGCCCATGCCGCCCATGTTCATTCCCATGTTACCCATGTTCATGCCCATGCCGCCCATATTCATGGCTGCACCACCCATGTTCATGCCACCCATATTCATGGCACCGCCCATGTTCATGCCGCCCATATTCATGGAAGCACCACCCATGTTCATGCCGCCGCCCATATTCATGGCTGCACCGCCCATGTTCATGCCGCCGCCCAAAGAAGCCATGGACTGCATTTCACTTGCAGAAAGACCGCCGGAAGAACCGCCGCCGTTTGCAGCAGCAAGAGCGTCGGAAACATCATGACCGAAACACTCCAAAAGTGAATATGCTCCGCCATCAACATTAACGGGATAAGTTACAGCAACAAATGAGCCGAAGGGAAAACGCACCATTGCCTTCGGAACATGAACAGCCTCTGCAGGATTTGCGGCAACAGAAGAAAGCCCGGGCATCTTTGCAATTTCCGTAATTTCGCTTCCCACATGCTGGGAAACAATTTCAGAAACAACAGAAAGAGCCATTTCATCCAAATCAGGATTATCTTCTTTGTTAATGAGAGAAGTAAGTTTCTGTGCCATTTCGGGAGGCATTACAAAAAGGTGGTCACCGGACACACCGGAATTGAAGTCACTCAGAACACAAACTACCATTTCTGATACTTTTTTGAGCACATCATCCCGAACGACAGATTCAATCTGTGGAGTACCGATGTCAAAAGTTGAACCTGTCATCGTCTCCAGGCTGCTTTTTAGAGAAGCTCTTACAGTATTTACAATTGTGCTTACTGCACTGGTATCCAGAGGTGTTGCAGAAGAACCGCCGCCGGATCCCAAACCGGAACCGCCGACACCTCCCATGTCCACACCAGACAACAATGCATCAATTTCATCTTGAGAAATAGCACCATCACTCATAAGAATCATCTCCTCCCGCTACCAGTTCTTCAAAGTCATCATTTTCCCCTTCAGGAACAATCTTTCCGACTATCTGAACTGCCATGCGCTTACCGATAACACCCGGCTGACAATAAAACTTTTTCTGATCGCCAACAGCCAGGGTAAGTGGATCACCCACACGAATATTTGAAAGGCGAACAATATCGCCAACTTTTAATGAAAGAACATCTTTGATCGGCAGATTGATTGAGCCGACCTCAGCAATAACGTCCATATCAACATTGGACAACTTGTCTTTAAGAACATTCAGGTACTGGGTTGTAGAACTTCGGCGTACGCTTGAAAACCAGAACTGGGAAGACAGTTTGGAAATAATCGGTTCAATCGTAAGATAGGGAATACAGAAGTTCATCATTCCCTCCTCTTCACCGATGTTTGTCTCAAGTGTAACAAGAACAACCATTTCTGAAGGCGGAACAATCTGTGCAAACTGAGGATTCGTCTCAATCTGTCCCAAGCGGGGTCTCAGATCAATTACCTGTGTCCAGGATTCACGCATATTTGCGAGAATGCGGACAATAATTCCTTCCATTACTGACTGTTCAATATCTGTCAGATCGCGCTGAACCTTCGTACCTTGACCGGTACCACCGAAAAGGCGGTCAATCATTGAAAAAGTAATTGCCGGATCAATCTCAAGGATTGCATTTCCTTTAAGAGGATCCATGTTGATAACGGCCAATGTTGTAGGAGTCGGAATTGAACGGATGAATTCCTCGTATGTAAGCTGATCTACGGAAGCAACGTGAACATGAACCATTGAACGAAGCTGTGCGGACAAACTGGTTGTCGTGAGACGGGCAAAAGTTTCGTGCATGATCTGAACTGTACGGATCTGTTCTTTTGAAAACTTGTCCGGGCGTTTGAAATCGTAAATCTTTATCTTGCGGTTTTCATTGACAGCGCGCAAATCCTCAGGCTCCGGCTCACCGGAACTGATTGCGAAAAGAAGCTGGTCAATTTCATCCTGCGATAGAACTTCGTTCATCCGTCAAATCCTTATTCTACGACAGACAATGTCAAAAACATTACGTCGCGGATTTTAGACTTACTCAAAATGTTGTCATTGATTGAGTTTCTGATTTCCATCTTAAGTTTGTCTTCTGATTTTACGCCAAGTTCATTCTTGGATTTGCTGGAAAAATAACGGCGCAAATAATCCTTGATTTCAATCTGGCGTTTTGTAATTTCCGCAGAAGCTGCTTTGTCATCAGTTTTGTAACCGAGAACAACTTCAACAACTACGTTGGCAGAAGGAACATCAGCCGTGTATGTGGTAATAGAACCGATGGACGTGTACCAGTCAAGTTCTTCACGGTTAACTGAGTATTCTTCTGAAATAGGAACGATTGTGCTTGAACCGCTGCCGTTTTTGTTCATGATGTTCATCGTAATGATTACGACAGTTACAATAAGGACAATAGCACCGATTACAATAGCGATATATTTGAGAAGAGTCGGCAAAAACCCGCCACCGCCTTTTTTGGCAGGAGCAGCACCTTCTTCTGTGTTTTCGTCAACACCAAAATCATCATCAGCCATAGAGACCCACCTTACTCAAAGATTTAAAACTGATGCGGATTATGAACAATAACTTTATACATTTTCCACCCGCATCAATTATATAACTAAAAATGTCCTTCGTCTAGAATAATTATGTCTACACGACGGTTATACGCCCGCCCTTCTTCCGAATTGTCAGAATATTTGGGCTGAGTATCCGCATAACCGGCAACAGAAAACCGGCTTTCATCCGCACCGAAGTCCGACAGATAATGCAGAACGTTGGTTGCACGGGCTGTAGAAAGTTCCCAGTTGCTCGGATATTTTCCTTTATACTCATCGGAAGAATCAGTGTGTCCCTCAATACGGAATTTTCTGATATTTCCATCCTGATCCAGCAGAAGTTCACTGGACGAAAGAAAAGCTGCCAGATTCTGCAGAGTAGAACGTACGCTTTCTATGTTCAGTTCGGCACTTCCCCGCTTGAAATATGAATCTGATGCCAAAGTAATTACAAGACCCCGTTCATCACTTGAAATAGTGATTTTGTTCGTTTTTATTTCCGGTGCAAACAGACTGACGGCGCGCTTTGCTGCAAGACCAAGAACCCGGCCTTTTTCCAAAGCAGGCATGGAACTGATTGTATTTCCAAGGTCAGCAAGACGCCCTGAAGCCATTGAAGCACCCCCGGCCGTAGGATCACCCTGAATTGAGGCAGTAAGCGCTGCCATCTGAATCGCGTCAGTTTCCGAAGGGTCGTACATCATAACGAAGAAGCAGAGCATAAGAGTGATCATGTCACCATATGTACCCTGCCACGCAGTCGACGGTTTTTCAGGTTCCTTCTTTTCTTTCTTTGCCATCAATCAGTCCTTAAGAACATCAGCTTCAATAGCTTTGCGGGAAACAGGATCCAGATAAGTAAGAAGTTTCATTGCAAGGATACGGGGGTTGTCACCGGCCTGAATTGAAAGAACACCTTCGATGACCATTTCTTTTACCTGAACCTCACGGGCATTGTGTCCGATAAGTTTCTGTCCAAGCGGTGTCAGAATCCAGTTTGCCATCATTGATCCGTAAAGGGTCGTAATAAGAGCAACAGCCATGTTAGGACCGAGAGAAGACTTGTCTTCCAGGTTGTTCAACATACCGATAAGACCAAGAACCGTTCCCATCATTCCGAAACCGGGAGCAAAACCGGCCCACTGGTTGATAACGTTTACCCACTCCATATGGCGGCTTTCAAGCTGAGAAAGTTCATTTTCCAGAATCGCACGGATTACGTTTCCGTCAGTACCGTCAACTACAAGGCGAAGACCTGTCTTCATGAAAGGATCGTCCAAGTCTTCAAGACCTTCTTCCAAAGCAAGGATACCTTCACGGCGGGCTTTTTCAGAAAGAGCTACCATGTTCTGAACGATTGTTTTCTCACCGAAGTCCGGAACTTTGAAAGCACGTCCGACAACACCGAAAACACCGATACATTTTTTGAGCGGTGCCATGATGAAGATTGCAAAATAAGAACCGCCGATTGTCATGAAAATTGAAGGAACGTCGATGATACCGCCCAAAGAACCGCCAGAAGTCAAAACTGACATAACAATACAGGCTGCACCACCAACAAGTCCGATTATTGTCGCTATATCCATGAAGAAAAACCCTCCCGATTTTTTTCCGAAGTAACTTTTCAGAATATCCTAGATTTTATATCGGCATTTTAAAGTTCATTTTTAAATGTTCCTATTCTGGAACGATAATTTAATATTTTTTCAAGCACTTCTTCCGCTTTTTCGCGCACAATGACTGTCTTTCCGGAAAGCAATACCAAAGTAGTATCAGGATTTGTTTCGATAAATTCAATTTGATGGGGATTAACCCAGACTTTTGCTCCGTTAAGGCGTGTTACTTGAATCATTTTTCTATTTTGTAAGGAAATGGAATGTAAGTCAAGCGAGAGTTTTCAGAGTCATTCAGCAGGCATGAAAAAAAATCACGAAGAAAATTTTTTTTTACGTGCGGGAAGTACGGAAAAGCACAATACTGATTCCGAAAAATATGAAAACAGGAAGCCAGGCACCTGCAAAAGGAGAAATGACGTTGAATTTCGCCAGATACATGGTTACCATCTGCGTAACGTAAAAAAGAACGGCAGCGCTTACACAAAGAATCAGGCTGGAAAGAAGCACATTTTTTCGGGATCTGCCGGAAAGTCCTACAGACAGGAACACGACAAGGAAAATAATGGTCGGGAAAGAATATTTTTTGTAATAAATGGATTTTGCTTCTCCCGTGGGAAGTCCTGTTCTTTGAAGAAGGGAAATATAAGCCCTTGCATCTTGAGTATTTACTTCTTCAACAGAAATCTCGAAATTCCGGAATGTTTCAGGGAGTTCGGCAATCGACATTTTATCCGGCATCCAGTTTTTATAACTTGTGGCTTCCCCGTCCTCATAGCGGTAATAAGTGTAATTGGACATTTCCCAATGATCTTCCATCCACATTGCTGAATCAGCAAAGACAATGCCTTCAAGTTTGCGTTCCTCATTCCGGAGAATCACTATCAGTCCGTAAAGACGCATGCTGTTGTCATCATAATAATCAGCTTTGTAAATTTGTCTGCCGTTTTCCGCAAAAACAACCACATCACTGTTGTTCTTTGATGAATTTTCGCCCAAAAGTTCACTTTGAAACTCAACTTTCTGTCTGTAATAAGGAACAACAATTCTGTCTTCAAAGAAAAAAAATCCTACGCTGAGAAAAGCTGAGAAAAGCAGCAGCGGAAAAACGAACCTGAAAAGGGATACGCCGGAGGCAAAAATCACTGTAAGTTCGTTGTTGGAATATAATGAACTCAAAGTGAAAGACACGGCAAACAGCACTGCAAGCGGAGCCGCATACCACAAAGTTTTGGGAACATAAAGAAGCATCAGACGCAGAATGGACGAAGCCGGAATCGCATACTGAATGAACTGCCAAAGATTTGTAAAAAGGTCAACCAAGACCAGCATCAGAGAAAAAAAGCCCAAAGCGCCGACAAAACTCGGAAGGAATTTCTTAGCAAGATATTTCAGAAGTGTCATCGCCGTATCAGCCTTATGTAAAAGATAATGCCTGTTCCGCCTATCAGAAAGTTCGGCAGCCACATTGCCCAGAAACCGTTGACACCGTTACGCAGCCCCAGAGTCTGTCCCATGATGAACATAGCCCAATATGCAACAGAAAGCACGATTCCTATGATCAGACCGATTGTCTGACCGTTATGCTTGCCGAAAACGACTGCCAGAGGCATTGCAAGAATCGCAAAGAAAACCGAACCGAATGGCAGAGAAAATTTCTTGTAATATTCCAGTTCCCAGATATTCAGCTGATAGTCCGAAGTAAGGGGATCCGCCCGCATAAGTTCTATTTCTTTCTTCAGATCCGGAGCCGTCATTTCACGTGGATTGTTACCGCTTGAATTGACAAAGAAACTCGAAGAAAAAATATTCATTACAGCAGAGACCGATTCCAGAAGATCAAAAGAAGTTTTGTCGCTTTTATCCACAAAGAATGCTACGGGTTTTCCCATTTCCAGCTGCATCAGAACACCAGGATCATCAGGAGACACAATCTGCGTTTCTTCGGAAACGATGATTCTGACTTTGTTGCGGTCGCTGTTGTCAAAGAGAATAAGGTCTGACACGGTGCGGTCATTTACTTCACCGATTATGAGCGTTGAATTCTGAGTCCTTTTGATTGAATTTGATTCGATTTCGACAGAGGGATTTGAAAACAGAATTGACTGATACAGTTTGTTGTATTCTACGGTTCCCAAGGGGAGCAGATAATCGTTGACAAAGAATGATGCAATTGAAATCAGTACACCAAGAATCAGAACCGGAAACATGACCGAACTGTAGGCGTGTCCTGTTGCCCTGAAAATCAGGATTTCATTGTCGCTCATAAGGCGGCCCAAACACATGAGAAAGCCCACCAAAGTGGCAAAAGGCGCTGACTGCGCAATTACAAAGGGAAGAGAATAAGTTACAAGCTGGGCAACCTGAAGCAGCGGAACCTTTTTTTTCAGCAGTTCTTCTGCCATAAGCAGAATCTGATTCACAAAGAAAATCATGAAGAAAAACAGAAAGGCAATGAAAAAATACAGGAAAAGTTCCCTCATGAGATAATTGAAGAAAACGTGATTTCCGCGAGGTCTGGAAAACCAGTGCCTATTCTTTTCAGTTTTTTCCATCTTCAGACACCGGTTGAACCGAATCCTCCTGCACCGCGCTGTGTTTCACCCAGTTTTTCGGCAACCATGAAGTTTCCCCGGGTGACAGGCGCAACAACAGCCTGTGCAATCCGGTCTCCATTGTTGACCACAAAATCCTCTTCTCCCAAATTGATCAGGAGCGCATGAACCTGCCCGCGATAATCGCTGTCTATAGTTCCGGGAGTATTGAGACATGTGATTCCGTGTTTAAGTGCAAGACCGCTTCTCGGGCGTACCTGCACTTCATACCCTGCGGGAATTTCAAAAGCCAGCCCAGTGGGAATAAGAGCGCGTCCGCCTTTTTTTATGATTACAGGCTCCTGAACAAAAGCGCACAAATCCGCACCGGCACTTCCTTCAGTCTGATAAGCCGGCAGTTTTGCACCGGGCATTACCGTACATTTTATGTCGATTGCATTCATGTTGATTCTCCTGTTTTAAGCCGTTTTTTCTCAAAGTAAGACAATTTCGGACCAAAGACCACCAGAGTCCGTTTGTCACGCACAATCAGTTCTTCTGCCGTTTTTTCAATCATTTTTTTTGTTACGGAACGAATCTGGTCAACCGTAGACTTCCAGTCAGACTGAACAAATCCCATTGAAAAATTACGGTACAGTTTTTTCATCCGGCTTTCAGCATCTTCTGCGTTTACAATTTCTTCCCCGCACAAATGTTCTTTTGCCGCAAGTATTTCTTCGTCAGAAAAACCTTTGTCCAAAGCAAGGTCCAACTGATAAAAAATCGTTTCAACAACTTCTGCCGCATCTTTTTTTGCACAGGATGCATAAAAACACAGCATTGCACAGTCAGAATAAATGGAAAAGAAACTGTAAGCAGTATAGCAAAAGCCCTTCTCTTCCCGCAATGCCTGAAAAAGCCGGCTGCTCATGGTATCACCCAAAAGCGCACTTACAATTGCACAGGAACAGAATTCTTCTTCAGAAAGAAGATGCTTTACAGGAAAAAGAACCATTATCTGTGACTGCTGAAAATCCGCATTGAGAAAATGGTTTCCGTTCTGCCAGACAGGTTTTTCCATTCCTGCAAAAGGTTCAAGAGGATTCGGAACGGAAGTATGTTTTTCCATGGAAGAAAGTTTCTGCTCAAAACCTTCAGTGTCAATACCACCGGTAACACACACCGTCATGGGGCCGTGTCTGACAAAATCATTGTACCAGCTGTAAAGTTCCGGAGAATTCAGTCTGCTTATGCTTTTGACAGTTCCGCATATCGCACGGGAAATTCCGTTTTCCGGCCAGACAATTTCTGTGGCTGCATCCAAAGCCGCGTCTTCAGGATCTTCTTCCGAAGCGAGAATTTCGTTTTCAATCACAGAACGTTCTTTGTCAATTTCCGACTGCAGAAATGTTGAATTATGCGTCATGTCACAAAGAATATCCAAAGCCAGAAAAGCATATTCGGCAGGAACCACACAATGCAGACAAATCAGTTCCCGTTCGGTAAAAGCATTTACATAGCCTCCGATTTTATCGAAAGCACAGGCGATTTCGTAAGCAGAGCGTTTTTTTGTGCCTTTAAAAAGCATATGTTCCACAAAATGCGCTATTCCGCTCTGCTCCGTTTTTTCAAACCGACTGCCTGCAGAAAACCAGAAACCGATGGAAACAGTTTTGAATTCACCCGTAGGTTCCGCAATGAAATGAATATTGTTCTGCAAAGTTTTTTGAATAATCGGCATATTCTGAACCCGTTCCGTCCGAAAAAAAAGGCTGCCCAAATGAAGCGCACTTCATAAGAACAGCCTCTCATTCTGTGTTTCAGGAAATTATTCTGCTTTTGTTTCCAGAGCGTCAATGTAAGACAGATTCAGACGACCCATTTTGTCAATCTCAATCAGTTTTACAGGAATAACCTGTCCTTCAGAAATAACATCTGTTACTTTTGCAACACGTGTTTTTGACAGTTTGGAAATATGGCACAAACCTTCTTTTCCGGGCAGAATCTCAACAAAAGCACCGAATTCCATAATGCGTTTTACAGTACCTTTATAGATTGTTCCCACTTCAGGATCTTCTACAATACCCTTGATAGCGGCCTTTGCACCATCAGTTGATTTTGTATTCTTTCCGTAGATTGTTACAGTACCGTCATCATCAGTGTTGATTGTTACACCGAACTGAGCAGAAATTGCTTTTACAGTTTTTCCGCCGGGTCCGATAAGGGCACCGATTTTGTCGATTGCGATTTTCATGCTTTCAATTTTGGGAGCATATTCGCTGATTTTTTCTGCAGGACCAGAAATTGTCTCTTTCATGATACCCAAAATGTGCAGACGTCCGCGTTTTGCCTGAGCCAAAGCTTTCTGCATGATTTCTGTTGTAACACCGGCAATCTTGATATCCATCTGGAAACCGGTAATACCGTCTTCTGTACCGGCAACTTTAAAGTCCATGTCACCAAGGTGATCTTCTTCACCAAGAATATCAGACAGGATTGAATAGCGTTTGTACGGGTTTTCTTCATCACCTTCTGTGATGAGTCCCATTGCAATACCGGCAACAGGTTTTTTCATCGGAACACCGGCAGCCAGCATACACAATGTACCGCCACATACAGATGCCATTGAAGAAGAACCGTTTGACTCCATGATTTCGGAAACAACACGGATTGTATAAGGGAATGTCTCACGACTGGGAACCATCGGCTCCAGAGAACGGCGAGCCAAGTTTCCATGTCCGATTTCGCGGCGGCCTGTTCCCATGCGTCCGACTTCGCCTACTGAATATGGAGGGAAGTTGTAGTGCAGAATAAAGTGTTCGCGGCGGTCTCCGTCAATGTCATCGTAAACCTGCTCGTCAAGGGCTGTACCCAGTGTAGCAACAGCAAGAGACTGTGTTTCACCGCGTGTAAAGATAGCTGATCCGTGAGGACGGGGCAGAACATTTACTTCACATGTGATGGGGCGAATGTCTTCAAGACCACGACCGTCAACACGCTGTCCGCGGTCAAGGATTCCTGAACGCAGAATGTTGTACTGCATGTCATCAAACAGAGCATTGAAAAGTTTTGCCTGCATGCTGTCAGCAAGCTGTTCAGCATATTTTGCAGCAATGTCGTTCTTTACTTTGGCAATTGCTTCATAACGTCCGAATTTTGATTTTTCGTAGCATGCTACCTGAAGAAGAGGCATTGCTTCTGCTTCGATAGCTTCTTTGTTCTCAAGAACAGCAGAAGAAGGAGCAAGCGGAAGTTTTTCTTTTCCGGCAAGAGCTTTAAGTTCTTCCTGAAGTTTACACATTTCACGGATGAATTCTTCAGCTTTTGCAAGGGCACCGAGCATCAGTTCTTCAGAAACTTCATTGGCACCACCTTCAACCATTGTAAATCCGTCTTTTGTTCCGGCAACAACAATTTCCAGGTCACCTTTCTCAATCTGCTCGTAGGTAGGATTAAGAACGTATTCACCGTCAACATAACCTACGCGGACTGCAGCGATAGGACCGTTGAAAGGAATGTCTGAAACTGTAACAGCTGCAGAAGATGCAATTACTGCGAGAATGTCGGGAGGATTGACTCCGTCTGCAGAAACGCATGTAGGAACAATCTGGATTTCACGGCCGAATGCAACGTCAAAAAGAGGACGCATAGGGCGGTCAATCAGGCGGGATACGAGGATTTCTTTATCCTTCGGGCGACCTTCGCGTTTTACGAAACCACCGGGGATTTTTCCGGCAGCGTAATATTTTTCATTGTAGTCAACTGTTACAGGAACAAAGTCAAGACCTTCCTGTGCAGTTCCGGAAGCACATGCTGTAGCGATAACAGCAGATCCAGCAAACTGTGCATATACAGCACCGTTAGCCTGTTTTGCAAGACGGCCTGTTTCAAGAATCAGTTCGTCATTGCCGATTTTGTACGTTACTCTGTGTACCATCTGATAAATCCTTAAATATGATTTTTTGCTACTGCATCGTGACAGAATTTTCTGCAAACCGTTTGACTGCGGGTTCCAGAAAATTCTGCCCATCTACAATGCAGCAGTATGTTCTTCACATACTTTCAGATAAAAAAACCGGTTGTTACATGAAAAATCATTGATAACAGCCGGTTTTTCTCAATTACTTGCGCAATCCCAACTCTTTGATGAGAGAACGATAAAGTTCCAGATCTTTGTTCTGAAGATATTTCAGAAGGTTTCTGCGCTGACCGACAAGCTGTGTCAAAGCACGTTTTGCGCTTGCGTCCTTTTTGTTTGCTTTACAGTGTTCTGTAAGCTGTTTGATGCGCTCTGTAAGAAGAGCAACCTGAACTTTTGAGTTACCGGTATCCTTGCTGTTTGCACCGTATGTGGAAACAACAGAAGCGGTTTTTTCTTTTGAAAGAGCCATAATCTTTCTCCAAAATCCGGGATTGGTTTAACCTTTCAGAATGAGTCGTCAAACCCATCAAAAAAAGTCGCCCGAATAAAACAATAATTTAGTGTATTTTACCGAATGGACGGAATAAATTCAACTGTCTCAGGCAAAAAGCCGTTCAAAGATCTTTCAGTTTCTTCATGGACTTCCAAAGACACAAGTCCACCCTCAATCAAAAGACGGGCATCTGCAGCAAAAGACGCAAAATCCTTTGTCTTTGCAAAAGAAATCTTTGTCCGATATTCTCCTTTTTCAGGAAGAATCTGTGGACAGACTTTCCGTTCAAAAAAAAACACAGCACATTTTTTTTCATTGCGCAATGAACTGCACCCCAACAACGGCCTAAGATCCAGTTTGTACCGAAAGCCCAGCACTCCCTCCGCCCCCGCCACATCCCCCACGCCCACTGCC
>JAKSTU010000019.1 GCA_024402435.1 Treponemataceae bacterium
GAAAATAAAAGAATTGGACATACGTTCAATTTCTTATATACTTAAAAAGTAAAATCTATGTCATTCAAGTTTGAAATCGTGTTTTGTTTTTAAACTTGTAGAAGGATTGATGAATTTTTTTATGGGAGAGTAAAATGAAAAAACTTGTTTCTCTGTTGGCAGTGCTTCTGATGTGTTCCGGACTCTGGGCTTATTCAGCCGGAAAATATGCATCAGATGGGATTTTATGGAATACAATGCAGGACATTACTCCTGATGTTTATGACACAATAATGAAAGGTGATGTTTTTTCCCTTTTTGACATAACCGGTTATACAACAGAACTTCAGAAAAAAAAGTTTCTGCAAAGTGAAGAAGGTCAGTTTTATACAGATCAGCTTGATGCATTAAAAGAGGCTCTGGCAGATGGTGAGATGGCAGGATATATAGATAGAGACAGCAACGGAAGATACAAAGTGACAGAATTTGTATATGACCTGGACCTTGGTGGTTTTCTTATTCCCATAGGATCAAACTATTCTTCTGGTCATTCCAGCTGGTCATGGTGGGATGATGAAAGAACAACCTGGGGATGGGATGAAACAGACATGGCCAAAGGAATGTTCTTCGGCATGTACTGCCCAAACCTTAATGAAGAAGAAATTGTAGAAAAAGTTGCAGGAACCTGGCCTAAAAATGGAGAATGGGCAGATCATGAACCAATAAAAAACTATTTTTATTTGTGTGAATGTGAAGAAGATCTGGCTCTTGAGATAGAAAGAACAGGTGCAATCCTTTGGTACCGTTTCAATCTGGCCGGTTATAAGACACAGTCTTTTGACATTTATTCAAATGGAGTTCCTAAAAAAACTTATTCATATTATTCTTCCGACAGCCGGTATGCCGTTGAGGCAAAAAAATATGACAAGTCTTATCGGGTGACTGGGGAATATACAATTGAACATGATTACAGCGATGATGAAACCTGGTATTACGGAACGCTGACAGATAAAAATGTCTTTACCGTATACAATCTTGAAATCATCCTGGTAAATCCTGAAACATATAAGAGTTATGGAACATTGATTTGCCATTGAAATTGAGGCAGTCCTTTCATTCACATGCTGTGTGATGAATCGGGCTGCTTTTTTATATGATTTTGTGCACTGACCGAATTGTTTTGACTCGGAAAAATACTATGAACAGGAAAGAAAAATGCAAGTGAGAAAGGAATTGCCATGGGCATTTTTGGATGCTTGGCGCGGAAAAAGCTTTAAGGGTGAATGGCCTACATTGCCGGAAATGTTTTCCATTACTGTGGAACGCTTCGGCAACAGAAACTGTTTTACGGATTTTACTCCCGAACGCCGTACACTGACTTACAAAGAAGTTTATGCAAACGTAAAGAAACTGGCAGCCTGGCTGGGTGAAAACGGTGTTTCAAAAGGAGACCGCGTTGCAGTAAGCGGCAAAAACTCTCCTGAATGGGCAACTGTTTATCTTGCCGCAGGTTTTGCAGGGGCAACAATTGTCCCAATTGACTACGGCCTTCATGATAACGAAACGGACAATCTTCTTGCAGCGTCACAGCCGAAAGTGTTCTTTGTTGACGAAGAAAAATACGATTATTTTGCCGCAAAAGACGGAGAGAACTACAAAGTGATGGCTCTCAGTCCCAAACAGGCTGACAAATATGTTTACAGTCTTAAGCCGGCCGATGAAGCAAATTTCAAACCGGAAATGCCTTCTGAAGATGACCTTGCAGCAATTCTCTTTACATCCGGAACAACAGGAAATCCCAAAGGCGTAATGCTTACGCACAAAAACCTTGTTTCTGACTGTTATATTGCCCAGTGCAATCTGGTCATCAAAGAAACTGATGTTTTCTACGCACTGCTGCCTATCCACCATTCATATACAATGCTTGCAGTTTTTATTGAAAGCATGTCCATCGGTGCCGAAGTTGTATTCGGAAAAACAATGGCTGTTTCCCGCATGCTGAAAGAACTCCGTGAAGGAAAAATCACAATGCTTCTTGGAGTGCCTCTGCTTTTCAACAAACTGCTGGCCGGAATCATGAAAGGAATCAAAGACAAAGGGCCTGTTGCCTATGGACTCATCAAATTCCTTATGGGACTTTCCTACTGCATCAAGAAAGTATTCGGTGTGAATCCGGGCAAAAAAATGTTCAAGGCAATTCTTGAAAAAGCAAGTCTCGGCACACTCCGCATTGCAATCTGCGGCGGCGGACCTTTGGCACCCAGCGTTTTCAAAGTTTATCAGGAAATGGGAATTGATTTTATCCAGGGTTACGGTCTGACAGAAACTTCTCCCATCATTGCGCTCAATCCCAAAGAACACTTCAAGATTGAAAGTGTGGGACAATATTTTGCACCATGGATGGAAATGCGCATTGCAGATCCGGATGAGCGCGGAATCGGTGAAGTTCAGGTAAAAGGTCCCATGGTAATGAAAGGCTATTACAATATGCCTGAAGAAACAGCGGAAGTGTTTACCGAAGACGGCTGGTTCAGAACAGGTGATTTGGGAAAACTTGACAGTGAAAATTATCTGTATCTTGCAGGACGCGCAAAGAACATGATTGTTACTGAGGGCGGAAAGAATGTATTCCCTGAAGAAATCGAAAATGAATTCCAGCTTTTTGATGACATTGAACAGATTACGGTTCAGGGTTACATCATGGATGCTTCAAGAAAATCAGAAGGAATTGAAGCACTGGTTTATGTTGCGGAATCTGCCTACACACGCATGAATCTTACACGCGGAAACCCGGATGCAGATGAAAAAGTTGCGGCAATAATCAATGACATAATTGAAAAACGCAACAAAACGGCAAAGCCTTACGCACACATTACAAAGATTACAATGCTCAAAGAACCTTTGGAAATGACGACAACCAAAAAAGTCAAACGCAATTACAACAAATAAATAAATTAAAAGGCGCCGGAAACTTCATATGAAGCATCATGGCGCCTTTTTGTTCCATGGAGAAACAAGGAAAAACAATATGAAAAAAGTATTTTTATCAGTTCTGTTATTATCTGTATTTTCACTTGTCTTCGCGCAGACTTCCGGTGCAGAAACCGTAGTTCTGCCGGATTACACTTCAATGGTAATGGATGTTGCTTCATACGATGATACGATTTATGAAGCAATTCTTGCTCTTTCATCTGACGACGATGATGATCCGTACAACATTTTCATCAACAGATACAAAGATACGGAATATGTTTCCACAATCAGCATTGACATTCCGCCGGAGCAGTTTACCACAGGTGAATTCCGGGAAAACCGGAGTCATTATGAACACCTTAGAGTTTTTCCCGTAAATGAAGATGAAATCTGCGTTACGGTCTATTCCTGCTTTTCAAATTGTCATTTCACTTTCCTGAGAATCAGGAATGATGAGATTGTTTCCAAGAAAACATATAATTTGAGAAATACGTCCAGTTATGAAAGCACAAGTTATTCTTATGACGGAAAAGACAGGATTTATTTTTCATATAACGGTCAGGAAAAGTTTTCTGAAACAGGATGGGATAACTGGATAATGGCCTTTGACCTTGACGGAAATTTAAAAGCATATAAAAAGCTGTTTACTTCCGACTCTGATTCAATCCTTGATTTGTGTTCATTTCCTGATTATGTATATGTAAACTGTGATTTTGGAGTCTATTCAAAAAACAAGGCGCAGGCTGTTCTTAAACTTTCTCCGGATTTGGAATTGCTTGAGATATATCCGTATAATCTGAAGGATTTACCGGTTCATTATCTTGATTTATACAACAGTCCAAACAAACTGATTTTGAGTTCTGCAAAATCAGATAAAAAAGGAAACCGTGTAAATTTCAAATCTGTTTATGATTCAGAAATGAATTTTGAAGGCACTTTCACAGAAACCAATCTTTTTGAAAAGAACATGACAGACAATTCGGAGCCATTTGGAGATTCTACCGTATATATCAGTTCCAAAAATTATTCGGATGACGGATTTGAAGTATTGGGTTCTCATGATACTTGGGAAAATATCCTGTGGAAATCGCAGAACCCGGTGTATTACGATTATTTCAAATATACCGGTTTTGACAATGCAGAAGGTTACAGGTTTACTGATCCCTTTGAATATGGTTCTGAAAAAAGAGTTTTCATGAACGGAAAACTTTTTATTTCAGGATATTGGACAAACAGTTCCGGTGGAATTTCGAAAGTTTCTTTCCACACAGTATTGAAGGATAAAGTCAGTGCAAAAAATCTGCCTTATGAATATGAACAGATTGATTTGAACCTTTTTGCAGAAAGGGAAGATTTTGCACAAAAAGCAGATGATCTGCTGAAAATAGTCATGCTGAAGGATGCGGATCCTGTAGAAGAGGAATCTTTGGCTACAGCAAGTGTAATAAAACTTCCGTGGACAAATGCAGTTCCGGATGCCCCTGAAATTCTTAAAACAGTTCCGTCACTTCCATTCTCGGAAAGATAAAAAAAAGGCGCTGAAAAGCTTGATATGAAGTTTTCGGCGCCTTTTTTTTGATTAATCCGATTGATTAAAATCAGTTGAATTTGATCAGATAGTTCTTTTTCTTTCCGCGGCGGATTACCATCAGTTTTTCTTCGATTGCCAGTGCTTTTGTAACAGGAAGTGCTTCGTCAGTTACTTTGTCACCGTTGATGGAAATTGATCCGGCAGCAAGGAATTCACGGGCTTCGCGTTTGCTTGCAGCAATTTTGTTTGCAACAAGAAAATCGATCAATGCAACAGGCTCTGCGGAAGAATCAACTTCGATGGAAGGCATTGCACGGAATCCTACTTCAATGTCTTTGATTGAAAGCCCCTTGATGTTGCCGGAAAACAGTGACTGACTGATCTGTTCAGCTTTGTTGTATTCATCAATGCCGTGAAGGTCAGAAATGATTTCCCGGGCCAAAGCTTTGTGAGCTTCGCGGAGTTCAGGATGTTCCTTGTTTTTGGCATCATATTCCATGATTTCTTCCGGTGAGAGGAATGTGAAAATCTTGAGATAATCAATTACCATTGAATCGTCAACATTGATCAGATACTGATAAAGTTCGTAAGCCGATGTTTTGTTGATGTCCAGCCAAAGAGCATTGCCTGCGCTTTTTCCGAATTTGTTGCCGAATTTGTCAAGAACGAGGGGCATTGTAAAACCGTATGCTTCTTTGCCTTCAAGCTTGCGGATCAGTTCAAGACCGGTTGTAATGTTGCCCCACTGGTCTGCACCTTCGCACTGAAGAATACAGTTCTTGTTGCGGTACAGCCACAGAAAGTCGTAACCCTGGAGCAGAGTGTAGGAAAATTCTGCAAAAGTAATGCCTGTTTCAAGACGGCGTGCAATAATGTCTTTTCCCAGCATGTAACTTACATTGATATATTTTCCGATGTCGCGGAGGAATTCCAGGAATGTGTAGTCTTTTGTCCAGTCGTAGTTGTTTACGATTTCGGCTTTTCCGTCAAAAATCTTTGTAACCTGAGCTTTGATGCCGGCCATGTTTTTTTCAAGAATGTCTTTCCCGATGATTTCGCGTTCTGCAGTAGGACGGGGATCACCGATAAGACCTGTTGAACCGCCGACCAGAAGAATGGGATGATGTCCTGCACGGGCAAAACGTTTTGCTGTTACCAAAGATGAATAATGACCCAGATGGAGACTGTCTGCTGTAGGATCAGTTCCCCAATAAAATGTGATTTTTTCGTTGTTGAGTTTATCTGCGATGTCCTCGCCGGCTACATCTTTGATCAGCCCGCGCCACTGAAGTTCCTCATAAAATGTCATGATCTGCTCCTGCAAATTGTGAAAAAGTTATGAAAGTTTAGCATTTTTGACCATTGTTGAGCAATAAAAGGTTTCAGGTCGTAGACCCGGTTTTTATTTTGATTTTTTAACGAATCGCGGGAATGTTTTTTTCGCAGCAAAGTGTTATATTCAAGTGTAAAATTATGTACACATGTGATATAAGAAACTTCTCAATGTGTCATGTCGGCGGCTGGCTCAAGTGATGGCGGGACACAAGTTGGAAAAGAATGTTTCTGAATTTGTTTTGCAGGAGTAATATGAAAAAGGTTCTTGTTTGTTTGACTTTTCTGCTTTTTGTATTTGGAACGATTCATACGCCTTATATGCATGCGGGATCAATTCAGGATTCCATAGACAGTGCAAAGCAGGACAATATTGAAATATCTGCCGGCAAAAACGATGATTCTGATGACAGTTCTTCGGGATGGTTCATAGAACTGATTGATTTTCTTTTTCAGCTATGGCTTATAGACGTAGTACCGGTTGTTTACGGCGGACATCCCTATGCAGCAAATGATTTTCTGTATTTCAAGCCGATGATGGATGACCATGGAAATTTGGCTTGGACACCGGGAAGAAGCTGGTGGGCAGCGGTTGGCGGATCAGGGGGAATTGTCTGGGACGGACTCAAAACAATTCAGCCTTGCGGTGAACTGACTTTTGATGCCCAGATTTTGAAATGCTTCGGGCCATCACTGGATATGCTTGTAATCAACGATGACGGAGATCCTTTCATGCTCTTCAAAGCGGATTATCGCAGTACGATCATTCAGACTCCGAACTTTTTATGGGACTGGTATTTGGGTTATGGCAACAAGACTGAATACAACATTACGCAGAACAGAGGATGGCTTACAGACCACGGTTTCAGTTTTGGAACAGGCATCAAATTCTTCCCATTTAAACCTGTTACCCTTGGAGCCCGTTTGGGAGGAATCAGTTTCGAGGACTATAATATGTCGGATTTTGATTTTGAAATCGGATGGATGCTGGACAACCGGGAAATTTATGCAAAGTTCCGCCAGTTGAGTACGGGAACATACGATACACCCTCTTATCACCAAACAAATATGGTTACTTTGGGAATCCGCTGTTGGCTTTAGTCAATTTTTCCGATTAACTGCCTTTGATTTTGGGGATAAATTGGTTTTTATAAAATAGCCGGTTTTTCGCCGGTCACGAATTAAGGTGGTTAGAAAATGACTACAGAAGAAAAAATCAGGGATCTAATTTCTCAAATGACTCTTGAAGAAAAAGTATCCCAGCTTGTTTATGAAAGTCCTGCAATTGAAAGGCTGGGAATTCCGGCTTACAACTGGTGGAACGAAGGTCTCCATGGTGTTGCCCGTGCCGGTGAAGCAACTGTGTTTCCCCAGGCAATCGGTTTGGCCGCTTCTTTTGACCGTGGTCTTGTAAAAGATGTGTTTACAGCAGTTTCAGACGAAGCCCGTGCAAAATACAATGCAGCATCCCGCAGAGGAAACCGGGGCCAGTTCTGGGGGCTTACTTATTGGACGCCGAACATCAATATTTTCCGTGATCCGCGTTGGGGCCGTGGTCAGGAAACTTACGGCGAAGACCCTTATCTTACAGGTGAAATCGGAGTTCAGTGTGTAAAAGGCCTCCAGGGCGAAGATCCTGAAAACCTTAAACTTGCTGCCTGCGCAAAACATTTTGCAGTTCATTCCGGCCCCGAAAAAGACAGACACACATTCAATGCGGAATGCTCACAGAAAGATTTGTGGGAAACATATCTCAGTGCTTTTGAAAAACTGGTGGGAGCCGGAGTTGAAACAGTAATGGGCGCATACAACCGGACTTTGGGGGAGCCGTGCTGCGGAAGCAAATATCTGCTCAAAGACATTCTCCGGGAAAAATGGCAGTTCAAAGGGCATGTTGTTTCTGACTGCTGGGCAATCAAGGACTTTCACGAAAATCATAAAGTGACCGACACACCTGCTGAATCAGCGGCTTTGGCTTTGAACAACGGTTGTGACGTGAACTGCGGATGTACCTACCCTTCCCTGGTTGCTGCGGTCAAGGCAGGTCTTACAACTGAAGCAAAAGTGGATCAGGCTTTGACACGGCTTTTGAGAACAAGATTCAAGCTGGGAATGTTTGACTTTGACAAGGAGCCTGCAGAACGGGATCCGGCAGGAAACAGTCCGTACACTTCCATCAAAGATGATGTAATCCGCTGTGACAAACACAAGGCTCTGGCAAGAAAAGCTGCGGAAGAATCAATCGTTCTGCTCCGCAACAAAAACAATCTTCTTCCTTTGGACAAAAGTGCAAAGAAAATTCTCTGCATGGGTCCGAGTGCGGCAAACATCAATGCCCTGATTTCAAACTATTACGGAACAAGCCCTGAACTGGTGACAATTCTGGAAGGCGTTACAAAAAAAGTCTGCAATCAGTATGAAATGACTTTGGATTATCATCAGTGCTGCACAATGTATGACTACAACAAGAATATGGGTTGGACTGTCGGTATGGCGGAAAATGCTGACGTTGTAATTGCCTGTTTCGGTCTGGACAATGCGATGGAAGGTGAAGAAGGTGATGCAATTGCTTCGGACAGCAAGGGCGACCGTGACAGCATTGAACTTCCTGTATGGCAGCTGGAATATCTTAAAGCCGTCAAAGAACGTGGAACACCGGTAATTCTGGTTCTGACAGGCGGAAGTGCCATTGCAATTCCCGAAGACCTTGCCGATGCAATCCTTTATGTCTGGTATCCGGGTGAACAGGGCGGTCATGCAGTTGCAGACGTGATTTTCGGTGACGCAGTTCCAGGCGGAAAACTTCCCGTAACATTCCCGAAAAGTACTGATCAGCTTCCTGCCTATGAAAACTATGATATGAAAGGCCGCACTTACCGTTACATGACAGAAGAACCGCTTTATCCTTTCGGTTTCGGTTTGAGTTATGCGGATTTTGCTTTTGACGGACTCGTGCTTAAAAACGCTGCCGGAAAGGAAATGACTGAAGCAGCAGAAACAGAACTGGCAGAAGGTGTCACTGCTGAAATTACTGTAACAAACAAATCCGCTTTTGCAGCAGATCAGGTTGTACAGGTTTATGTAACACCGGAAAACAGGCTTGAGTCAGATCCTGTAGTATCATTGAAAGGATTTGAACGTGTTTCCGTGCCGGCAGGAAAAACTGTGACAGTGTCCGTAAAATTGGACAGAAGTTCTTTTGCAATGTTCAAAGAAGACGGAACTGCAGAAGTGCGTCATTGTAAATACAGTGTAATTGCAGCAGATGCAGCACCGGTAAAACGCTCTTTGGATTTGGGAGCCTGTGCCCCTGTAAAAGCCGGATTGCTGATAAAGTGATTTAATTCTGCATTCAGGCAAGATAAACAAAAAGCTGTCCGATATTATGAAGGTACACAGACAGAAAGTGTTGCGTGTTTCTTCATTTTTGGACAGTTTTTTTTTGCTGTTTTTCAAACTTGACGTAATGTGTTATACTTTCGTAAATTCAAGGGGAATTGCTTTTCGAATTTTCAGATTCTTTTGTGGCAGTTCCAGCATTGTATCAGTAATCGGGTGGTGAAAAATGCAGATTATTCCAATAGCAAGTGGAAAAGGTGGTGTAGGAAAGAGTCTTCTTTCTGCAAATCTTGCAGTGGCACTTGGCAAAGCAGGCAAAAAAGTTGTACTGGCAGACCTGGATTTGGGTGCTTCAAACCTTCATCTTGTTATCGGGCAGCAGTCTCCGAAAACCAGTCTGGGAACTTATCTTGCAGGTCAGGCAGACTTCAGCAGTCTTATTCAGCCTACTGATTATGAAAACGTGAGATTTATTGCCGGGGACGCAGAAATTCCCGGTCTTTCATCACTGAAGATTGCGCAGAAAAATGATCTGATAAAAAAATTCCAGAACATTGATGCAGATTATCTGATTCTGGATTTGGGTGCAGGAACCCACCTTTCCATTCTGGACTTCTTTCTGCTTTCTCCCCAGGGAATCATCGTTTCTGCGCCGACGGTTACTGCAACACTGAACGGTTATCTGTTCCTGAAAAATGCAGTTTTCCGTCTGATGTACAACAGTTTCAAGAAAAACTCAAAAGCCTATCAGTATTTGGAGCATCTTAAGACAGATTCTGCTTCGCTGCAGAAACTGTATATTCCCAAACTGATTGAAGCTATCAAAAAAATTGATCCTGTAAGTGCCGGAGTTTTTGAGCGCCGCATGGAGCAGTTTCATCCCCGTCTCGTGATGAACATGGTGGACGACCCGAAAGATGCTGACAAAGCATATAAAATCCGCCGTTCATGTTCTGAGTATCTGGGCGTGGAACTGGAACATTTGGGAATCATGTTCAAAGATCCGATGCAGGATGTGGCACTTTCATCAAGACTGCCGGTAATTGTCTACAAACCCAATTCAATTCTTGGTCAGGCTGTGTTCCGCATTGCAGACAAAATCCTTCAGTCAGAGACAATTCAGTTTGACAATGAAGCCCGTGACGATTCTTTTGCTGCAGCAGACACGGAAGCAGAGACAGACTACGCATCAAAAATGTCATACGTAGAAGATCTTGTCGGAACAGGTGCCGTAACAATGGCGGATTTGGCAGATACCATCAAATCACAGAATTTTGAAATTAGTCAGCTTAAAAAAGAAAACATGCTTCTTAAAACAAAGCTTCTTAAAGCTGCAGAACAAGGGTTTAAGATTTGACACCGCTTTATATTGATTATCCTTCCTGGCTTTCTCCTTTTATTTTTCCCGGTGTAAAAATTCTGGGCTTTCTGCGCTGGTACAGTCTGATGTACGTTTTTGCCTTCGGAACTGCTTATGTCATTTTCCGGAAAGTGGTGAAAGAAGGCGCTTTGGATACAAAAAAATACAAGTGTTCGGAAGATGACGTAATCAGTTTCTTTACGATGGGCATTCTGTTCCTGCTTCTGGGCGCAAGGCTCATGTCAGTTTTTGTTTACGATACAAGCGGATTGTACCGTGAAAAACCTTGGCTTGCTTTCTGGCCGTTTGATTCCAACGGAAATTTTACGGGTCTTGCAGGAATGTCTTTTCATGGCGGTGTAATCGGCGGTCTTTTCGGGATGCTTCTCTGGTGCATTATCCATAAACAGCCAGTACTCAAGTGGATGGACGTTATGGGAATTGCGATTCCGCTGGGGTATACATGGGGCCGTTTGGGCAATTTTCTGAACAACGGAGAACTTTTCGGCCGGGTTACTACCATGCCCTGGGGAATGATTTTTCCCGGTGCAAGAAGGTTTTCTGCATCCCTTGACTGGGTTCAGGATATAATGGCACAGGTCGGAATGGAAGCAAGCAGCGGACTGGTAAATCTTCCAAGACATCCAAGTCAGTTGTATGAAGCATTTTTTGAGGGAATCGTTCTGTTCCTGATTGTGTGGTTTTTGCGCAAAAAGAAACCTTTTGACGGTTTTCTGACGGGAATATATCTTGGCGGTTACGGTCTGTTCAGATTCTTCATCGAATATTTCAGAGAACCGGATGTTGATTTGGGCTACAGAATTGTTGCCGTGGAAGGTTCTCCCACATATCTGAATGTTTCAATGGCCAATTTGTCTACAGGCCAGATTTTATGTTTGGGAATGATTTTTGTAGCCCTGGCGATAATGGTTGCAGGCTGGCGCTTAAGCAAAAAGCCGGAAGGAAAGAAAAATGGAAAATAATCAGATAAAACCGGGCATCAAGGAAAAACTGATTCCTTTTTGTTTTTGTCTGGGAGTGTTTCTGCTGGATCAGCTGACAAAAGCGCTTGTTGTGAAATACATTCCCATTTATACGGTCAAGGCAAGTTTTTTCGGGGATTTTCTTCGCATTATCCATGTGCGGAATCTTGGAGCCGCCTTCAGCATAGGCGGAAACCTTCCGGAAACTTTGAGAAAAATCTTTCTGTCACTGATTCCTTTTGTTGTTCTGGTCATGGTTGTGGCAATCTATTTCAGGAACAACGAATTTACCAGGTTCCAGCGCTGGATGATCTGCGGAATTACAGGCGGCGGGTTCGGAAACGTTTTTGACAGGGTTTTCAGAGCAGAAGGCGTAGTTGATTTCATTGACTTCAAATTCTACGGAATTTTCGGTTTCCAGAGATTTCCCACATTCAATGTGGCGGATTCTTTTGTATGTGTCTGCGGAGTGCTGCTTTTGATTTCATTTTTGAAAACTGTATACAAAGATAAAGAAAACAAACAGGAATAGGAAGGAAAAATGACAAAGAAACAGAATACTTTCATTTTCATTCTGGTGGGAACACTGGTCAGTGTGCTTATGACACTTATTCTGATCGTGGTCTTCTGGTTTTTGGTAGCATTGATTTTCAAGAACAACGAATCAGCGCTGAGTATCGGAGTTTCTCTCAGCATTATTGCCGCTTTGTTTTTGTCAATGTTCATCTATCAGAAGCTGGTTATTTGGGCTGTGGGAAAATTCAGACTTGAAGACAAACTGGATCCGATTTTCACCAAAAAAACAAAGAAACCGAAGGATTATTGATTAAAGACAACTGAATCCGATGAAAACAAAAAAGGCATTCAAAGCGGAAAAACTGCTTCGGATGCCTTTTTTTTTGATCAATAACCGTCTGACATGCTTCGGTTTATGTCTCTCTGGTACAGTTCCTGATAAACAAGACTGCGTGTTTTGAGTTTTTCCTTTACGTCCTGTGCAAAAGGAATGAACCGCCAGAAAATTCCGCGAACCTGCTTGTCCAGACGCTGAACACCTTCTGCTTCTTTAGTCATCCAAAGAACATAATCGTTGATGAAATACTCTTTCAGATCACCTTTGAGTTTCTGGGAATCAATCCACTGGTAGTATTGTCCTGTAAGACCTTCTTCCATCCAGTAGTATGAAGCTTTTTCTTTTGCAACCTGCCAGCGGAGATCTGCAACTGCGGTAAGAACTGCAAGCTGGAGATTCTTAGGGTACATGGGAATGACAATTCGTCCTCGGCTGGTTACGCGGTTATAGCGGTCAAATGGTTCCCAACAGAAACCTGTGTCACCGTAAGTCGGCACGAGAATGACATAGGGAACAATGCGGTGCACCATGTTTTTGTGTGTACGGCAGAATACGCCAGGGTCAAGGCTTTCAACCCATGCCAGCATATCGATGACGTTTTCTCTGAAACCTGTCTGACGCGGAATACAATGGAAAAACTCCCGTGTAAAAACCGGAAAATGGTTTCCCTGACGGCCGACAGTCATTTTTGACATTTGGCGTACGGTTTCAAGTTCCGTAAGAACGTCTGAACTGCTGACTTCAACTGCAGAGGGATTTGATGCCATTTTTGAACGCAGACTGTCATCAATTTCTTTTGCAGACTGATATTCTTTCAAGTTTGCCTGAATACCCTTGTCAATTTTCAGAAGCTGGCGCATTCTGTCATTGATTTCTGAAAGCAGATGTTTCTGTGATTCTGAATAAGGTGAAAGATGAGGCTCAAACCCGATGAGCGGCGGATGATCACAAAGAATGTCCACACGGGACCGGAGTTCAGTTTCTATCATTGCGCGTTCATTTTCTTTTGCAGAAAGCAGATTTTCTGCAGTCTGAAGTTTTCCGGCATTTTTTGTACGCAACTGTGAAATTCGCTGAGCTTCCTCTGAAGCACTGCCCGCTTTTTTCTGGGGTCTTGCTTCATCCGTTGCAGACAAAGTAACGGCGCCGGTTCCAATGTCCCGGAACCATTCATCAAGGTAATAAATGGGTTCATTATGTGTGTTTTCAACAAAAACCGTTGAAAAAAGCTGTTTCTGTTCCGCTGTAAAAAGGCTGGGAAGAACAACCGCAAAACGCAGGAGCATCCGTTTTGCCATGGGAATTCCCGGTTTGCTCATTTTTGGGCCAAGTGATTTGACGAATTCCCAATAAACGTTGACCATCTGCTGACGGTAAACTGTGCGGTCTTTCGGATCCTGACAGACAAGATATTTGGAAAGCAGAGTATGAAGCTTTTGGGCAGATTCATTTTCACCTGAAAGGGCAGTTTTGTAATAAGTGGGATCTGAAAAAATCGGATTCGGTTTTTCAGAAAAAAATTGCTGGATAGGATTGAATGCTTTGACAGTAAGATCAACATTGTCTTTTTTTGTTTCTTCTTTTTGAGGAAGCCCATCATTTTTCGTCAAATCAAGAACAGGATCAGAACCTGCTGAGGAAGATGAATCGTATTCTTGAGAGGCCTGAGCTAAAAGAGCCGCGATTTCGGGCGAAAGTTCATCGTTCATAATGAAGAGTATAGCATGAGAGAATCACAAATTAAAGGGCAAAATACAAAGCCCGATAATTTGTGACTCAAAAAAAACAGTATTTTTTGATTTTTCTGATCATTCTGTTACAAATGCGTAAAGAATGACTGTGGCAGCCTGAGCCACGTTAAGGCTTTCAATGGCACCTGCAGCCGGGGTTGGAATTGTAACCAGATAGTCACAGTTGGAACGCACTTCTGCACTGATTCCGTGTTCTTCATTTCCCAAAACAATAATGGCCGGTTTTTTATATTCTGTTCCGTCGGATCTTTTTGCAGAACAGAGGGCGTTCATTTTTGAAATCGGGATTTTGCCGCGTACGTCTGTACCGAAGCGGACCATTTTGTCTTTCAGGTCGCTCAGAAGAAAAGCCGGTGACTGAATTCCGTAAATATTCACTTTTTCCATTCCGCCCTGGGCAATGCGATATGAACTGGTTGTTACGGAACTCTGACTTTCATCCAGGGGAATTACAATGTTCCTGATGCCGAAGAAAGCTGCAGAGCGGATGATTGCACCGAAATTGTTCGCGTTTCCTACGTGATCCAGAAGAAGAACACTTTCTCCGGAAGCAACCCACTGATCCGTATCTGCTTTTGAAAGGCGGGGAATTTCCGGCTGGTTTACAAAAGCAACTACTCCCTGATGATGTACAGTTCCGCTGAGTTTCTGAAGTTCGGCATCGTCAGCAACCTGGTTGTACGGTTTTTTTGAAGCTGCCAGTTTTTTGCAGAGACCGCCGAAAAGAGGAGCTCTTTCTGCATTGAAATAAAGCCGGTTGATTGCCTGAAAGTTGTTTCTTTCAAGAGCTTTTACTGCATCAAGACCGCATACTGCAAGTTCTTTGTTAAGTTTGTTTTTCATGTGTATTTTCCTTTGTGTGAATCAGAATAAATAAGAATCAAAATAAGCCGGATTCTGGCTGTAAAGTTTTTCGCTTACGGTAAGTTCCGAAAATGCAAAAGCAGTTTCATCAACAGAAGTGCAGAGAATATAATGCATGTACCATGAACCGGAACTGTATTCAGGAACTTTCATGAAAAGACAATCATCATCAAGAATGATTTCGGCATATTCTGTGCAGGACCAGTAAGAAGAAGTGCTTGAACTGCCCATAATTGCAGTCTGTTCCAAAAGTGTGAGGGCAGGAACATCATCTTCCGGATCAACCTGAAATTCCATGAAACTGAAAAAATGAACTGCGTCTCCGCCTATGAAAGACAGGCTCATCGATCCGTCATCAATGGAGATTTCCCAGGACCGGTCGAGTTCTTCAGCTGATTTTTCAGGAATTGAACCGCTGTTCTTCAAAGTGTCCGGAAGTTCCGGAATCCCGGAAAAAGCAAAAAAATCATAGTCAGTGGTGTCAGAGATTTTTTTTGCTACCAGTGTAAAAAGAGGAAGCCCTTCTTCTGACACGATTGATTCCAGATTGAAAAGCGGAATGTCGTAACGGAATGTCATGGTTACTGTGCCGTTGAAAGCAGCATAATCTTCAGAAACCACTACTGGTTCTCCGAAATACCGGGAATCCAGCTTTTTCCGGCGTGAAGCAAGTTCGTAAAGGAGATCGTAAAGATAATTGATTTTGTCAGTGTCTTCTGTGGAATCTGTTCCATAAATGCTGTCGCCCAGAACCTGTACATAATCAGTTTCAGGATTCAGTGTGACAAAAAGAATTATGTCGGAAGAACCGGATGAAACCTGAGGTGAATAGAAGCGGAGAGCATAAGTTGAAGAATCGTATTGGAAAACTCCGATATAGGTTTCTTCAATGAAGGTAGTGTCTCTGTAGTACACAAAAGCTCCGTTCTGTTCAGGCATTATCTGTGTAATTCCGGGCAGTGCAAAAAGCGGGGATGCTGCGAAAACTGCAAAAAGAACAGCAAAAAAGACAGAAAATCTTTTCATGAAATCTCCTGAAAAAAAACAGGGACCGCCCCATATTAAAAGACAGTCCCCGTCCTGATGAATTTGTTTATGCGTTCAGAGAAGCAAGTTCACTTCTGACTGTTTCAACTGCTTTTTCTACAGCTGCTTCAGGTGAAAGCAGAATACTTTCTGAATCTTTGCGTGCTTTGAATTCCACATTGGGAAGATTTTTCTCGCCGACAACAATTCTGAGAGGAATACCAAGAAGATCCATGTCCTTGAATTTGACACCGGGTCTTTCGTTGCGGTCATCAAGAAGAACTTCGATGCCCTGCTTTGTCAGTTCATCATAAATTCTGTCAGCGGTTTCTTTCATGTTTCCTTCGTATTTTACGGGAACAACAGAAACCTGATAAGGAGCAACGCTCATCGGCCAGATTATTCCGTTTTCGTCATTGTGTTCCTCAACGATTGAAGCAAGAGAACGGTCAACACCGATTCCGTAACAGCCCATTGTAGGAATCTGCTGTTTTCCGTTTTCATCAAGGAAGGTAACATTCATACATTTTGTGTATTTGTAACCCAATTTGAAAATGTGACCAAGCTCGTTTCCTTTTTTGCTGTAATATTCAGCACCGCAGTTGCAGCATTTGTCACCGGCAACAACAGTGCGGATGTCTGCGGTCATGTAAGGCATGAAATCACGGCCGGGTTCAACATGAAGATTGTCCACATCTGCTGTGCCGCCGCCTGTTACTGTGTCATGGACATTTGCGGAAAGTGTTCCGTCTGCGTTGAGTTCACATACGCTCAGGTCTGCAAGGAGCGGCAGTTTGGTAAGCCCGACAGGACCAACAAAACCGTGGGGTGCTCCTGAGTAACCGATAACATCGCTTTCGCAGGCAAGTTCAACAGCACTGGCTTTGAGAACTGCAGCAAGTTTTGCTTCGTTTACGTCAAGGTCACCGCGGATGGCAACTGCAAAGAAGCATTCAGGATAATGAGGAGCTCCGCCTTCATCGGTAACACGTTTGAAAGCCTGTCCGCCGGGTGCGGTGCGGAGATCAAGTTCGCTGTTGTAAACTTTGTAAATGAGCACTTTGATGAACTGCATTGCAGGCATTTTGAAGAAAGTTTCCATGTCGGAAATTGTTTCAACACCGGGACATGAAACTTTTTCAATTGCAAGCGCGGTGGGAATCTGAGGATTGCCGTCTTTGTCCAAAGCCACATCTTTTGCACATGCAGCTTTTTCAGTGTTGGCGGCATAACCGCATTCAGGACAAATGATGAGTGTATCGTCACCTACCGGGCTTTCAACCATGAATTCTTCACTTCCGTTGCCGCCCATTGCACCGCTGTCTGCTTTTACCGGAATAACTGTAAGACCAAGTCGTTTGAAAACCCGTCTGTAAGCAGCAGCAAATTTTTCGTATGTTTCGTCAAGGCTTTCCTGGTTGGCGTGGAAAGAATAGGCGTCTTTCATATTGAACTCGCGGCCGCGCATTACACCATAGCGGGGACGGATTTCATCACGGTATTTTGTGTTGATCTGATAAGCAACAATCGGAAGCTGTTTGTAAGAGTTCAGTTCATCACGGACGAGAGATGTAAAAACCTCTTCTGCTGTGGGGCTTACAACAAGTTCAGCATCAACACGGTTTTTGATTCTGAGCATTCCTTCGCCCATTGTGTCCCAACGGCCTGATTCGCGCCAAAGTTCACCTGGAACTACGACGGTCGGTTTATATTCCATGGCGCCGATAGCGTCCATTTCTTCGCGGATGATGTTCTCTACCTTACGGTAAGCTTTGAGTCCGGTAGGCAGATAAGTGTAAAGACCGTTGCCGAGTTTGCGGATAAGACCGGCACGGAGCATCAGCTTGTGGCTGGTAATCACTGCTTCAGAAGGAACTTCGCGCAGTGTAGAAATAAGAGTCTGTGTAGCTTTCATAATAAAGCATTTTAGTCAAAACCCTGTGTCAATGCAATAAGAAGAAAGAAACTGTGGAAAAACTTGTGGAAAAGTACAAAAAATGTTGTGGAAAACCCATTTTCTTGACAGTAACATGAACAATGATGATAATAAAATTTATGAATGTAATTCCGATTCTCATTGCATTTGTAGCAGTGGTGGGCGTTATTGCCCTTCTGGTGGCCATTTCCGGCATGAAGAGAAACCGTTCGGGAAATGACAAGCAGAAAACACGACAGAATATTATTCGTGATGCTACGAAAAAGCTGGCCCAAGATTCTCATAATCCTCAGGGACTGATTCCATTGGGAGATTTGTATTACCAGGAATCATTGTGGGACAAGGCTTTCCCTTTATATGACACGATGACGAATATTGCAGCTGCCCATTCAGAGATTGATGTTGGTCTTGCTTCTCTGAGACTGGGAATTTGTGCTCTCAAACTGAACAAACTGGATGATGCTTTCAAAGGTTTGAATCAGGCACGCAAATTGAATCCCGACGGATTCGAAGAAAACTTCTATCTCGGACAGGCATTTTTTCGCAACAAGGAATATGACAAAGCCATTCCATTGTTCAAAAAAGCTTTGGCAATCAATAAAGAAGTGACAGAAACCTATAGTTATTTGGGTTTGTCTTTGTATCATTTTCACAGTTTCAGAGAAAGTCTTCCGTATTTGAAAAAAGCTTTGGATCTGAATCCTGACAGCAAAGAACTGCTTTTCAGCATGGCGGATGCAATGAATGAAAGCGGAAGCGGTGACCGTGCTCTGAAAGTTTTCATGCATCTGCGGCCTGATCCGGAATTCGGTGCAAAATCATGTCTGGCAGCCGGAACCCTTCATGCACACAGCGGACAGAATGACAAAGCGATTCAGGATTTTGAAATCGGCCTGAAACATACTAATGCGCCTTTGGACGTACTTACGAATATCCGTTACCGTCTGGCTCACGCTTATCTTGCAACTTCCGATATGCCCAAAGCATTGACGGTGCTCAAAGACATTCAGGCAACAGTTCCCGGTTACAAAGATGTTCTTTCTCTGATCAGCCGCTATCAGGAATTGAATCAGAACTCAAATCTCCGTGTTTATCTTATTTCCGGAAACAGTGATTTTATTGCACTTTGCCGGAAAATTGTGGCTGTCTATTATGGAAGATCAGCTTATGTAAAGGTTACCGACATAAACGCAACTGCCGAATATACGGATATTCTTACAGAAGTTGAAACTCCCAAATGGGAAGACACGGTTATTTTCCGTTTTTACAGAACTACCGGTGCCATCGGAGAACTTTTTGTACGTGACTTCCATGCCCGTCTTCGTGACCAGAAAACAGGCCGCGGAATCTGTTTTACGGCAGGTTCTTATTCAGAAGAAGCCAGAAAGTTCATTGAAGGGCGTCCTATCGATCTGATTGAAAAACAGGGACTGATCAAAATCCTGAACAAGATTGATACCCCTACCCTTTCAATGTAAAAACAACGGCGGTTTCCCGAAAAAAGAGGAAGCCGCCTGAATTCCCCCAGTTCAGCCGAACAGTGCTTTTACAAGTCCTTTTATATCCGTAATACCCGTAACATTATCCGGTTTTTGTCCGTCTGTAGGTGCCAAAACCACTTTGAAGCCCAGATCGCGGGCAGTTTTTGCACGTTGCTTCAGATTTTTGACAGGACGGATTTCTCCTGCAAGACTAAGTTCTCCTACAATTGCAGAATTTTCCGGAAGGGCCAGATCCGTTCTTGCTGAATAAAGTGCTGCGGCAAGTGCAGCATCAACAGCGCTTTCGGTAAGCCGTACGCCTCCTGCAACATTGATGTAAAGGTCGTGGTCGCTGAAACGGATACCTGCCCTTTTTTCAAGAACTGCTGCAACACGGCTTACACGGGCAGAATCAATGTTGTCAGAATAAACCCGTGTCATTGAGGATTTTGCCGGAACTGTAAGCGCCTGAATTTCCACCATGAAAACATGTGTGCCTTCGACTGCGGGAACTACAGCAACACCTGCCGGCAAGGCTCCTTCACGGCGGATCATGAACATGCCGGAAGGATCTTCGACAGTTGAAAGACCTTTTTCTCCCATGGAAAAAATGCCCAGTTCATCAACCGAACCGAAACGGTTTTTCTGTGTGCGAAGAAAGCGGATGTTTTCATCGTTACGGTCAAAAGAAATTACTGTGTCTACAAGATGTTCCAATGCTTTGGGCCCGGCAATGGTGCCGTCTTTCGTAACATGGGCAACAAGAAAAAGCACGGAATCCCGTTCTTTGACCCAGCTTACAAGTTCATGGGCACAATACTTGAGCTGATTGACCGTTCCGGGCACAAGTCCTGCTTCCATGGACCAGATGGTTTGGATTGAATCAACAATTACGAATATTGGATTGATGGAATTGAGCGCATCCTCTACATCTTCCAGTCTTGATGTGCACAGTAGTTCAATGTCTTCAGCGCTGACACCGATGCGGTCAGCACGATTACGGATCTGGGCAGCGGATTCTTCTCCTGAAACATAGAGTACTTTGCCGGATCCTTTGTTCTGTCTGACAGCTTTTCCGGCCATCTGCAGAAGAAGCGTGGACTTTCCGATGCCGGGCTCTCCGCCGATAAGAACAGCAGATCTTTTCATGATTCCGCCGCCTAAAACCCGGTCAAATTCTTCGATTCCGGTCATGAGGCGTTCCCCTTCAAGAGGACTGACTTTGACTAAGGGAACGGGTTTGGCTTTAAGGGTCTTTTGTGCCGGACTGCCGGGCAAACGGGAATCGGCTTCTTCAACATGTTCTTCGAAAGTATTCCATTCTCCGCAGTCAGGACAGCGGCCCAACCATCTGGGCTGTGTAAAACCGCAGGAACGGCATTTGTAGACAACGGAGATTTTGCTTTTTTTTACTGCCATGGGGACAATATACCATTATGGTTAACAAAAAACAAGTAAAAATATGCAGAATGATAAGAAATCTCCATGGAAATAAAAATTTTTCAAAATTTATGCAATATTTTGTTTGACAAAATTACAGAAAATGTATAAGTTAATGTTGCTAAAAAAGTGATTTACTTAGTAATTTTTTTTAGTACTCTCTCCAGACGTCCTTGACAACTGGTCAGGGACATAGGCCCCAGAACGATTTGTTCGTTTTGGGGCCGTTTTTTTTTCCGACATTGGAAAATATAAATAAAATATGCTAAACTTATATTGAAAGAGACTCGGATTGAGAGGAGGCTTTTATGAACAGAACAATTACAAAATATCTCTTTTTGATTACTTCATTTGTTGTAATCTTTTCAATTTCAGCATGTAAAAAAAATACGGCCGAACAGGCGGAACTCATTGATGAAACACCTAGAGTGGAAGTAACGGGAGTTGCTTTGGATACTCTTGAACTGGAACTGGTTCCGGACGAAAAAGCAGAAATCTTTGCAGAAGTAATTCCTTCCAATGCAACAGAAAAAGGTCTTGCCTGGGCTTCAAGTGATGAAAACGTTGCCACTGTAGAAAACGGTACTGTAACAGCGAAAAAACCCGGAGTTGCCACCATTGCGGTAGCCACTCTTGACGGAGCAAAAACTGCTGTCTGTATTGTAACCGTTGCAGAAAAAGCTGTCGTGGAAACTGTGGAAACAGTTGTTGAAGAAACAGTTGAAGCCGAACCTGAGGAAACTCCTATAGCGGAAACAGTCAGAACGGCATCCTACATTGTTGAACACTATCAGCAGAATGTGCGCGATTCAGGTTATACAAAAGCAGAAGCTGATACTCAGACTTTGGAAGGAACTGCAGGAGAACTGACAGAAGCCAAAGCAAATACTTATTCAGGTTTTACAGCTCAGGCTGTTGCTCAGAAAAAGATTGAATCAGACGGTTCTACAACAGTTTCAATCTATTATGACCGGAAAGTCGTGACATACACTTTTGCACTGAACGGCGGTACAGGAACAAATTCTGTAAGCGGAAGATACGGTGCCAGTGTACTGAAGCCTGCAAATCCTGCCAAAGAAGGCAATATCTTTGCAGGATGGTCAGAAACGATTCCGACAACTTTCGGAACTGAAAGCAGAACATTTACTGCAAGATGGACATCCTCATCTTCTTATGAAATGTCCGGTGACGGAGATTTTGTTTTCGGTACTACAAAAATGACAAAGACGGCACTGAAACCGATCATTCTTTCAGGCAATACGAAAACGGTTACTGTAGAAGATGATTCCAGCTGGAATTCTTACTACAACGGTGATGAAAGCTATTTCAAAGGTGTTTACACTGCAGAATCTTCAGCCACTCTGAATGCTTTTGCAATCGGTCAGTATGAAGTAACTCAGGAACTTTACAACGCTGTCATGGCACTGGACAAGAATTGCGCTTCAAGTCCTTCTTCTTTTGCGGGAAATGCGGTTGCCGGCGAGAAACAGGAAAAACGCCCTGTGGAAAACATTTCATGGTATGACGCAATATACTTCTGCAATGCACTTACAAAGCTGTTCATGTCTGAAAGTGACTGTGTCTATGAAATGGAAGACATTCGTCGCGGTAATTCAAAGCAGATTGTTTCTGCAACAGTTACGGCAGACCTGACAAAGAAAGGATACCGTCTGCCGACGGAAGCTGAGTGGGAATATGCGGCCCGTGGCGGTGATGAAACTGCAGAAAACTGGAAGAATGCTTTTGCAGGAATTCAGGCCGTGTCAGGCGGAGATGCCTTTACCCAGAACGCAACAGATGCCGCTCTTGATACGGCAGGCTGGTATTTGGGCAACAGCGGAAGCAAGACTCATGAAGTCGGAACAAAAATGCCCAACGATTTGGGATTGTATGACATGAGCGGAAATGTTTGGGAATGGTGCTACGGAATTGCGGATTCAGTGCAGTACCGCATTTTCAGAGGCGGTTCATATTATGCGGATGCAAGCAGCTGTGCTGTTTCAACCCGCGGAATGAACAGTCCTCAGGCAAGATTCAACGGACTGGGCTTCCGCCTGGCCCAAAGCTTATAAAGTTTCCTGCCGCGCAATGGTTGTGCTTCCGGCGGGAACGGACTGGGTAAGCCAGACGTTTCCGCCTACAACGCTTCCTTTGCCGATGACAGTATCACCGCCCAAAATTGTGGCGCCGGCATAAATTGTAACGTCATCCTCGATCGTGGGATGGCGTTTTTTATTGCTCATGCTTTTTTTTACGCTGGCGGCACCAAGGGTAACGCCCTGGTACAGTTTGACTCTGTCTCCGATAATGGTAGTTTCTCCGATTACGATGCCGGTTCCGTGGTCAATGAAAAAAGATTCGCCGATTGTTGCACCGGGATGAATGTCAATTCCGGTCTGGCCGTGAATGTACTCGCTCATGATACGCGGAATGATGGGCACACCGTTTATATGAAGGAAATGGGCTATGCGGTACACAAGGATAGCCTGAAGTCCGGGATAAGACAGAATGATTTCTTCTGAACTGCGGGCGGCAGGATCACCGTCCAAAGCGGCTGCAACATCAAGGAGCACTTTGCGGCGTATTTCGGGAAGTTCTTCCATAAGGCTGAGAATTGTCTGCTGGGCCAAAGAAATGCAATGGGAAGAAGCAGCTGTTCCGCGCAGATAAATCATTGCTTTCTGAGTTTCGCGGGTAAGCTGGGCAACAACGCGATGTACTTTTTCTCCCGTTCGGGAACGCAGATTGCCTGCATCAATGTACTCTTCTGTCTTGAATCCTGGGAAAACCAAAGAAATTAAATCTTTTAGTGCGGAAACAACTGTTTCAGTGTTGGGGTAATTGTGGCTTTCTGACAAGTTTACACCACCCTGCTGCTCGTAAGAGTCCATAAGGCTGTTGATAAGTTCATCGATTGTCTTCATGCACAAAATATAGTTTATTTGTTCTCCATTGAAAAGACACAGCCGCAATAATCCTGCCGATAGAGGCCGTATTCTTTTGAAAGCTCCAGCGAACGCAGAAATCCGTTTTTTTTCTTGAAATCTGCATACAGATAATCCGGCTTGGAAGAGTTTTCTGCCGTCTTTGCTGCAAGTTCCCGGCCGATTATGTTGATTTTTTGGGCATCCTTATAAGGACTGATTGAAAGCGTGGTCGTGAAGTAGTCAAATCCATGACTTTGTGCATATTCAAAGGCTTTTTCCATGCGGAACTGATAGCAGCGTCTGCACCGTTCTCCCATTTCACGCTCGGTTTTGAGTTCCGGTTCTGAATCAGTTTTTACGGCAGCAAAAAAATCCCTGGTTTCATAGGGCATTTCCACAAGAGGCAGCGGAATTCCTGAAGGAGAACGGCGGGGCAAAAAATCTTTCAGTTCTTCAAGACGGCGGGCATATTCAGTTTGGGGATGAATATTGGGATTGTAATAAAAGACAGTAATGGAAAAAAACTTTTCGAGAATTTCCAGCACGGCTGAACTGCAAGGACCGCAGCATGCATGAAGAAGCAATGAGGGTTTATGGGGCAATGCTCCGATTTGCTTGAGCTGTTCAAGATGAAGGGAATAGAAATTTTCTTTTACAGTCGGTGCCATGAAAGAAAATGTATCATTTATTTGATTTTTTCTGAATCGGGTATTATTCTAAGGTCATGCTTTCACTTGATTTTGCACGTTTTTTTCTGGTTTTTTTGATCTATAGTGCTATCGGCTATGTTTCCGAAGTGATTTACTGTTCCATTCCGGCAAAAAGGCTTGTGAACAGAGGATTCCTGTACGGTCCGATCTGTCCTGTCTACGGATTCGGCGGAGTTCTTGTAATGACTGTTCTGGATCCTTTTGCCGAAACATGGATCCCTCTGTTTCTGCTTGCAATGGTGCTTACAAGTGCCGTGGAATATCTTACAAGCTGGATTCTTGAGAAACTTTTCAATACTAAATGGTGGGATTATTCACATTACAAACTGAACATAAAAGGACGTGTCTGTCTTTTGAATTCTTTTCTGTTCGGAATAATGGGAATGGTTGCAGCCCATTTTGTAAATCCTTTCATCCTGCGTTTTGTAAAATCTTTTTCTGATCAGGTTGTCCGGTATGCGGCAATGATTCTTGGTTTTGTACTTGCTGCCGATGTTCTTGTGACAGTGCACAAACTGGTCAACTTCAATACTTACCTTGCCAAAATGCAGGAATTTACTGAAACGCTCAAAGAACATTTTGAAGCGGAAGAATGGTTTGTTGCCGAAAAATTCAAGAACATGGAAGAAATGTTCGAAGCTGTACGTCAGCGCTCAAAGGACAGGCAGTCCCATATCAGTCAGGCACTGCTTGCCCGCATTGAATCATACACGGAACGCAGGAACAGTATTGAACATTGGCTGAAACGGTTCCCGACGATGACAAGTACAAAGTATGCTTCTCAGATTGAACATTTGAAAACCCGGCTGGAGTCTTTCAAAAAGCTGGGACACTGAGATTTTCTTGCAAAAAATGCTCTGACCTACTAAACTTAGCGTCAGACATTTTTGGAGGAAATAAATGGCACATTGTATTGTTCCGGAAGCTGAAGCTATCCTTGATAAAGAATATCCTGTATTGAACTGCGGATTTGTCCGCCTTGTAGATTATTTGGGCGGTGACTCACGTATTGTCCAGTCAGCACGTGTAAGTTACGGTGACGGCACAAAAACTGTCAGAGAAGACTCAGCACTGATTGATTACCTTTTGCGTCACGACCACACTTCTCCTTTTGAGCAGGTTGTTCTGACTTTTCACCTCAAAATGCCGATTTTTGTTGCACGCCAGTGGGTCCGTCACAGAACTGCCCGCATGAACGAAATTTCAGGACGTTATTCGATCATGAAGGATGAATTCTACATTCCTGCCGATATGGATGTGGCAAAACAGAGCACGGACAACAAGCAGGGCCGCAGTGAAGAGCCTGTTACCCATCAGTATGCCGCTGAAATTCAGCAGAAGCTGGAAGAAGGGCAGAAAGCTGTCTATGCAACATATACAGAAATGGTTGAAAGCGGACTGGCAAGGGAACTTGCACGTGTAAATCTTCCTCTTTCAATGTATACGGAAATGTATTGGCAGATTGATCTTCACAACCTGTTCCACTTTCTGCGTCTGCGTCTTGACGGTCATGCACAGAAAGAAATCCGTGATTATGCAGATGTTCTTCTTGAGATTACACGGAAAGTTGCGCCTATGGCCGTGGCTTCATTTGAGAATCATCAGAAAGACGGTGTAAAATTCAGCGGAGAAGAAATGGCTGATCTTCGGGCAATGCTTGAAGGAAAGGAACCTTCACTTACAGGAAAAAAACTGGACCGGCTCAAGGAAAAACTTGCTACCGGCCGCCAGCTCTGATTCATTCCCCTGCAGGAGTTTCAGGCTGTGTCTGATCAGCCTGCTCCGATTTTGCGCGAACCATGGATTTGAGCCGCTCTGCAAACAGATCATTGGGGTTCGGAACCAGGTTCACGTTGAAAACGGGTTTTCCGTTCATGTCACGTCTGAAAGGAATTGTGGCGTCTTCCATATACGCTGCACTTCCCTTGTCATTTATCCACCAGTTTAATACAGCAAGTACCGAAGCCGTGTATTTGAGCAGATTGAGGTTTGTTGCATTTTTGCTGCCTTTTCCGCCCAAAAGTACGTCCAGTCGTTTTGAAATAGGATTCGGTACGGCAAATTTGTAAGGTGCCCACAATTTCTGTGCGCCCAGAGTTTCTGTTACGACGGCTTCTTCAGGATTGTCTTTGTATGCTGCATCTGCCTGTGTAATGATTGAATTGAGAAAGCGCAGAACAGCCGGAATATTGTCTTTCAGGAAAGGCAGTGCCGTGTCAGGTGCTGGCTTGTCAATGAAAGTAAGGTCAAAACGCAGGTAAGGCAGAAACTGATTGTGTGCGTACCAAAGAATGTTTGACATTTCCTTTTTGCCGAACTGCGTCCATGCATATTCGCTGTTTGCATAAATGTTGTTGATGAAGGTTTTGAGCATCTGTGCATACTTGCGGTCAAAGAGGACTTCTCGGTATTCAGCAAAATCATCAAAAATGCTTTGGGCTTTCTGGACACGGCTTGAGGAATCCATTGTCATTTCCTGACGGAACATTACGTTTCTGCAGCCTACGAAAAAGTCTTCAATGATGCGGAGAAGAACAACGACAATCTGCATCGGGTTGTTGGGGTCCACGTAGTTGAGACCGTCCTGAAACTGGTAAATGTTCTGATAATAAGCATACATGTCAGGCATTGTGGAAATGTCTTTCCAGCCGGCCTGAGGAAACAGTGTGTCCAGAACGGAAAGTCCTTTCTGGACAATCGGAGGAATGTTTATGACAGAAACTTCTTCTTCCGGTTTGGGCTTTTCTTCTTCCTGCTTCGGTTCTTCTTTTTTCGGAATGATGACGTCATACTTTGTAAGTCCGAGGAAAGAAAGGATTCTGGAACTCTGACTCTTGAGGATATCGGGGAAAGATTCCAGTTCCGTGCAGCACATTCTCATTACGAGGGGATAAAGATTTTCGACAGCTTCATCTGCAATGAAAAGCCAGTTATTGATTGCTTCACGGGTAAGGGTTTGAAGCCTTTCTGCAGAAACCATGGAATCTTCTTTGATTTCGTTGTAAAGGGTTTTAAGTGATTCCACTCCCCGTTCCTTGGGCAGAAAAGCCAGAGGATATATGGCACGGTAAAGGGCTTTGACAACAGGAACAAGGGAGATGACAGAAACATCCGCAGGTCTGACGGCAACTTTCTTGTATTCTTCTTCAATGGCTGCAATGTCCCAGTCAGAGACAATTGCTGCCATGCGGTAAGGAACGGAAGAAGCTTCTGCAAGACGCTGTTCCGTGTTGGGGCCGCCTGAGCGCACAAGCGACAGGAAAGCTTCGGCAAAAGCGGCAACATGCTGAACAATGCCCCGGAGAATGTTCGTGGTGAAATAGTCAGCAATTCTGTCAGTTCGGTTAAGGGCGCGGTTGAGGATCATTGCGAAAAAACCGTATTTCTGCTTGATTCTGTAGGCAATCATCACTTCGTCCATGTCTGCTTTTGTTTTTGCAGAGACAGAAGGAAGAGAAAACTGCTTTTTTACAGGTTTTGACCCAGCGGCGCCTGCGGAAAAACTTGCGGAAGCGGAGCGGTCATCAGAAGAAGAACTGCCGCTGCCTGAACCGGCGGACCCGCTTCCTGCTGAATTGCCTGAACTTCTGCGGGAAACATATACACGGTCCCGTTTGGGAAGAGCAGATTCATCAATGGGTTTTGATTTTTCTATTCCGATTTCACCGCCGAGAGTCTTGATCATCTGTTTTGCTTCTTCAGGATCAAGAATTCCCAGATTTTGTCTGGTCCGTTCCAGTTCACCGGGTTCATAGCGTGCGACCGGTTTTTTTGGTGCAGAATAATCGTAATCAGACATAGTGCATTCCTCTGTAAAAGGCCGGAATCACGGTTACATGCGCAGATATTGCTTTCTGGCGATGCCGGTAAAGCCTTTCAAGTGTAATATTTCGCCGCTGCTTGTGCGCAAATCACCTTCAAAAGTGCCGTAAATCGTGTGATAATCGGTACGCAGAACAAAAATGCTGTCTACGCGGTGATTATCGGAAATTGGGGTAAAAAACAGGTCAACCATGTTTTCCGTGTCCTGAATGACCCATTTGCCTGAAATGCCGTAAGGCCGGGTGATTGTAACAGGCGGAAGCAGCGTCATTTCTTTATCGGCAAAAAGAACGTTTTCATTGTAGGTATTTGCATCAGGAGCGTCATAATTTGTGGCAGTCATGCGGAAACAGATTGTTTTGCCGCCGACCACGTCCATTCCGTAAAGAAAATCATCTTTGGTGCGCAGTTTGTAATAGGCACGTCGCATGTCAAGAAGACCGATGCCGTCCGGCGCATTGCATCTGTATACTGTATCAGTTTTTTTGTTGGCAAGTCTTCCGGAAAAAGGCGCGGCGCAAAACCATGAAGCTACGCAACGCCTGCTGGTTGTGGCAGGACGGACGCAGAAAAGTTCGCCGCCGAAAGCCGAATCCGGTCCAGTGTCCAGAATCTGAAGTCCGTCAATTGCGGGCCGGACAGAATCGCCTGAAATATTGAAACTTACTGAAACACGGTTCTTGCCCCGGTTCCAGCCGATGCGCACATGACGTTTTCTGCTGTAGGTGGCACAAACTGCTTTGTCCATGTTTTTGGGCAGAAGGCGGCGCATTCCGAAGATTGAGCGGTATGAAAGCTTTTTTCCTGTGGATTTGTCCCAGAGAACGAGTTCAAGAAAGCATAAGAATTTTGCATCAAAAAGCTGAATGTTTCCTACGAATTTGTCTGCGGAAAAAGAATAGGAAATGTTTCCCCTGATGCGGAGATTGGTGATGAAACTGGGGAAAGGACTGAAACCGAAAGGAAAGCGGACGTCACTGATGTCAAATTGTGCAGGCGGATTTGAAAAGGATCCGAAAACAGGAGAACCGTTTTTCACGATTGACCGGGGTGAAGTTGTAACCTTTCTAGAATACATGATTTCCTCAGGAAAATTATACCAAATCGTGGGGAAAAATCAATGTTCTTGCTCTTGATGGATTTGTGGAATAAAGTTAAGGAAACAAACCAAAACATACACAGTTAAACGGAGGAAAAATGTACTCAAAGAATACAGTGGCTCCGGTTCCGCCAATGGGTTGGAACAGCTACGATTATTACAACACGATGGTAAACGAAGCCCAGGTCCGTGCAAATGCGGAATACATGGCAAAAAATCTTAAAGAATACGGCTGGGAATACATTGTCATAGATATTCAGTGGTCAGATCCGGACGCCGGAAAAAAGAATCCTGATTATCAGTATATTCCTTTCAGCCATTTCTGCATGGATGAGTACTCACGTCAGATTCCGGCACCGAACAGATTTCCTTCTTCAGCAGGTGGAAAAGGATTCAAGCCTTTGGCAGATTATATCCATTCATTGGGCTTGAAGTTCGGCATTCACATAATGCGGGGAATTCCGAGAATTGCGGCCCATAACCACAGTGCAATAAAGACAGACAAAAAAACTGAAGAAGGAACTCCGGTTACAGCCGATCTTGTTGCAAATCCTTATTCCATAAGCAGATGGAATCCTGATATGTACGGTGTAGATTATTCAAAACCCGGTGCACAGGATTATTATGATTCGATTTTTGAGTTATATGCCGAATGGGGCGTGGATTATGTGAAAGTGGATGACATCTGCAATACGAACATGTATGCGCACAATCCCTATTCTGCGGAAAAAGAAATTGAAATGATTGCAAAAGCCATTGAACACTCAGGCCGCGGAATGGTACTGAGTCTGTCTCCCGGACCTGCTGTCATTGAAAAAGCATGGCATCTCAAGAAATATGCCAATATGTGGCGCATTACGGATGACTTTTGGGACAAATGGGAACTTCTTAAGGCAATGTTCGAGCGTTGCGAAGTATGGCAGAATCATGTGGGCGGCGGAAACTGGCCCGATTGTGACATGCTTCCTCTGGGAATGCTGGGAGAAGGTTTTGGCCACGGAAAATGGCGGACCAATTTTACACCGGCGGAACAGCGCACGATGATGACACTTTGGTGCATTTTCCGCTCACCGCTGATGATCGGAGCAGATTTGCCACAGCTTGATGATTTTACGGCAAAGCTTCTTACCAACAAAGCAGTTCTTGGCCTGACAAAGGAAAACAGCGGCAGTTTCCTTGTAAGCCGTTCCGAAAACCATGCAGTTTGGGCACAGCCGGGAGAAGAACATGACAAGGGCGGAAAAGGCTGGACATTTGCCTTCTTCAATCTGGCTGAAGAAGAAGCTGATGTCTGTGCTTTATGGGAAGAAGCAGGAATTGAAACCCCGGATGTTTCTGCGGCTAAAAACCTGTGGACAGGTGAAACCTGCGGAATAAAGGGCAACAGTTTGTCTTCAGATGCTTTCAGCAGTGGAAAACTGGCTCCCCATGACTGTCTTCTGGTGACTCTCTGTTGAAAACTCAGGGTTTTTCCACAAGTTGTTCACAAAACTGTGTGACAATTGTGGAAAACTCGAAGAAATACGGAAAAAAGCCGTCAAAGCCTTATTTTACAAGCGCTGACGGCTTTTTTTGTTTTGTTCACAGAATTGTATTTCTTTGTATTGCAATAAGTTAAAAAACAGAATCAAACTCCTGGCACAGAGGATAATTTTTTCCGTTTATTTTTATTGACAATAATAACTTGTTCTAAATTCAGGAATTACAAGTTTCAGAAAAGAAATCAACAAAGTTTTCCACAAGTTGTCCACATTTGGAGAACGGGAAAAGTGCAAAAAAAAAAGACTGACTAGTAAAAAGTCAGTCTTCAGCAGCAACAGGCTTTGTCAGCCCAGTAAAACTTGCCCTGTAACATCAATGGCAAGAATCGTTTTGCATTCAGAACAGCGGAAACGTCCGGACTTTGTAGCCTTCAGTTTTTTGGAACAAACAGGACATGCAAAAATCTTGGGGAACAGTCCGTCACCGGAAGGTGTTTCCTGTTTGAAAAATCCTACAGCATCTTCCAGAGTATCTTTGATATTGAAGAACTGGGAGAATCCGAGCAGCTGGAAAACCTCGTAGACTTTGGGCTGAATTTCAAGAAGAACGATATCTCCGCCTTTGGGCTTTACCATTTTCAGGAAAGCGGTAAAAGATCCGATACCGGTTGAAGAAACGTAGTTAAGTGCGGAACAATTGAAGATAAAGTTTACATAACCTTCATCAACAGCTTTTCCAACGCACTTCTGAAAGTAGCTTGAATTATAAGTATCGATATATCCGTTCAAATAGAAGACAATACACTTGTCAACGCTTTCGATTTTCTCAAGATTGATCTTTAAGCTGTCATCTTTTTCGTCATTAAAACCAGGGATAAGATTGTTGTTAATGCTCATATAGACCACCTATTCGTTATACATGCTTATCAGCATCTGAAATATTCTACACAAGTATTTATGCAGTGTCAAACTTAAAAATAGTTTGAACAGAAGGATTGAAAAAGTTTTCGTAAAAAGGTGCGAAAAATCGGAAAATGTGATACAAGGTAATCTGGTCAGTTAACGAAAAGAAAAAATGTAGATATAATCAGGATATGAAAAGAAATCAGATTCAAATCAGAGACCCATATATTCTGCGGGATGACAGAACAAGATCCTATTTTATGTACGGAACGACAGACAAAGACTGCTGGGACAAGGCTCCAGGTGTAGGTTTTGATACGTATAGAAGCAACGATCTGGAAAACTGGGAAGGACCGTTCAAAGCATTTGTTCCTCCTGAAGGTTTTTGGGGAAAACACAATTTCTGGGCACCGGAAGTTTATTTTTATAAAGACGCATATTATATGCTGGCTTCATTTATCGGGGAAAAATCAGAAGGCTCAATGAGGGGAACACAGATTCTGCGTTCGGAAAAACCGGAAGGTCCTTTTGTGCCCTGGAGTGACGGTGCTGTTACTCCAAAAGACTGGATGTGCCTTGACGGAACTCTTTTCATTGATGAAGAAGACAAACCGTGGATGATTTTTTGCCACGAATGGGTTCAGATTGCAGACGGAACAATCTGTGCCATAAGGCTGTCAGAAGACCTTAAGTGTGCGGAAGGAGAGCCGGTGCTGCTTTTTGCCGGAAGCGATGCTGTCTGGTCCAAACCTTTTGAGAACCAGCGTGTTGAAGGTGAATGCCATGTTACGGACGGCTGCAATATCTACCGTCATACAAACGGAAGTCTTGTAATGCAGTGGTCCACTGTGGGTTATGAAGGATACTGCATCGGTTATGCAGTTTCTGAAAGCGGATCAGTTCTGGGGCCTTGGAAACAGAGCGACAATCTGCTTTTCAAGAAAGATGGCGGACATGGAATGATTTTTACGACCTTTGAAGGCAAAATGCTCATCAGTCTGCATCAGCCCAACAAAACTCCTGATGAACGCCCTGTGTTTTTTGAACTTGAAGAAACACCAGAAGGACTTTGTATAAAAGAATGAACATTGTGCTTTTTTCTGAGGAGGAAATCCTCGCCGGTAGAGATTCTGAGGTAAAATGCAGTGTGCGTCTGCCCGTGAAAGATGAAAGAACCCAGCACATTCTGAAAGTTCTGCACAAAGTTACCGGAGATTCATTTGATGCCGGCCTCGTGGGCGGAATGGCAGGAAAAGCAGTTTTGACCCGTGTTGAAAAAGGGGAAAGTCATGAAGGGCCGGAATCAGAAAACGGTCTTTATTTTGATTTTGAACCGGAATCAGACGGAAAGCCTTTGTATCCTGTGGAACTGATTGTGGGCTTTCCGCGGCCCATACAGCTGAAGCGCCTGTTCCGTGATGTGGCGGGATTGGGTGTAAGTGCGGTTCATCTTTGCGGAACTGAACTGGGTGAAAAATCTTACATGGATTCGGGAATTGTGGAAAAAGGTGCGGCCTACACTGCCCTTCTTGAAGGAACTGCACAGGCAAAAAGCACTCATGTGCCGGAACTGAAACTTTATCAGTCTGTGGCCGCTTGCCTTGAAAGCTTTTCCGGAAACTGCGGCGAAGCAGTCCGGGTAATGCTGGACAACGTAAAGCCGGAAGGTCCGCTTTTCGGATACCTTGAAAAATCAGGAGTTGATTCCTGTACCAGACCGGTGATTGCCGCAATCGGCAGTGAACGGGGATGGACAGACAATGAGCGGAATCTGTTTGAAAGGAACGGATTTGCCGCCTGCTCAATGGGAAACCGTGTTCTTCGTACGGAGACAGCTGCAACAGTTGCAGCAACAATAATCTTGCAAAAAATGGGGATTTTATGAACAACGATCAGATAAAAGAAACTCTGCTTAAACTGGAAGATACTTCAATCGATTTTACAGTTACTCTGTCCGGAAAAGAAAGCAAAAAAGTCAACGGACTGTACAAACCGGAAACTCACGAAATCATTCTGCACAATCTGAACTTCAAAAGTGACAATCAGATGATTTATACGGCAATTCACGAGTATACACATCATCTGATTACAGAAAAAAAACTGAATGAAACCAACGGACTTGCAAACTGTTCCGGCCGTGCACACAACAATGAGTTCTGGGCAAAATTCCACCAGCTTCTGGAACTTGCTGAACAGCAGGGAATTTATATGATCGGACTGGATGAATCTCCTGAACTGGCAGCACTTACGGAAGAAATCCGCAAAGAATATCTTGAAAAGAACGGTTCTCTCATGCTGGAGTTCGGACGTAAACTTGCAGAAGCTCATGTTCTCTGTGAAAAAGCAAATATCCGTTATGAGGATTATATTGACCGGGTTCTGCGTCTGCCCCGCTCTGCCGCCAAAACCATTGCAAAAGTCAGCGGTTCGGATCTGAATCCGGCAATCGGTTTTGAAAACATGAAAATGGTTTCTGCCATCAAAGACCCTGACAAACGGGATGAAGCCCAGAACCAGATTATGTCGGGAAAAAGTCCTGATACGGTCCGGTCAATGATGAAGAAAAAAGCTGAAGAAGTTGACGTGAAAACCCGTCTTGAAAAAGAAAAGTCACGCCTTGAAAAAACTATTTCCCAGCTTACTTCCCGTCTGGAAATGGTTGAAGAAAGCCTTTCAAATCTATGAAACGGACTACTGTATCTGCCCTTTGTCTTTTACTGGCAGTTTTTGGAAAGACGGCTCTTCTGTGGTCTCAGGTTTCCATGCCTGAGATGCCCAGCGTGAGTTTATCATCAGTTACAATGCCTTCCGTGACAATGCCGCAAATTTCCGTAAGCGGAACACCGGCTGACAACGGGGCAGGCACCGGTGACCGCAATAAAAGCAGCGGGGTTTCGGGGAATGCTTCATCGGTTTCTGCAACTGCATACGGAACGATGCTTACAGCCCAGACACTTCTTGGTCTCGGTTCTTCAGATTCAGACACTTTGTCTTCAATGTTGGGCTACGGTTCTGCCGCGTCCCAAGTTTCTGATCCTTCAGCACTGTCTTCAATCTATTCTCTTTCCGGCCTTACAGGATCAAATGTGACGGATCTTCTGGGCAACTCTTCATCGTCAAATTATGCAAACAATATTCTGCTGTCGGAAATAATCACGAAACTGGATGCCCTTACGAAGCAGATTCAGGAACTGTCAGGGGAAGAGACTGCTTCCGTTCAAAGGGAATCAGCAGACAAAAACGGGAACAGTCCGGGAATAAGACGGCTGATTTACAACGGATACAATCTTCTTGATACTGTGACAGATGTTTTTGTTTCAAAACCGGAATCAGACGGTTCGTTCCTGCTGATTGCCGACAGAACTTATACTGCAGACCGCCGTCAGAGAACGGAAAATGTCTACATGCTTTTTGACGGCTCCGAGAATCAGGTTTCTGTGCAGGTTGTTCAGGATTCAGAAAACGTAAATTCCGCTTTCTACAAACTGGCCGCCCTTTCGCCAGCAAAATATACGCGGACCGGCAATTCCTGCCTGATATGCATTACAAAACCCGGGTCAGCCTGGACTTTTGAAATGCTTGTAACGACAGAAGAGTGAGGAAAAATGGACAGATATTCGCTGATACTTTTTGATTTTGACGGTGTGCTGATTGATTCCACAAAAGATATCGCCGTGGCGGTAAATGCTGCTTTGGAGCATTACGGGCTTGGACAGGTTTCTGAAGACCAGGTGCACAGTTTTGTCGGTGACGGTGCAAAAATGCTTGTAATCCGTTGTCTGGATGCGGTAAAAGCCGAAGCGGAAAAACTTGAAGAAGTGCTATCCTGGTACAAAGATTATTACAATGCTCATGCAACAGTATTCACAACACTTTATGACGGTGTGGAAAAAGTTCTGGATTTTCTGAAAGACAAAGGGAAAAAAATCGGACTTGTGTCAAACAAACCGGAAAAAATCAGCAGAACAATTCTTGAGTTTTTTGGTCTGGACGGATTTTTTGAAGTGATTATCGGACCTGAAAGTGCAGGAAAAACAAAACCTGCACCGGACGGGATTATGGCCGCATGCAGAAAAACCGGAATACCTGCGGAAAAAACGATGATGGTGGGAGATTCTGCGGTGGACATTATGGCTGCCAGGGCGGCCGGAACCGGTTCCTGCGGTTTTACCCGGGGAATCGGTGACAGAAACGCAATGCTGGCCCAAAAGCCTGACTACACGATAGACGCGCTGACAAAGCTTATGGACCTTGTGTAAAAACTGAAGAAAACCGGAACAGTAATCAGACTGCTTCTGTGCCCCAAACCTGAATCTGTGTAAGAGCCGGGAATGGAGAAGGATCACTCTCATCTTTGATAAGGTTGCACAGTGTAAGGCCTGTTATGGTTTTCGGTTCGAAGCTCCACTGATGGGGGGCCACACTTTTCTGCATTGTCAAAGGCATGACGCTTCCGTCAGAGAAGATGATGTCTGCATTTGTCCAATAATTGTCGTGAGGAAAATCGGCGCGGGTTACCAGAACAAGCCGGTCAACTGTTACAGTCCGCCCGAAGTCCAGTGTGAGTGCCGCAGAAGGATCCCGGTTGATTCCCCAGGATTCGTAGGGCCAGTTTCCGTGAGAACGGTTTTCCGTATTGCCGTTGATGGCATTGCGTGCGGCAAAGACAGATTCTCCGCGGGTTTCAATATTGGCAAAAGCGTGAGGAAAGCATGTGCTGTTGGCGGCCGTGTCGTGGGCATTGAGTGCCAGGTTCTTGTAAACTTTTACGGCCGGGTCTTCTGCAACACGGGCAGAAAGCAGATGCAGCGCGCCTTCGAATGTTTTCGGATTGTAGGAAAACTTTTTTTCGCCGAAGGGAATTGTCAGGGTATATTCGTTTCCGCCCATGTAGACAAAGGATTCGTCAAGAACATCATCCAGTTTGATGAAGGCAAAAGTGCCGAGAGGCGCACAAAAAGTGATTGTTGTTCCAGGCTGGTATTCTCCTGAAAAAACCATATTTACTGAATTTTCTGCAGTTTCTGAAGCAAGTACATTGCCGTCAGAATCTTTAATAATCAATGAAAGCGTTTTCATGAAAGTCAGTTTAGCAGAAGCACAAAAAAAAAGCGAGTTGGAATCTGCGGGGCTGTAAAAAGGCAGCCTTTGATTCAAACTCGCTTTTGCGCTTACTGCAAAGGACAAATCATTGTCATGCGCTGATTGCAATTCTCATGGCCTTTGTTTCGGCACGGCGGGGAATTGTAATGGTCAGAAGACCGTTTTTGAAAGAAGCAGCTACACCTTCAGAATCAATGTCTTCAGGAAGTGTGAAACTGCGGTTGAACTGGCAGGTGCGGCGTTCCTTGATCAGGTAAGTTTTGTCCTGATCGGCATTTTCCGCTTTTTTGTCTTTTGCATCCTTAAGCTGGATACTTGCAATTGAGAGGACGCGGTCCTTCAGGTTGATTTCAACATCGTTTTCTGTGTAACCGGGCAGTTCCATTTCAAGAGCGTAGTTGTCTTTTGTTTCGGAAACATCTACCCGCGGTGAAGCAAGATGAGTTTCGCCGGCAGAGGCAATGTCTGAAAAGTTTCTGTCAATTACATCGAAAAGATCTGATGTAAACCGGGGATTGAAGAATGATAATGTGTTCATATGAAAGCCTCCTATAGCTTTGATTCGTTTGTTATGTTCAGGTCTTTCAACCTGACACTTTTATTAATGCAAAGACCGTGCCAACTTTTTTTGAGAGGAAAAAAACATTAAAAACTGATGAATTGGCTTGATTTTGGGCAAAATCAGAGAAAAATCCCGGAAAAAAGCCGGAGAAAAAGGATAAAAATTGCCCGGGCGGGATGATTCGATTGAAGCTGGGGAAAAAATGACAGAGTGTGTCAAAAAACTACATGCAAAAGAGTCAATTTGACACACTTAAATTGTGTTTTGCATGAAAAACGGGGCGTTGCGGGGTGTCCCCGCAGAAGGGGTAGGAAGCAACGGCGGAAACGAAGTTTCCAGAGTGCGGCCGCAGGGGAAGGCTTTCCCCCTCAATAATAAGACAGGCACTTGACCAGTGAAAAGAATTGATGTTTAATAAAATCATGAATTTAGTACATTTGCACGCACATCACCATCATTCTCATCATGAGGCAATCCGGTAAGGAGTTGTGCGTTTGTTGCTGCATTTGCAATAGAACAAGCCGCGTTCCTGACGGATAAACGTTGGGGGGGCGGTTTTTTTTTGCTTTTGCGGTCTGCTTGCAATAGGAAATAGGAGAAACATTATGGAAAAACTTAGGATTTTGCTTCCGAAAGGACGCATTTATGAAAATGTAGTGAGCCTGTTCACAGGGGCCGGAATTTCTGTAAAACTGCCGGAGCGTGCTTACCGCCCCACAGTGAATCAGGATGATTTGGAAGCAAAGGTTATGAAGCCGCAGAACATCGGCAAACTGCTTGAGCTTGGAAGCCACGATGTAGGTTTTACCGGCCGCGACTGGATCAAGGAAACCGGTGCTGATGTTGAAGAAATCATGGACACAGGTTTTGACCAGGTACGCATTGTTGCTGCAGTTCCCAACAACATCAGTGATGAGGTGCTTACAAAACAGCACATTATTGTTGCTACAGAATACGAAAACATTGCAAAATCTTGGCTTGCATCCAAAAACATTGATTCTCAGGTAATCCGCACTTACGGAGCAACTGAAGTTTTCCCGCCGGATGATGCGGACATGATTGTTGACAATACTGCAACCGGCCGCACACTGATTGAAAACGGACTCCGCATTGTAGACACGATCATTACAAGTTCCACATGTATGTTTGCTTCAAAAAAAGCTTTGGCAGATCCTGAGAAAAAACAGAAAATCATGGAACTGAAAATGCTTTTTGAGGCAGTGCTTGATGCCCGTGACCGGGTAATGCTTGAAATGAACGTAAGCCGCGCACGTTTTGAGGATCTGGTAAGAGGTCTTCCTTCAATGAAGAGTCCTACAATTTCTCCTCTTTATGGCGACGACGGTTATGCAATCAAAATTGCAGTCAAAAAAAGCGAAGTTCCTGTTCTGCTTCCCAAACTCAAAGCATTGGGCGCAACAGACATTCTGGAATACGATCTTCGCAAAGTAATGGCCTGAACCGGAGGAGTTTATGTCCAGAACTGCCACTATTGAGCGCAATACAAAAGAGACACAGATCAAGCTGACGCTGAATCTTGACGGCACCGGCGAATACAAGGTGGATTGTCCTGTGGGATTTTTGAACCACATGCTCAGCGCGTTGTGCAAACACGGACTTTTTGATCTTTCCGGAACTTTGTCCGGCGATCTGGAAGTGGATCAGCATCATCTTATTGAAGACACCGGTATTGCTTTGGGTTCCGCTTTTGCACAGGCATTGGGAAACTGTGCCGGCATTTACAGAAGCGGAAGCTGCATTTATCCCATGGATGAAGCTTTGTGCCGTGCCGCTGTAGACTTCGGCGGCCGCCCTTATCTGGTCTGTGAAGCTGATCTTTCCGGAATTCCTCTGGTTTCAGTGGGTCAGAACGGTGTGGCTTCCAGTTTTCAGACAGACTGCTTTGTGGACTTTTGGCAGGGTTTTGTAAGCACTGCACGCTGCAATCTGCATCTGGACACACTTCGCGGCCGCAGTGACCACCACAAGATGGAAGGTCTTTTCAAAGCTGCCGCACGGGCAATAAGAGAAGCTGTCGAAGTGGATGCGCGTCGCGGCGGGGCAATTCCTTCTACAAAGGGAATTATCTGCTGATGAACGGGAAGCTGGTTCTGAGAAAAGCGGAACAGGCTGATCTTTCGGGTATAATGGCTGTGGAAAATGCGGCTTTTATGCCCGGAATCAGAGAGAAAGCAGAAGTTTTTGCAGAAAGAGCAGAAGTTTTTGCAGACGGTTTTTTTGTCCTGACAGAGCCGGACAAAATCAGCAGGCCTGGAACCGATAAAGTTGCAGGCTATTTTTGTGCAGAAATATGGAAAATGGAACCTTTTGGCGAATTCTCTGCCGGAAAGGAATTTGATGCCCGTTTTTTTGAACTTGGTCATTCAATAAGGGCCAGACATTGCAGAACGGGCAACACACTTTATATTTCTTCATTCGCATTGCTTCCGGAATATTGCGGCAAAGGCACCGGAAGCAGTTTTTTTATGGATGCACTTAACATAATCCTTCAGGAAAATTCCGCAATTAAACAATGCATTCTTGTGGTAAACGAAGAATGGACCGCTGCCCGACGGATTTATGCAAAATCCGGCTTTGAAACAGCAGGAATTCTTGACGGCTTTTTCGGGCCCTCAGGACAGAGCGGAATAATCATGACAGCAGCAAAGGAAAAAATCAGATGAAAGAAAAGGCTTACGGAACTTTCTGCAAATTCCGTGAAGATTTGAGAAAAAAGATTGAAAATTGGCAAAGTGAATCGGATCTGATGAAGGAACTGGTTTCTTTGCAGAAAGAGGCTGCAAGAAAAGACGGAGTGCCTGATTATGAACTGGAGCATCCTCTTGTGTACAACCGGGCTTTGGACGAGATAGGGCCGGAGGATGAAATAAAACTGATTGTAATCGGAGACAATCCCGGAAAAGACGAGCAGCGCGACAGGAATCAGCGTTATCTTGTGGGACAGGCGGGAAAAATTGCTGAAGGTTTTTTCCGGCGCAATGGGGGATTGGGCATAGATTTCAGAAAAAATGCGGTGATACTGAACAAGACTCCTCTTCATACCGCTAAAACCAAGGAACTGAATTATCTTTTGAAGAACGGAAGTGCTGCCGTAAAGGAAATGATTGAATCAAGCCAGAAATGGATGGCGGAAAAAACTGCAGAACTCCACATTGCTTTGAATGAGGAAGATGAATGCGGGCTTTGGCTTGTAGGCTATTCTGAACTTAAAGGGAAAGGTCTGTTTCTGGATTATAAGAAAAGTCTCTGCAGGGCTTATGAAGGATCCGAAGTTTTTGACAGGGTTTTTGTTTTCCAGCATTTTTCCATGAACCGGTTTTCCATTGATCTTGCAGAATATGCGGAAAAACATCAGGAAAATTCACTGGAACAGAACATAAGGGAATTGGGTGCTAAGCACAAATCAGAGATTCTGGAAACAGAAGCGGTCTGAAAAATCGCTTATTGAACGGGATTTGAGTGTTTGATATAATGAAAAAATCTTGCATCATTCAGAGGGAATTTTATGCCTAAAATTGAAGTTAATGAAAAACTTTTTTTTAACCTGTTGGGAACAAAATACGACTACGATACTCTTGAACAAAAACTGACTTGCGCCAAGGCTGAACTTGACGAAAAACCTGATATGACTCAGAGCGAAGACGAGCGCGTAATCAAAATTGAATTGAATGACACGAACCGTCCTGACCTGTGGTCAACTGCCGGTGTTTCACGTGCTCTGCGTGTTCACAAAACCGGTGTTTCTGCCGATTATACTTCTTTTCTTTCTACAGCAGAAAAAAATCAGGACTACGGAAACCGTGTTGTAAATGTAGAAGAATCCGTTAAAGAAGTTCGTCCTTTCATGACAGCTTTCGTTATTTCCGGAAAACCCATTGATGAGCCCATGCTTCTGGATATTATCCAGACACAGGAAAAGCTCTGCTGGAACTTCGGTCACAAACGCAAGTCAATTTCCATGGGTGTTTACCGCTCAGCCCAGCTTTCCTGGCCTGTAACTTACGGCGGTGTTGATCCTGACACCACAAGTTTTGTGCCGCTTCAGTGCACGGAACCGATGACATGCCGCCAGATTCTTTCTGAACATCCCAAAGGAAAAGAATACGGCTGGATTCTTAAAGATGCAAAAAAATTCCCGTTGCTCCGGGATTCAACAGGTGAAGTAATGTCCATGGCTCCCATCATCAACAGTGCAACCTTGGGTGCCGTAAAAGTGGGTGATACTGACCTGATGGTTGAGATGACCGGTGATGACATGGCAAACCTGATGCTGGCAACAAACATTGTTGCATGTGACTTTGTTGATGCCGGATACACTATTCTGCCTGTTCTGGTAAAACATCCTTATGATACAGGTTTCGGAAAAGACGTTGTAACACCCTATTATTTCCAGACAACAACTGATGCAAACATCAAGTCTGTAAACAAACGTCTCGGAACTGACATGACTGCTTGCGAAGCTGTGGATGCTCTTGCACACATGGGCTGCAGTGCCGTTGCAAAAGGTGAAGCCGGAAACGAAACAATCACACTGACTCCCCCAGCCTACCGCAATGACTTTCTGCATGAAGTGGACGTTATTGAAGATGTAATGATGGGTATAGATCTTACGAACTTTGCACCTGAACGCCCGAGAGATTTTACAATCGGACGCCTTCTGCCGATTACTCTTCTGAGCCGCAAGACAAAGGAACTGATGGTCGGTATGGGCTACCAGGAAATGATTTTCAACTATCTCGGTTCAAAGAAAGACTACATTGACAGAATGAACATTACAGCCGACGGTGTTATTGAAATTGCAAACCCGATGAGCGAAAACTATCAGTTCGTACGGCCGTCAATCATTCCTTCTCTGCTTTCTGCTGAAGCAGGTTCAGGAAATGCGGTTTATCCCCACAAAATTTTTGAGACCGGAAAAGTTGCATTCCTTTGTGAGGAAGAAAATACAGGAACACGCACACGCCAGAATCTTGGTTTTGTAACTGCCAGCGGAGATGCAAACTTCAACACTGCTGCCAGTGAAGTTGCTGCACTGCTCCACTTCCTTGGTCATGAGTATGCAGTTGCAGAAGCAAATGATCCCCGGTTCATTCCCGGCCGTCAGGCTTCAATCCTGAAAGACGGAAAGACAATCGGTATTTTCGGCGAAGTTCATCCTCAGGTTCTGGAAAACTGGGCAATCACTGTTCCTTGTGTTGCCGGTGAAATGGATCTGGAGGCTCTGCTGTAATAAGCGGTTGCCCGCATTTTTCAGTTTTGATTTGCCGGGCAGAAAAAAAGAGCGCAACTTGATGAAGTTTTGGAATGCAGTGCATTGTACTTCACAGGTTGCGCTTTTTTTTTCGGGTGACGAGTTTTGCGGGCGTTTATTTCATTACGGCGATTGCCAGCTGATCTGCGCAGGAAGTGGGTCTTCTTCCGCAAATGTTTCCTTTGAGTTTTTCATGGATTTCTTCGGCTGTCATTCCGTCAAGAAGTTTTGCAAGCATTTTGAGGTTGCCGTTGCATCCGCCGGTGAATTCAATGTTTGTTACAACTCCGTCTTTGTCTTTGTCAAATGTGATGAGTGTTGCGCAAGTATCTGATGTCTTGAATTTGTGTGTCATGGTTTAATCTCCTTTTGAATCTTTGGTGTGTTCTGACGGGTTTTGTTACCCTTTAAGTGCTTTTGCTACGAAAGCATCGATTTTTTCAGGTTTTACAGTAGGTGCAAAACGGGCAATAACTTTTCCATCTTTGTTTACGAGGAACTTTGTGAAATTCCACTTGATTTTCTGTGTTCCGCAGATTCCTTTTTTCTGGCTTTTCAGGAACTTGTACAAAGGATCAGCATTGTCGCCGTTTACATCGATTTTTGAAAACTGGGGGAAAGTGATGCCATATCTGCCTGTGCAGAAAGAATGGATTTCGTCGTCTGAACCGGGAGCCTGTGAAAGAAACTGATTGCAGGGAAAGTCAAGGATTTCAAATCCCTGTTTGTTGTATTTTTCGTACAGATCCTGAAGTCCGTCGTACTGGGGAGTAAATCCGCAGCCGGTTGCAGTGTTTACAATCAGGAGAACTTTACCTTCGTATTCTTTGAGTGAAAGTTCTTTTCCGTCCTGTGTCTTTACGTCAAAATCATAAATCTTCATATAAACTCCTATAAAAACCCCGCGTTAGCGGCGAGCCA
>JAKSTU010000002.1 GCA_024402435.1 Treponemataceae bacterium
CACAGGTTCACCTGATGACAACAACATCAACTTCTTCTTCGGTGGTGCTATGGACGTTCTTACTCCTTACCTGGAAAGCGGCGTTCTGGTTTGTCTCTCAGGACAGACAGCAAAAGCACAGTGTGCAACACTCAACTGGTCAACAGAAGAAGCACAGAAACGCATGGAAAACCTGATCACATCAAACAACTATGGTCCCCGTGCAACAAAACTTGATGCTGTATATTCTTCAAACGACTCATGCGCATTGGGTATTACAAACGCTCTGGTTGCTGCAGGTTACACAAAAGCAGACTTCCCGATCATCACAGGTCAGGACTGCGATATCGCTTCTGTAAAGAACATGATTGCCGGAACACAGGCTATGTCAGTATTCAAAGATACACGTACACTGGCTGCAAAAGTTGTTGGAATGGTTGACGCAATCCTTACAGGAACAACACCTGACATCAACGACACAAAAACATACGACAACGGAACAGGAATCATTCCTTCATACCTTTGTGACCCCGTATTCGGTGACATCAACAACTACAAAGAACTGCTGATTGATACCGGATATTACACAACAAAACAGCTTGGAGATTAAAAGCTGATTAAGCAATGATTAAAGGCGGGACTCTAAGCCGGTCCTGCCTTTTTTTTAAGTTTTTTGTTTTGCAATGATTTGTTCAGAACAAAAAAAGAGACTGTTCAAAACAGAAAAAAAATAGGAGATTCCAGTGGCAAAAGCGTTATTGGAAATGAAAAATATCACCAAAGAGTTTCCCGGTGTACGCGCTCTGAGCAATGTAAACCTTACTGTTGAAGAAGGTGAAATCCACGCTCTTTGCGGTGAAAACGGTGCCGGAAAATCTACGTTGATGAATGTTCTTTCCGGAATTTACGGCTACGGCACCTATGACGGCGACATCATCTATGACGGTGAGATTTGTAAATTTCAGAAAATCAAAGACAGTGAAAAACTGGGTATTGTAATTATTCACCAGGAACTGGCACTGGTTCCGCTGCTTTCCATCGCAGAAAACATGTTCCTGGGAAACGAACGGGGAAAAGCATCGCGTATCAATTGGGCAGAAACCTATGATCAGGCTGACAAACTGCTTGCTCAGGTCGGTTTGAAAGAATCTTCCCACACTCTTATCAAAGATATCGGTGTCGGAAAACAGCAGCTGGTAGAAATTGCAAAAGCTCTGGGAAAAAAGGTACGCCTTCTGATTCTTGATGAACCTACTGCTTCCCTAAACGAAACAGAATCAAAACATTTGTTGGACCTTATGCTTGAATTCAAAAAACAGGGCATGACTTCCATCATTATTTCACATAAACTGAACGAAATTTCCTACGTTGCAGACAAAATCACTGTTATCCGTGACGGTGCGGTAATCAAAACTTTGGACAAAAAAGTTGATGCTTTCTCTGAAGATATCATTATTTCTGCAATGGTCGGACGTGACATTACTGACCGGTTCCCAAAACGTACTTCCAATGTGGGAGAAGTTTGTCTTGAAGTCAAAAACTGGAATGTTGATCATCCCGTTTTTGACGGAATCAAAGTTTGTGATGATGTCAACTTCAACTTGAGGAAAGGTGAAGTTCTGGGTATTTCAGGGCTTATGGGTGCAGGACGCACAGAATTGGCAATGAGTCTTTTCGGAAAATCCTACGGTTCAAACATTTCCGGTGAAATCATTCTGAACGGAAAAAAGATTGAACTTCCCAATGTTAAAGAAGCAATCAAAAACGGAATTGCATACGTTACTGAAGACCGCAAGGGAAATGGTCTTATTCTGACTGAATCAATCACAAAGAATACAACTGCTGCAAAACCTGAAAAAATTTCAAAGCATTACATCATCAACTTTGACAAAGAAAAACAGGTTGCAGAAGAAACCGCCAAGTCAATGCATACAAAGTGTGCATCTGTTCTTGATGACGTAGGTACTCTTTCCGGTGGAAACATGCAGAAAGTTCTTCTTGGTAAGTGGCTGTTCGCAGATCCTGACATTCTGATTCTTGACGAACCTACACGCGGTATTGACGTTGGTGCAAAGTACGAAATCTACTGTATCATCAACAAAATGGTTGCTGAAGGAAAATCCGTAATCCTGATTTCGTCAGAAATGCCTGAAGTTCTCGGAATGAGTGACCGCATTTATGTCATGAATGAAGGCCGTATGATTGCGGAAATGGACGCAAAAGAAGCAGATCAGGAAAAAATCATGACCTGTATCATCAATTCTTGCAGGTAATATACCTAAAACAGAGGAAACAATAATGAATGCATTAAAATCTGTAAAAAAAGCCGTAAAAGGCAACACAATGATTCTTGTCCTTCTGGCAGTAATCATTCTTTTTCAGGTATTGATTTCAGTGGCGGGCAAAGGTTCTCTTTTTGCTCCCTCAAACATTACCAACATCATCAATCAGAACGCATATGTTGTTATTTTGGCAACCGGTATGCTTCTCTGTATTCTTACCGGTGGTAACATCGATCTTTCTGTCGGTTCAATCGTCTGTCTCGTAGGTGCAGTTGCAGGTACTCTGATCATCAATATGCACTGGCCTGTAGTTCCCACAATCATTCTTTGTCTTGTTATCGGTACTTTGGTCGGTGCTTGGCACGGTCTGTGGATTGCTTATGTCCATATTCCGCCGTTCATCTGTACTTTGTCAGGTATGCTTCTGTGGCGCGGTGTTTCATTGCTGGTTCTGAACGGAATGACAATTTCTCCGTTCCCTTCTCAGTACATGAACATTTTTTCAAGCTATCTGCCCAATCTGTTCCTGAAACAGACAACAGATTCCATGAGTGATGCAGAATTCTATGCATTGGTTGACCACAACGCAATGGTTACCTTCATCGTTACAATGGTTGTTGCTGTTGTAATCTGTGCAGTGATTCTGGTTATGGGCTTTGCCGGACGTGCAAGTAAAAAGAACAAAGGTTATGCAGTTCCGTCTTTGGGTTCTTTCATTGCAAAACAGGTAATTCTTTGTGCTGTTATTCTTGCACTGAGTGTTCTTCTCGGTAGAGACAAAGGTATTCCGATTGTTCTGGTTCTGGTTGCAATCATCGTTCTTTGCTACGGATATTTTACACAGAATACAATTCCCGGACGCTACCTTTATGCTATCGGTGGTAACGAGAAAGCAGCCCGCCTGTCTGGTGTAAATACAGACAATGTTATGTTCTTTGCATACACAAACATGGGTTTCCTTTCCGGTGTTGCAGCTCTTGTTGTAGCAGCCCGTCTTAACTCTGCCGCTCCTACAGCCGGTCAGAACTACGAAATGGACGCCATTGCTTCCTGCTTTATCGGTGGTGCTTCAGCATACGGTGGAACAGGTACTGTTGGTGGTGCTGTTATCGGTGCTATCTTTATGGGTATTCTGAACAACGGTATGTCAATTCTCGGTGTTGATATGAACTGGCAGCGTGCTGTAAAAGGTCTTGTTCTTCTTTTGGCAGTAATTTTCGATGTTACTTCAAAGAAACGCGGAAAAGCCCGCTGATCGAAAGAATCTGATCTGAAAAAAAAGAAGCCGTTCCTTGAGTGAAGACTGATTGAGTCCACTTTTGGAACGGCTTTTTTTTGTGCAAACTGTGCCAAAAACATTAGGGAATGATTTTCTCCCATTCATCCCTTGTTATTGAATAAACAAATGAAATCTCATTTTTCGGATCGGGGTATTCTTTAACTTTTTTCATTCCGTTGGCAATTGCTGTGGAATAAGAACCGATGTTCGTATACTTCATGAAGGAATAAATCTCGTTATAGTCCGTATTTGCGAAAAACCAGTCCCGGACTTTTCGGGCAGCCTCTTTTGCAAATCCCCTGCGCCAATATTTTTTGTTGATGTGATATCCGATTTCCGGCAGAAATTCTCCGTCAATATTTTGAATTGTGATTCCGCAGTCTCCGATCAATCCGCCTGTTTCTTTAAGCACAACAGCCCACAAACCGTATCCGTATTCCCTGTAATTGTCCAGATTCCATAAAATCCAGTTTTTCGTACGTGTTTCATCAAAAGGAGCCGGATAATGCTGCATTGTCTCCGCATCAGAAAGAATTTCATACAACGAATCAAAATCTTCCATACTATATTCACGAAGAATAAGTCGTTCTGTTTCCATTTTCATGACAAAAGTCTCCAAATCAAAAATTTGTATTGAAATGACAGAAATTCAGAAAAAAAAGAAGAAGGGATCAAAAGTTTTTTCAAGATTTTATGCACAATTTATGCACAATCGTGTTTTTTTGGATTTTAACAAGCGTAAGAAAAATTCGTAAAGTCTTATTTTATAAGGATTTACAAGTCGGGCAAGCGGGATTTGAACCCGCGACCTCCAAGTCCCGAACCTGGCGCGCTACCAGCTGCGCTATTGCCCGATAAAAAAACCCATCACTAGGATGGGTTTAGCGGGAGCGACGGGGCTCGAACCCGCGATCTTCGGCTTGACAGGCCGACGCGATAACCAGCTTCGCTACGCCCCCGTGATGTTTAGTATCATATATAAACGGAGATTTTTAGTCAATAGATTTTGCAAATCTTTGTAATTTTTTTTTCAAAGTGACATTCTGGTGATTCAGGAGTGTTCAAATAACCGAGGCTGCGAAACAAAATCAGCCGTCTTGCAGGGGTATTAAAAGAATTACGTCCTTGCAACTTTTAGCACTTCAGTTTGCTCGCGCGTTGCGCTCTCAAACTGAATATTCTCGCCTTCCATGGCTCGCCGCTAACGCGGTGTTTTTAAAGGAGTATGATATGAAAAACAAATTTACTTTATTTGCATGCAGTTTCTGCATAGCAGCTATGCTTGTCACAGGATGTGCAAGTACACGTGACCCGGAACCCCGTGACCTGGAAAGTTCGGCCAAATCCAAAATTCTCGATCACAAAGGGACAGAATTGGGCATTTCAACACTTCCCGTCTGGGTCGACACATACATTCAGTCCGGAATAACAGGTCTTGAAAAACTGTCTGACTATCATGACGATTACTGCTTTGTTGCAGAAGAACATGTTTCAAATCTGAACGCAGGCCTTGTCTGGGCAAAGAATTTCGACATTCCGCAGGACATTGCCAGAAATGTTTCCAGCAGAGTTTCCGCTTTGTTTACAGGTGCGTCTTCCGGCTCTCCTGACGAAACATACGGCACTTACTTTGAATCAGTAGTAAAAACAATTTGCGATACAAGTTTTTCAGGTGCACGGGAAGTTGCAAACTGGTGGGTTCAGGTCAGACGCTACGATCCTGACGTAAAAAAACAATACAACGACAGTTATTCAATTTATGTTCTTTACACTATTCCGCGGGAACTTCTTGACCGTCAGGTATTGGATGTAATAGAAGCACAGGAACTTCAGTCAAAAGTAAACGAAGAACAGACCGTCGCAATTTCACAGGTTAAAGCGATAATGCAGAGTCAGGGTCTGTAAAACATCAGTCCCTAAGCACAGTTTGCAGAAAAAAAATCATTCATCTTTCGTAAGAAAGTGTTTGTAACTTGCATCAATGCCGATTGCGCCGAGAGGGGCGGTAATCAGAATGCCCAGAACAGCGACTGCAAGAACCAGTTTTCCGCAGGGAAGGCCCATGGCAAGAGGAACAGACCCGATTGCCGCCTGAACTGTGGCTTTCGGCAAATATGCAATTACGCAGAAAAGACGTTCTTTTGCCGAAAGGGGAGTGCCGAGAAGACACAGAAAAACTCCCAGTGCACGGATTGCAAGGGCTACAAAAATCATTGCTGCGGCGGCAAGGCCTGCATCCAATGTGAAGCGGATATCCACTGCAGCACCGACAAGTACGAAAAGAATAACTTCTGCGGCAATCCAAAGTTTTCCGAATTTCTGGGAAAGTCTTGCAGAAACTTCCTTAGCACTTCTGATTTTTACGGTGCATGCCATGGCAACGACTGCAAGCAGGCCTGAAAGAGCTACAGTTTCTGACAGCCAGTTTTCTATTGCAATCAAAAGGAAAGAAACTCCAAGAATCAGGACGACTTTTGTGCTGTTTCTGATTTTCCGGCCCGAATCAAAGGATTTTTCAAAAAGAAACGATAGGCAGAATCCTGCAAGAATTCCGGCAAGGATTCCCAGAATGATTGAAACGGGAATGTTGACAAAATCCATTACGCTTACGTTTCCGCCCTGTGCAATTGACAGGAACGCAGTAAAAAGCACTATGACGAAAATGTCATCACAGGAAGCACCGGCCATGATCATTTGGGGAATGCCTTTTTTTGTTCCCCATTTGTTTTCCATAAGACTGACCATGCGGGGAATTACGACGGCCGGAGAAACTGCGCCAAGAACGGCTCCCATGACTGCGGCTTCAGTTCTTGAAATGCCGAGAATTGACGGTGCAAAAAGGTAAAAAGCAAGAATCTCAAAAGTGGCAGGAAGAAAGGACATGAGTACTGCAGGACGGCCGACTTTTTTCAGGTCAGAAATGTCAAGCGAAAGACCTGCTTTAATCAGTATGATGATCAGAGCCATTTTCCGAAGATCTCCGGAAATGTTCAGAATGGTAGGATCAAGAAGATCCAGTACGAAAGGACCGATCAGAATGCCGGTAAATAGCATGCCGATGATTCTGGGCAGTTTGATCAGACTGAAAAGCCCTGCACCGAAAAATCCCAGCAGAAAGACAAGTGCCAATGATGTAAGCATAACGGGTGGAGTTTAAACGAATAAAATGACTGTTTCAAGTGAAACCCTTCCTGAGTGGATAACCCTAGACTAAAAAAGACTATCATGATAATTTATTCTGCAAAGTTTTTAAAAAGGATGGATTCATTATGCAATTCAATTATTTGTTGCAGTCTGATCCGGGTGGAAGTCTTGGTTCTACTCTGATTATGATGGCTTTGATTTTCGTCATTTTCTATTTTTTCCTGATTCGCCCGCAGCGCAAGAAAGAAAAAGAAACACAGAAAATGATTGCCGCTCTTAAAAAAGGTGACAAAGTCGTTACTATCGGTGGTATTCACGGAACTGTAAGTTCAACAAAAGAACACACTGTTTTGGTTAAAGTCGATGACGGCTGTAAAATCGAGTTCAGTCGCTCTGCAATTGCAAATGTAATTGTAGACAAAACTGCCGAAGCAAAGGCAGAGAAAAAAGCTGCAAAAGAGAAGAAAGAATCAGAAGAAAAAACTGCTGAAACAATCGAAGCTCCTGCAGAAGAAAAATCAGAAACAACTTCAACAGAAGAAAAAAAATAAAACCGGAGAAATTGATTTATGAGTAAACGCAACCGTTTATTGATTATTCTGGTGGTTATTGCTCTTTGTTTTGCCTTCTTGTGGCCGTCAATCAGCTGGTACGCTCTGACAACAAAAGAAGACCAGGCACTGGCACTCAGCTCACTGGAAAAAATCAAGGACTACTCAAGTCTCAAGGCATCCGCCGATGTAGAGGCTCTTATGGACCTCTATACTTCAACACCGAATGCCACACTTGATTCAAGCTATGCTTACCTTGTTTCCGAAGCCAAGAAAAACTACAAGGCTCTGGGAAAGAAAGCACCTTCAAACATGACTGTAAGTGACGTACTTCGGTCATTCGCAAACAAAGCCGATCTGCTTTCCGTTATCGAAGGCAAATACCGCGACAAGATTCTTGCAGACAAAGGCCGTTATACGAACTCTGTAAAGCTTGGTCTTGACCTTTCAGGCGGTATGAGCATCATCGTAAAAGCAGACCTGGATGCAGCTCTTGCATCTCTTGACAGCGGCGATGTTGATATCGAAGCTTTCAAAGCAAGTGCAATGGAACAGGCAATCGAAACCCTGACAAGCCGCATTGACCGTTTCGGACTTTCTGATCCGGTAATCCGCAAACAGGGTGAAGACCGCATCTACATTGAAATGCCCGGTGCTGCAGACGCAAGCCGCATCAACTCAATCATCATGGGTAAAGGTATTCTTAACTTCCGCCTTGTTGATGACAGCGCAACTTCTGCTTTCAATGAATATTATGCTGCAAATCCTACCCGCACATTTACTGCAAACGGCGAACTGCTTGACCTCTCAATCATTCCTTCAGACTGTGAAGTTATGGGACTGTACCAGAAAGATGACTATGGTCTTGATGAACGCACAGGATATCTTGTTGTAAAGAAAGAAATCGTTCTTGACGGACAGCACATCAAAAATGCAGCTGTCGGTACAGACGGAATCACAAGTTCACCTCAGGTCAACCTGACTTTGGACAGCGAAGGTGCAGAAATCTTCGGTGACTTTACAGCAGCTCATGTAGGCGAAAACCTTGCCATCGTTTCTGATGACAAAGTCAAGTCTTATGCACGCATCCGTGAAGCCATTCCCGGCGGACAGGTTGCAATCAGCGGATTCGGTCTTGAAGAAGCTCAGAACCTGCAGAAAGTTCTGCAGACAGCATGGCTCTCTGTTCCGCTCAGCGTAGAAAGCCAGCAGGTTATCGGTGCATCTCTCGGTGAAAAAGCAATCAAAGAAGGTCTGATGGCTCTGATCATCGGTTTGGTTGCAGTCATGATCTTCATGCTGATTTATTACAAAGGTGCAGGTATCAACGCTGTTGTTGCTCAGATTCTGAACCTTTACATGATGTTCAGTATTCTTTCTGCCTTCAACCTGACTGTATCCCTTTCAAGTATTGCCGGTATGATTCTTACGATCGGTATGGCAGTTGACGCCAACGTTATTATTTTTGAGCGCATCAAAGAAGAACTGCGCAACGGAAAAGGCCGTGCTGCTGCAGTACGTGCCGGTTTTGACCGCGCATTCTGGGCAATCATGGACTCAAACATCACTACATTCATTGCCGCTATCTTCCTTTCTCAGCTGGGAACAGGAACAATTCAGGGATTTGCCGTAAGCTTGGCAATCGGTGTTGTATCTTCAGTATTCACCGCTCTGGTTGTTTCACGCCTCATCTTTGACTTTGGAACTGACGTAGGCAAAAAAGAAAAAGTCAGCATCAGCTGGAGGATCAAATAATGAAGAAACTTATTCAATTCAGTAAATTTTTTGTTCCGGCTGTCATCATCAGCGTTGTTCTGATTCTTGGTGGTATTGTTTCTTTCTGCATTCAGGGAATCAACTTCGGTATTGATTTCAAACCCGGTATGATTGAATCCGTGCAGATTGCACCTACAGCCATTGAACTGTCATATGTTGGCTCTTCTACTGTTTCCGTGGAAACTGATGCACAGGGAATCGACCTGATTATTACAGGTGTCGGTTCTGCAAACGAAACACGTTCATTCGGTTATATCGACTACGCAACTGTAGGCGACATGGTAAAAGCAATGAATACTGTTGAAGGTGTTACAGCAAAAGCAAAAGCAGATTCAAGTGTTGCAGCACAGGGCTTCTTCGGAAGTTCTGCAGAATCAGCCACACTGACTTCTGCTGCTTACCGTCTGCACTACATTCCTGAAAATCCTAAAGCCGTAAGCGTTGATGAAGTTCGCGGTCTTTTCGCAGGAATGAACGATTATTCAGTAAAGCAGACAGGTACTGAATCTGAAAACACATTCCAGATTCGTGCCGGTGATGACGGATCTGACGAAGCTGCAAGCAAAAACATTCAGGACACAATTCTTGCTGCATTTACAGCAAAATATGGTGCTGACAATGTTGTTGTTTCACAGACAGACTTTGTAGGTTCTCAGTTCTCAAAATCTCTGGCTTCCAAGTCAATCTGGCTGGCAGTCATTACACTTGCTCTGATTTGGGTATACGCAGCAATCCGCTTCAAATGGGACTTTGCTCTCGGTGCAATTATTGCTCTTATCCACGACAGTTTGATCATGATTGCTTTTATTTCTGTTACACAGATGGAATTCACTTCCACCACATTGGCAGCAATTCTTACAATCATCGGTTATTCAATCAACGCAACTGTTGTTATTCTTGACCGCGTACGTGAAAACATCCGCATCATCAAATTCAAGAAATTCACAGAAGTTCTGAACATTTCTCTGTCTGAGACACTGAGCCGTTCAATCATTACAACTGTAACAACAATGCTTGCTGTCGGTGCTCTGTACATCTTCACATCCGGAAGCATGAAAGACTTTGCTCTTGCTCTGCTGATCGGTATGCTGAGCGGTGCTTATTCTTCAATCTTCATTTCAAGTTCTTTCATTGCGCTTACACGCAAAAACTGGAAGCCTTCTGATGAAGAAAAAAGCACACAGACAGTTAAAGCTGAAGATTACACAGCTGATCTGGTTACAGACTGAAATAATGTGATGTAATTGCAACTCCTTCCGTGATTCGGGGGGAGCAAACAAAAAAGCTGCTTACTCTGCGCCATTAAACGCAGGGAAGCAGCTTTTTTGTTTAAGAATTCCAGAAAAAATAAAGCAATCAGTTGAACATTTCTGCTGTTTGGCGCACCACTTGAAGGAGTTCTTCTGCAGCGGCCGGGGAAGTATGGCTTCCGAAGGAAAAACGCACTGCGTTCTGTGCCACATCTTCTGAAACTCCCATAGCCGCAAGGATAGGACGGCTGAGTTTGCGCGTCGAACAGGCTGAACCGGTTGAAATGTAGAAGCCTTTTTCGCTTAATGCGCGGACCATGACTTCTCCGGGAATGTTGTCAAAGCTTGCCTGAACTACACCTGGTGAAAAAAGTTCCGGGTGTTCAAGACGGCCCGCAGGCAGAATGTGACAATAAGACATTTCTGCCAGTTTTTTTACAAAATGTTCTGCAATTTCTGACTGTTCCGGATTCGGCACTGCATACTTTTCAAGACATGATGCCAGAGCAAGCGCCCCGAAAAGATTTTCTGTTCCGCTTCTGATGCCGCTTTCCTGACCGCCGCCGCGCAAAAAGGGTTCTATCCGGTCTTTCAGATAAAGGAGTCCGATTCCCCGGGGCCCGCGAATTTTGTGTGCGCTTAAAGAAAAACTGTCAATCCCCGGATGTTTCAGGTTGACGGGAATTTTTCCAACTGCCTGAACACCGTCAACATGAAATTTTGGCTTTTTGCGTCCTTTTCCCCATTCGGTAATGACTTCTGCAATCTCTTCTACCGGCTGGATTGCACCGGTTTCGTTGTTTACAGCCATGATGCATACAAGTGCCGTGTCATCACGAAGTTTTGCACGGACTGCATCTGCAGTTATAATTCCAAGTTCATTGCTTGGGGCGTTTATAACCTGCCATCCGCAGTTTTTCATTGTCTGTGCCTGTTCCCGGACTGCCGGATGCTCAATATTGCTGATGATGATGCTGCCTTTGACAGGGCGCTGCAGAAGTGCGAGCAAAGGAATCTGGTCGCTTTCAGTGCCGCCTGACGTAAAGAAAATCTGAGTTTCTTTGACACCCAGGAGTTTTGCACAGCGTTTTCTTGCGTCTTCAAGTGCGTGTCGGGCTGCAATTCCTGCAGCGTGTGCACTGGAGGGATTTGCAGTGAGTTCCAGAGACTGTTCCAGGGCGGAACGGAGTATTTCTCCGTCGGCAGGGGCGGTTGCAGCCCAGTCAAAATAATGGTCGTAATTGATTGAAGTCATGAATAATCCTTGAATCCTGATTTTAGCAAGTATGAATGCTTGTTTCAACTTGCCGTTATTCTGTAAAAAGACTATATTTTCATCATGAAGAAGAATCTTATTCCTGTAACATTGCTCACCGGTTACTTGGGAGCCGGAAAAACTACTCTTTTGAATTACATTCTTAACAATCAGAAGGGTTACAAAGTTGCCGTTATCGTAAATGATATCGGAGAAGTTAATATCGATGCAGATTTGATTGCCAAAGGCGCAAGTATTGTAGAAGAAGACAAGGATTCTCTCGTACCTCTGCAGAACGGTTGTATCTGCTGTACTTTGAAGACAGATCTTATGAATCAGATTGTAACTCTGTGCAAAGACGGCCGTTTTGACTACATTCTGATTGAAGCAAGCGGAATCTGCGAACCCATGCCTATTGCTCAGACAATCATGGCACTTTCCGGAGAAACCGGAGACCGCTCAATTCCTACAGTCTGCAAACTGGACAACATCATTACAGTTGTTGATGCAGCACGTCTTGTTTCCGAATTCGGAAGCGGAAATTCGCTTCTCAAAAAAGATCTTGATGAAGAAGATATTGAAGCACTGCTGATTCAGCAGATTGAATTCTGCAATACAATTCTCATCAACAAAACCGACCTTGTTTCCAAGGAACAGCTGGATGAAGTCAAGGCTGTTGTAAAAACTCTGCAGCCAGGTGCAAAAATGATTGAGACCCAGAAAGGCGTTGTTGAAATGTCTGATGTTCTGGGAACAAACAGTTTTGATTTTGAAAAAGTTTATTCTACTGCCGGATGGATCAAAAAACTGGAAGAACACGATGCCGGTCATGACGATGACGACGATGATGATGACCACGACGAACATGAACACGAGCATCACCACCACGAGCATGATCATGAACATGAACATGAGCACGAACATCACCACCACGATGATGATGACGATGACGACGGACTTGATCATTCACACTGCGACCATGAACACGGTCACTGCTGCCACCATCATCACCATCACGGAGAAGGTGAGGCCGAAGAATACGGAATCGGAACATTCGTGTACTATTCACGCCGTCCCTTTGACCGGGAAAAACTGGAAGCCTTTGCCGAAGACTGGCCGAATACTGTTATCCGTGCAAAAGGAATCGTGTGGTTTGCCGATGACAATGATGCTGCCTACATTCTGGAACAGGCCGGCCGTCAGATTACAGCAGGTTATTCCGGAGACTGGATGGCAACTGCACCCAAAAGCCAGATTAAAAAAGCTTTGGCATCAGACCCTGAGTTTGCAAAAAACTGGGACGAAAAACTGGGTGACCGCATGGTAAAAATGGTATTCATCGGACGCAAAATGGACAAAAAACAGATTTGTGCCGATCTGGACGCCTGTACAGTTGAACCGACAATCAAATAAAAATTTTCAATTCATACCGCATCATACCGCAAAACTGTCTTGCAATCGGACGGCTTTTGCGGTAAAAATTTTTCGGCAGAAAATGCCGTGAGTCTATTTTTTTGTGGAGATATTTTTGTCATGAAAAATTATCGTATTTGTGCTTCACTTTTGTGCGTGCTGTTCTGCGCCGGTCTTGCTTTTGCTCAGCCCAAAAGAATGAACCGTGACAGTGCCGCATCTTTTGGAATTTATTACGAACTGAACGGTGGCGTTCAGAATTCAGCAAATCCCGAGTCTTATGAACAGGGAAAAGTTGTAAAGCTTGGTGAACCTTCACGTGAAGGTTATGTTTTCAAAGGCTGGTTCAAGGATAAGAAATTCACCGGAACACCTGTATCAGAAATTTCTGCTGATTCAGCCGGAGCCGTCAGTCTTTATGCTGCATGGCAGATTGCACTGGATGCAGCAACTTTCTGCGCTGATGAAGTTGTAGTAATCCCTGCTGACGAAAAATGTGTTCTGGAAGATTTTGCCGGAAAAGAGGGTGTTACGGAACTTTACGGCTATGCAATCTATCCTACTGAAGTAACACAGAGACTGTACCGCGACGTAATGCTGAAAAACCCCAGTTATTTTGATGCAAATCCCAGCAATAACGAAATTCAGGACCTTCGTCCTGTAGAGCAGGTTACCTGGTATGATGCAGTTTATTTCTGTAATGAACTTACCAAACTGATTTTCGGGGAAAGTGAATGTGTTTATGAAATCTCTGAGATTGAGAGAGACAGATGGGGTATAGATGAAATTGAATCCGCTGTTGTAAATACTGATTTTTCCAAAAAAGGATTCCGTCTTCCTACACGTGCCGAATGGGAAATGGCAGCACGCGGCGGTTATGAAGGCGGTTGGGAATATCAATACGTAGGAACTGATGACAGAAATGATTTGGATTATCTTGCCTGGTATGACGGTTACTCATCTGTAGGAACCCATCAGGTTGCAACAAAACTTCCCAATGCTCTGGGTCTTTATGACATGAACGGTAATGTTGCAGAATGGGTATCTGATGACTATGGATATTACAGCAAATATGTTTTGGGTGGAAACTATTATGGTTCTGCATATTCCTGCCTTCTTGAGGAATGGGATTGTGATAGTCCCGATTATTATTCTGATACTGTCGGATTCCGTCTTGCACGTACTTTGGACGAAACAGGTGCTTATGCAAACGCACAGAAAGCATCAGCAAAAGCTGCTTCTTCAAGCGGAAATGACTATTCTTATGATTACTGGTCCGACTATTCTGACACACTGAATGATTATTACGGTGCCTACAACGACCTGTACAATGATTATTTCGGCGCTTACAACGATCTGTACAATGACTACTACGATGCATACAGCAATGCCTACAACGACCTGTACGATGACTATTACGGCGCTTACAACGACCTGTACAATGATTATTATGATGCATACAGCGACGTTTATAATGCATATGGCAACGCTTACAATGATCTGTACAATGATTATTATGATGCATACAGCGACATTTACGATGCTTATGGTGACATCTACGATGCATACAGTGACGTTTACGGAAGCATGTACGGAAATTCAGCAAAAGATGCTCTGGACGCTTCAAAAAAACTGATGGATGCTTATGGTGACATCTACGATGCATACGGAGACGTTTACGGAAGCACATACGGAAACTCAGCAAAAGATGCTCTGGACGCTTCAAAAAAACTGATGGACGCATATGGTGACATTTACGGAGCATACGGAGATCTGTACAATTCCTATTGGTAATCACCACTCTGGAATAAACTGATTTTTCAGTAATGAAGCTGTCTTGTCAAAGTGGCCTGCAATCGGTGCACTTTGTTACAAGACAGCTTTTTTTTTGTTGAAAGGAGTCAGGGGACTCAGGGGCGGGCGTTTTTCTGACGGAGAGCCATGTCTGCAAGGACAATGGCAGTCATTGCTTCAATAACCGGAACGATGCGGGGACAAAGGCACACGTCATGGCGGCCTTTTATCTGAAGATCAACATTGTTGCCTTCTTTGTCTACTGTCTGCTGAACTTTGAAAATGCTGGGCACAGGTTTTACCGCCACACGGAAAACAATGCTGTTGCCGTTGGAAATACCGCCCAGAATGCCGCCTGCATGGTTTGTCAGAAACTGCGGCTTTGAACCGTCGGGATTGCAGCGCATGACATCGTTCCATGTGCTGCCGTTCATGCGGGCGCTTTCAAAGCCGGCTCCGAACTCTATGCCTTTTACCGCACCGATTGAAAGCATTGCTTTTGCAAGTTCCGCGTCCAGTTTGTCAAAAACAGGTTCGCCAAGTCCGGCCGGAATGCCGGTAACAACGCATTCAATGATTCCGCCTGCACTGTCACCGTCTTTTGCCAATGCTGCAACGGCTTCCTGCATTTTTTCGGCGGCTTCGTTGTCAGGGGCGCGCATCATGTTCTGCTCAATTGCAGACAAATCACGTTTTTTGGCTTTGATGCCGCAAGCTTCTGCTGTGTAAGCTGTAACAACCGGTTTTTCTGCGGGGAAAACTGCTTCCAGAACCATACGAGCAACTTCACCTGCGGCAACGCGGGCAGCTGTTTCCCGACCGCTGGAACGTCCGCCGCCTCTGTAATCACGGATTCCGTATTTCTGATCATAAGTATAGTCAGCGTGTCCAGGCCGGAATGTGGTTGCAAGGTTCCCGTAGTCAGATGAGTGCTGGCTTGTATTGGGAATGTTCATTGCAATGGGGGTTCCTGTTGAAAGTCCTTCAAAAACGCCGGACAGAATTGTCATGGCGTCACTTTCCTGACGGGCAGTTACCGCATGATTTGTGCCTGAATCAGTTTTTTTTCCCGGTTTTCTCCGGTCCAGAGCTTTCTGAATCCGTTCCGGGCTGATTGGAATGCCTGCGGGCACTCCGTCTATAACAACACCTAAAGAAACGCCGTGGCTTTCTCCGTAAGTAGTGACTTTAAAAATTGTTCCGAATGTATTTCCTGACATGATTCAACAATAACATATAAAACTTCTTGTAGGAAGTCCGAGCCGAAAAAATCAGATTTGAATAAAAATGCTATAAATAGTATGATATAAAAACAAAAAAGAATAATCGGAGAGAAAGATGCCTTCATCACCAAAAATTCCAAAAGAAAAAATCCTTGCAGCTGCTTTGGACATGCTTAAGTCTGAAGGTTACGAAGCAATTACGATTAGTACCCTTGCAAAAAAATTGGAATGCTCGACACAACCTATTTCATGGCATTTCGGCAACATGGAAAACTTTCGACGGGAACTGACAGAAGCAGCATGGGCTTCTGTTCATGACAAAATGAATTTTGATGATGCGGATGCGATTCAGTCATACGAAAAAGTCGGTCTTGCTTATGTTGAACTGGCGATTGAAAACCCGAACCTTTTCAAATTCCTGAGAATGAGCGGTGAAGGGGAGAAGAAACATGCCGGTTTTGCAACCATGCTGAATTCTGACAGAAACCGTCATATCTGCGAACAGTTGAGCGTTTATCTTTCTTTGTCCTTTGAAGACACACTTTTCTTCATGCAGACAGTCGTTCTGTTTACTCACGGAATGGCTTCGCTTATTGCTAGCGGTGATCTTGAGATTACCAAAGACGAAGCTTTGGACCGTATCCGCCGTGCCGGTGTTGCAATACTTCGTGGTATGGGTGTTACAAAAATCAACGACGACGGATCTTTAAAAAACGAATGAATCAGAAACGGATGTCAAGAACGGTTACGTCATCCGGAAGCATTGCGTTCTGAATCCACCGGGTGACACAGTCGTTTACGGAATCTTTTATTTCTGACGCCGGTTTTCTGTAAAGTTTCATGAAGAAATCCTTTGCCCTGTCATCGTCAAAGCGGGTTCCGTCATCGTTCTGCATGTCCGTAAAGCCGTCTGAATAAAGCGAAAGATGCATGTCTGCTTTTATGGGCAGTGCGACGTATGGCTTTTGTGAAGGATCAAGACCTTTGTCAGCAGCAAGGTTTTCTGCAACAGCGCCCATTCCCAGCGGCGGCAGGCCCGGTTTGACTGAAGCAACTTTTACATTGCTGTCTTCTGCAGAATCCCTGAACATTATGTACACAGTCGTGTGTCCGCAGTTGTAAAGATAAAGCTGTCCGCGCTCCAAATCAGCGTAGCAGATGGCGGCCGTAATGAAATTTCCCACCGGAACAGTGTTGTTAAGGTATTTGTCCAGCAAGGAAATAATCTGTACAGGATCTTTAAGTGATTTGTCCAGCAGTTTGAGAGTGCGGAAAAAAGAGCCGACAGCAATTGTAAGAAGTGATGCGGCAACGTTTTTTCCGGAAACATCGTAACAGCCAACAAGATATTTCTTTTCATCAAGCTTCTCCACCTGATAGAAATCTCCGCCCAAAGCATTGGCCATCTTGTTCCATGCAGTAATTTTGAAAGGCAGCTGTGCAAAATCATCATCATGGGGCAGTAGATTCTGCTGGATTACGCTGGCTTTCTGCAGGTCCTGTTCGCGGATGTCTGCAATCCTTTCAAGAAAGTCGTCCAGAGAAACGATTCCCAAAAAGCTGCGGCTGTTGAAAACAGGAAAAAATACGACGCCATGTTCTCTGTTGATTGCAGAAACTTTCTGAAGGACTTTTTCAATGAAATCCTGAGCATAAAGAACTGTGTTCACACGCTGGACGTATTCACCCACATTTTTTGCAGTAAGCCGCTTCCATGCTGAATTGGTGGCGGCTGCAAGAGTTTTGCGGTCAATAACGCCGATAACGTGATCAAATTCTTCTACAGGGACTGCCTGAAGTTCCGGCTGCTCCTGAAACATTTCTGCTACCATGTCCAGTGTGCTTTCGCCTGAAACCGGTTCTGTGAAGCGGGCAAGAGAGCCGACCTGCTTGAATGAATAAGTGTTTGAAAGCTGGTTTTCAACAGATGCGGCCACAGAGGAATCTGCCACAAAAAAACTTGAATCGATGTTTTCCATATTTTAACTCCAAAAACTTTCTTTACATATTATACTGCGGTTTTTTAAAAAGTGTAAAAAAATCCGTCCGATAGTGCGGAATTTTGAAATCATATTGCCAAATTTTGATATGTGGAGTATAATCTGAAAAAATATTAAAGAAATTTAATATTTTTTAAGTTCAGAGAAAATCATGAAATTTTATCCGATCGAAGAATCAGTTGAAGAAACAAAGGTGTTGTCTCAGGATTACAAATCCGGTCACGAGATTGGTGTAATCAGATTGGGTGAAAAATGTCTTTTTTTCAAACGTTTTTTCAAAACATATTACATCAAATATACTGATTTATTCAGAGCATATCGCAGGGTTCTGCTTGTTCCGGCAAAAATGTGCTGCGCATCAGGTGATCTTCCCGTTGAAAATCTTGTAATCCATAATTCAAAAGACCAGGAAGTGGCAGTTGTAAGTGTTCCCGGTGCAAAAGCCGGCATTCTGCTGCTGGAAGAACTGAAGCAGAAATCACCTGCAACAATTCTTGTCTGTCCCGAGAAGAAGAAAAATGGAAAGGATTCTGACAAATGACATCATCTGAGTTTTTGGACAAATTGCTTCCTTCATATAAAGAATATTACGATCTGATTTCAGAAAATATTCTTCCGCCGTTCAAAGCCGAGGCAAAATTTGTTTCTCATGTTGAACAGTATTTTCTTGTTCATTCCGCAAAACTTTCAGACATTGATTCTACCGAACACTTGTACTTTGCAGCTGAAGAAAACCTGTCGCTGGAAAAGCTTTCTGACATGGCAAAGCTTGCCTGGGAAGATGGGCTGAAAGATGTTGTACCTTATTACGGACACAGGAATTCTGATGTTACGGTTATAGTTGTCTGTGACAGTGCTGATGAAGACGTTGCTGCAAACGTCAAAAAAATCCGCTACTCAAAGACATATAAATTCATGATTTACGGCTGGAGCAACTTCAAGCTGGTTGTTGTTGATTTAAAATCCGGAAAGGTTTTTTCCAATGGACAGGGGGCCGAGACAAAGGGTTTTATCAGAAAATTCATGAAAAAATGCAGTCTGTAAGGAATTGTTTTTCTTGCTGACTGTTTTTTTATAATTTTTGTTTCATTTCCTAAAAGGAGGAAAAAAAAAGATGGCATTAATTATTATTCTTGCCGCTATCGCTTTGCTGGTCGTAGGATACATTTTCTACGGATCATGGCTTGCAAAGCAGTGGGGAATTGACCCCACAAAAAAGACACCTGCCCTTACAATGGAAGACGGTGTTGACTATGTAGCTGCCAAACCGGCAGTTCTTATGGGACACCACTTCTCATCTATCGCCGGAGCCGGTCCTATCAACGGTCCTATTCAGGCTGCAATCTTCGGATGGGTTCCTGTATTCCTGTGGTGTATTATCGGTGGTATTTTCTTCGGTGGACTTCAGGACTTCGGTTCATTGTTTGCTTCTATCCGCCACGACGGAAAATCTGTTGGTGAAATCATCAAATCATCAATGGGTTCAAAAGCAAAGAAATTGTTCATCATTTTCGCACTGCTGGTATTGATTCTGGTTATCGCTTCTTTCGTAAACGTTGTTGCAGGTACATTCCTCACAGCTGACGATGCTCCCATGGGATTTGTTTCAAACCCCACAGGAAATCAGACAACAGCTATGATTTCTTTCCTCTTCATCGTTCTCGCAATCATTTACGGTATTCTTACAAACAAATGCGGAGTTAAAACTCTTCCTGCTACAATCATCGGTATTGTTGCAATCATTGCAATCGTTATTCTCGGTTTGAACTGTGGTCTGGCTCTCAACCGCAACACATGGATCGTTCTTATCGGTCTTTACATTGCAATTGCATCTCTGATTCCTGTTTGGATTATGCTCCAGCCCCGCGACTACCTTTCTTCATACCTTCTGTATGCAATGATGGCAATCGCTATTGTAGGTATCGTAATTTCTTCTTTCACAGGAACAGCTTCTTTCACACTGCCTGCTTTCAACGGTCTGGTAGTAAACGGAAGCTTCATTTTCCCCACACTGTTCATTACAGTTGCTTGTGGTGCTTGTTCCGGTTTCCATTCTCTTATTGCATCCGGTACATCATCAAAACAGCTTGACAACGAAAAGAATGCCAAAGCTATCGGTTACGGTTCAATGCTGATTGAATCAGCTCTGGGTATCATTTCTATGATCGCTGTCGGTATGGTATGGTCAAAATACTCAGCAAACGGATTCGGATCTCCTTCTGCTGCATTCGGTGCCGGTATTGCAACAATGTTCGGTGCTGAAGGAACATCAATCTACAACACAATCAACGCTCTGCTGACACTGGCTGTATCTGTATTCGCACTTACATCTCTTGACTCAGCTACACGTTTGAGCCGTTTTATGTTCGGTGAATTGTTCCTGAAAGATGACGAAGCAACATGGAAAGATGCAAAGAATCCTGTACGCAAAGTTCTTGCAAACCCCTTGGTAGGTACAGCATTCATGGTTATCGTAGGATGTATCCTCGGTGGTCTTAAACTGTCTGCAATCTGGGCTCTCTTCGGATCAGCAAACCAGTTGTTGGCAGGTATTGCTCTTATGGCAGTTGCTGCATGGCTCGGCCAGGTTGGAAAGAACAACAAAATGTTCTACATTCCTATGGTATTCATGCTTGCAGCTACACTGACACAGCTTGTAATCACTGTTATCAAACAGGGACAGATTATTGCAAGCGGTACTGCTGTTTGGGGTAACTGGTTCCAGATTCTCTTTGCAGCTGCAATGGCAATCCTCGCTGTAATCCTCGTTATCGAAGGTATTCAGACATTTGCCAAACAGGCAAAAAAAAGCAAGTAATCAGTTTTGAGTTTTAGGACTGGCTTTTCGGTCGGTCCGCTTGAACATTGATTCATGAAGCCCGCATTCGGATTTTTTCCGGGTGCAGGCTTTTTTTTCATTTTTTTTATTGATTTCAAAAGGGCTTTTGAATAAAGTCAGATTATTATGTTAGCGGTATTTGTTAATTGTATTGCGGTTATTGCAGGCTCAATTGTGGGCTGTCTATTTACACGCAAAATTACTGAAGAATTTTCCAATACGGTGCAGAATGCGGCCGGTATTGTGACAATGGTTCTGGGAATTGAGATGGCACTTAAGTACAACAGCATTATCTGCATTGTACTTTCACTGATTTTGGGCGGTATTCTCGGAACATGGATTGATATTGACGGAGCAATTCTTAAGCTTGGCGGCAAAATCGAGAAAATGGTGCAGAAAAAACCGGCTGAATCCCAGGGAAACAACAAGAATTTTGCCTATGCTTTTTTGAACGCATCCGTACTTTTTTGCGTTGGTGCCATGGCAATTCTCGGGTCTTTTGAAGCGGGCATCAAACACGATTACACAATCATCTTTACAAAATCTGTGCTGGACGGATTCATGGCAATTGTATTTGCCGCTTCAATGGGAATCGGTACCATTTTTTCCGCACTGAGCATTTTTGTGTATCAGGGCCTGCTTACTCTGCTTTCGTCCTTCATTGCTCCGTACATCAACGATTTGATGCTTGCAGAGCTTTCTGCATGCGGTGGCGTGATGATCATAATGATCGGTCTGAATCTGCTGCGGCTTTGCAAAATCAAGACTGCAAACTATCTGCCGGCGCTGCTGGTTGTGGTTGCTTATCAGCTGATTGTTCCGCTCTTCGGTTGATTTTTTTGTCATCCTGGGTTCGTTCCGGGCGGCATGACAAAGCGGGCGTTCGCTGGGTTCGTTCCGGGCTGCATTACTCTGTCTGCCGTTCTGTATTTGCGGCAGGTAATTTTTTGAGCGCGGTTTTTACTGCTTCTTCATACTCAGCTTCCTGTTCTTTTGTGAGCAGTTCTTTTGCGTAAAGGGACTGTTCAAAAAGAGTTCCGGCTTTAAGAAGTTCTTCTTCTGCATTGCAGAAATCTGCAGTTTTTTCCGCCAGTATCTGAAGATATTCTTTTGGCGCAAGATTTTTTGTGTAGACAGTCCCGGATTCTGCGCCCCGTTCCGTAAGCTGCACAAAAAGCCGGGTCAAGCGGCTGATCTCTTTCCGTTTTTCTGCCGATTTCTTCGCAAGTTTTGCCAATTCCTCAAAATGCCGCGAAATAGCTTTCTGATTTTCTGTCATGCGGCTGTAATCTTTTTTCTCATTTTTACCAAGACCTGCAAAAAATTCCCTGACAGAAGCAAAAAAACTGCTGATTGTCATGAACAGTTTTCTTTCTTTGAGAAAAGCCCTCACTTTTTTGCTGAACAAGGGTGAAACAAGAAAAACAACAAGAGCCGTTATTGCAAGAACAATGAAAACTTTTCTGACGATTTGGGCAAGTGCTTCGTTTGACGGAGCGGACTGCGCTTCCTGCTGCACAATATCCGGAAAACTCTGCCGGCTTTGCTGCAGAAGGAATTCGTTTATGCGGCGGGTTTCTTCTTCGTCAAGCTGGAATAATTCAGAAAGCCCGAGAAGCAGTTTCCAGAACCAGGAAAAATCCAGACGAAGGGGAATAAGTGCAATAAGCCCGGCCGGAATCAGTGCGATCAAAGGCGCAAAAAAGCGGTTCCGGAACTGTGGCTTTGTGTATTCACGGATTTGGGGCAGAGAAAGTGAGAAAAAAGTGTGTTCTTTGTACAAAAAGGATGTGTACCAGTAGCCTGCCAGATTCAGAAGATCTGAAATTCCAACCAGAAGCCATGGAACAAAACCCGGTTTGATGCCGGAAATTTCGAGAATGCAGGCAAAAAGTGTTTCAATCACCATAACGAAAAGGAAGGAATTCATTACAGACTTGAGGGAGCGGCCGCTTTTTGCAAGAAGGTCGTTGTTGTCATGGAGGAATTCAATGAAAGACATTGTGTTCTGGTTTTCTGCACTTTTGTCTGCTGCAAGTTTTTCGTCAATTTTTTCCATAAGGGTAAAATTGTGGAGAAAGCCGAATGTCACGTTTATGGTCATGGTGAATTGAAGAAAAACTGAAATAATCCCGATTACAATGTTCTGATCAGGAAAAAAGAATTTGAAAATCAGTCCTGTAGCGATGCAGAAAATAATCAGCAGACGGAAAAATGCTGCAAATGACAAAGTTCGGTTTGTGCTTTGAAGAATAAAATTCAGAAGTTCAATGGAAAATCCTGCAAGAATCAGAAAAATCGGAAGAATCACAGGAGAAAAAAGATAAACTTCCGGCAGAAAACGCTGAATCAGAAAAAGAAATGCCAGAATCGTAAAAAATGATGAGAAAATTCCAAGAAGAGAAGCAGTTATTCGTTTTTCCATGGCAATTCTCCTTGAAGTTGCTGAAGTTCGCCTTCTGTGCATACACTTTCGGGTCCGAGTACGATGAATTTGGTTCCTGAAGGCAGCATGAAACGGATTCTGTTCTTGAATTCTTCGGGATTTTCACTTTCCGGGGAATAATCCTTACGCTGAACCAGAGAAAGCATGTCCAGAATGCTGTTGGTTTTTTCCAGAGACGAGTCTCCTGTCGGAACAAATGGATTTCCTTCAATTCCTTCCACATTGCCGTAACATGCAAAACCGCAGTTCTGTCTGAAAATTGAAGTCTGCTCTATGACTGCCGCGGCCTGTTCAACGGCCTTTTCAGAATATTCGTAGCGTTTTTCAAGAGGATAGCTTTGGGCACACAGATTCAGCAATACGAAAACCGGGCAGTTGAATGTGTGCAGGAATTCGTTTGTGTAAAAACTTCCCATGCGGGCACTGGTTGTCCAGTTTATGCGGCGCATTTCGTCTCCGTTCTGGTATGGGCGCACGGAGCGGCGCATGGTAACGTCTTCAAAAGCCGGATTCTGTGTGTAAAGGGAACCCTGAACCTGAAGCGGAGAAAGTTCCAGAAGGTAGTCTGAGCGGGCAGGCCGGACAATCACGTTGACAGTGTCTTCAAAAAAGGTTGTAAGTGTAAAGATTCCGGACCAGTCCGTGCATTCCATTGCAATCGGTCCGACAGTGAATGCTCCGCGGCTGCCTGCATGTATGCTGTAGGAAAATGTGCGGACTTCGTAAGGACGGAGTGAAAAAACTGTGCGTCCCTCGTCTGCTGCTACGGAAAGGCTTCCGGTGTTGTCAAAAAGGTAGCACAGGGACAAAGGAAGAAAACTGCGGTTTTCAATGAATACCGTGACCGTGACACGTTCGCCTTTTGCAAGACGCAGGGTTTTTACGGAATGCCGGGCAAAAAGTGATTTTTTTGCGGTTCTGATCTGCCAATAACTGAAAATGTAGACAAGAATGTAGAGTCCGCAGAAAAAGCGTACGGAAATTACCGGCAGCACCAGGAAAATGATTGCTGACAGTACGAGGAGAATTTTAAAAAGCGGATTGGCCCGGATTTTCTGGTTCATCACTTGTGGGGTTTGAAAGCGGGAACCGGAATCATTGCGAGCAATTCCTGTGTGACTGAATCAGCAGTGTGACCGCGGAGGAGGGCTTCTCCGGAAAGGATGAGGCGCTTTCTGAACACAGGGAGACAAAGTGTCTTTACGTCTTCCGGAGTGATGTAACTGCGTCCGCTGATTGCCGCAAAAGCCTGGCTTGCTTTGAACAATGCGATGGAACCCCGTGGCGAAATGCCGGTTTTGATGCGGGTGTCGTTTCTTGTTGCGGAAACAATTGCCAGAAGATAATCAAGAACACTTTCGTCAGCGTGGATGTTTGCACAATATCTGCGGCATTCCATGATGGATTCTGCATTCAGGACAGGGGAGAGCCCGGTGAATGTGGCATGGGAACTGCGGTCGGCAAGAATGATAGCTTTTTCCGTCTGAAGTTCCGGATAGCCGATGCTCAGTGAAAGCATGAACCTGTCCTTCTGTGCTTCCGGCAGAGGAAAGGTTCCTTCTGATTCAACCGGGTTTTCTGTGGCGATTACAAAAAATGGTTCTGAAATAGGATGATTTTCGCCGTCAACACTCACGTTTGATTCGGCCATTGCTTCAAGAAGTGCTGATTGTGTACGCGGTGTGGCACGGTTAAGTTCGTCAACCAGAAGCAGATTCGTTAGGACAGGTCCGGCGCGGAAAGAAAATTCGCCGGTTTTGGGTGACCATACGGAACTTCCGGTAATGTCAGAAGGCATAAGGTCCGGAGTGCACTGAATGCGGGCAAAGGGCAGATCCAGTGATTTTGCAAGGGTTTTTGCCAGAACGGTTTTGCCTGTTCCGGGAACGTCTTCAAGAAGAACATGTCCGCCTGCAAAAACAGCAGTCAGAAGCATTTTGATCACATCATCTTTGCCGAGAAAAACATTTTGAACTGCCTGCACAACTTGCGCGGCTGTTTTTTCAATTGTCTGGGAATCTGAAATTGTCATGGAATCAGTATAATCCATAGTCCTTACTATGAAAAGAAACATTTCCGGCCGAATCTGAAAAATAATTGACGGTGGCAAGGGTCTTGAATTATTTTCTGATTGATGACGATGGATAATTCAATCCTTTTGTGACTTTTTATGTTTTTTTGCAAAAAATCATTTGACAGAATTGAGCAACCGGTTTACCATACTTTTATGAGCAATCGGTTGCGCAATTCATCAGGGGATAATTTCCTCAAAACAATTACATTGAAAGACATTGCTGATGAACTTGGAATATCCAAATCAACAGTGTCACGGGTTCTTTCCGGAACAGGAAGAATCAGCGAAGAAACGAGAAAAAAAGTCCTGGATTACGCCGCCGATCATGATTACAGACCGAACCTTGTTGCAAAAGGTCTTGCAACTTCACGGTCTTATAACATCGGGGTGATTCTTCCGGATGAAAATGTGTATTCCGACATACCGTTTTTTCACCGGTGTCTTGCAGGAATTACAAGAGAAGCGGCATCAAAGGGATACGATCCTCTGATTCTGGTTTCTGAAGACAATTCTACTGATCATCTGGAACGGGTGCTCATGCAGAACAAGGCAGACGGTGTGATAATCACACGGCTTATGGAAGATGACAGCAGAATCAGGCTGCTTAAAGAAACTTCGGTGCCTTTTATCGTAATCGGTTCCGGAACTGAAGACGGAGTCTGTCAGGTTGATACGGACAATGAGGAAGCAAGTTTTTCCTTTACGGAACAGCTGATTGAAAGAGGCTGCCGACGGCTTCTTCTGCTGTGCGGGCCCCTTGACATTACCGTAAACAGGCTCAGGAAGGCGGGATTTGAAAAAGCTGTTGCAAAATACGGCGAAAAAGGGGTTTCCTGCAAAATCTGTGCAGAAAACAATGTGGCGGAAGACGTGATACGGAATCTGACGGAAAATGCTTCTTTCGGGGCTGACTGCATGATTTTCGGGGATGACGTTCTTTGTTCCCATGCCATGGAATGGATTGAAAAAAATAATTTGACTTTGCCGGAAAACGTTCAGATTGCTTCCCTTTATAACAGCAGTCTTCTTGAACGTTACGGATGCGTTCATGCAGTGGATGCGGATGCTTCTGCTGCAGGAAAGGCTGCGGCTGAACTGCTGCTTAAGAAACTTGCCGGAGAAAATGTTTCTGACAGGAATGTAATCAGGTACAGCCTTGTTTTCAGGGATTCTTCTGCTGCCCGTTGCGGCATGGCAGATGAAATATAATCGGAAAGTTCTGTTTCTACAGGAGGAAATAATGAACAGAAAGTTATTGGCAGTGCTGCTGCTCGTTGCAGCATGTATGACAGTGTTTGCAGGTGGAAAAAAAGAACCTGCAAAAGCAGATGAAGTAGTTCTCACAGTATGGGAATCAACAAACGGACCTGATGAATTCATCAGACAGGCTGGAGCAGCTTTTACAGCAACTCACCCTAACGTAAAAATCAACTACGTAAACGTAGAACTTGGTGATGCTTGCGGACAGATCGCTCTTGACGGTCCTGCAGGTGTAGGTGCTGACGTTTTTGCTGCTCCCCATGACAAACTGGGTGAACTGGTTTCAGCAGGAAGCGTTCTTCCTACAGCAAATGCAGCAGCTGTAAAAAATGCAGTTCTCGGTGCATGTTCAACAGCTCTTACATATGACGGTGTAATGTACGGATATCCTGTTTCAGCAGAAACATATGCCCTGTTCTACAACAAGGCAATGATCAAAGAAAACGAACTCCCCAAAACATGGGATGATCTTGCAGCATGGTCAAAAGCATTCAATGCAGCAAATCCCGGAAAATACGGATTCATCATGGACGTAGGTAACGCTTACTACACAATCGTATTCTCTTCTGCAAACGGAAACCGTCTTTTCGGTGAATCAGGAACTGATACTTCTACAACATACCTGAACTCAGCAGATTCAGTAAAAGGTATGACATTCTTCCAGTCACTCAGAAGCGCTCTCGACGTTCCTGCTGCTGACCTTACAACTTCATTCGCTGATGCAGCTTTCGCAGCCGGTTCTGCAGCAATGCACATTACAGGTCTGTGGAACGTTGTTCCTTTTGAAAACGCAGGCATCGATTTCGGTGTAGCAGCTCTTCCTGCTCTCCCCGGTGACACAAAACCCGCTTCTTCATTCTCAGGAACACGCGCAATGTTCGTTTCTGCTTACACAGATCATCCTGCAGAAGCCAACGAATTTGCAGAATTCCTCATTTCTGAAGAAATGCAGAAACTCCGCTTCGACCTGACAGGTGCAATGCCTTCAATCAACGTAGAAGTAAGCAGCAAATATATGCCCGGCTTCCTTGCACAGCTTGACTATGCTTTCCCCATGCCTTCAATTCCTGAAATGGGAACATTCTGGGAAGCAATGAACAACGCAAGCAAGAATATCTGGGACGGTGTTGATGTCAAGGCAGAACTTGATGCCTGTGACGCAACAATCCTCGGAAAATAAGTTCTTGGACGGTGACGCAGCGGAATCTGATTTCCTGCGTCATTAACAATTGTTTTCTAATCCCGGTGCCTGTCGGATTCACTCCATTCGGCATGACATCATGGGGGCATCGGGTTTTCTTCAGGGGGCATTATGGCTGGTAACCTGCCGGTAGACGGAAGCGCTGGAAAAAAAATCAAGATTACAGCTTCCTGCTTTATGGGATTGTCCCATATCGTATATTTGAAAAATTACATCAAAGGGCTTTTGTTTGCCCTCATTGAATTTGTTTTCATCGGGTTTCTTCCTACAATCGTCGGAAAGCTCATAAACCTGATAACACTCGGTGATCCGCAGCCGAACATTCCGATCAAACAGCGTGACAATTCAATGTACATGCTTATTGACGGCGTACTTGTTCTGGCAGTCATTGCCATATTTGCCGTTGCATATGTGCTTTCTGTAAAAAGTGCGGAAAAAGATTATAAGGAATATTGCCGCAAAAAAGCATATTCATCACAAAGTGATAATCTGAAAAAAACACTCGGAAATTCATTTCCTATTGTGGGATTGGCTCCGAGTTTCATATTGATACTTGTATTTGTTGTAGTTCCGCTGGTTTTCTCAATATGTGTTGCATTCACAAACTACTCTTCTCCACATCATCTTCCGCCGAACAACACGGTTGACTGGGTGGGACTGGACAACTTCAAGGAACTTCTTGCAGGAAACAACTCCTGGTCACAGGGATTTTCCCGTGTTGCCGTGTGGACCCTTGTGTGGGCAATTGCCGCAACTGTAACATGCTACTTCGGCGGCCTTATCGTTGCCGTACAGCTTAAGGAACTTCACATAAAGGTTTCTGCCTTCTTCCGCTTCATATTCATTCTGCCTTATGCGGTTCCGTCTGTTGTAAGCATGCTTGTTTGGAAGAACCTGCTGAACGGAACTTTCGGTACGATCAACAGAACACTCATGGCAATGGGACTCATTACAGATCCTATTCCGTGGCTCGGTTCTTCAACACTGGCACAGTTTACCTGTATCCTGATCAATCTTTGGGCCGGTTTCGGTTACTTCATGCTTCTTGCAATCGGTACCATGACCGCAATTCCCCAGGACATGTACGAAGCTGCCCGCATTGACGGTGCAAACCGCTTCCAGATTCTGCGCAGAATCACCCTTCCTCTGGTTCTTTATCAGACAATGCCGCTTATAATCATGTCTTTTGCACACAACATCAACAACTTCGGTGCAATTTTCTTCCTTACCGGCGGAAACCCTACAGTTGCAGACAGTACTACAACATTGGCCGGCGGAACGGATCTTCTGGTTACATGGATTTACAAACTGACCATTACACTCATGAAATACAATTATGCTTCTGTAATTGCAGTTCTCATCTTTATTGTTCTGGCTCCTTTTGCAATCTTCAATTTCAGACAGACAAAAGCTTACAAGGAGGGTGAAGTATGAAAAGCAACGGCTATACTTTGGACCTGATCAACAAAATAGTCATTTATGTGATTTTCATAATCATTTCTTTTCTGGTTCTGTATCCCCTGGTTTATGTAGTAAGTGCTGCATTCTCTCCTGGAAACGGAATTGCTTCCATAAACATTGTTCCTTTCGGAGACGGATTTACTGCAGAGCATTTTGTCCATCTTTTCAAGAACACTGATTATGTGAACTGGTTTCTGAACACTCTCAAAGTTTCTTTGGCAACTTCTCTTGCAACGATTTTTGTAGCTTCGATGGGCGCCTATGTTTTTTCACGGTTCCATTTTACTCTCAAAAAGCCTTTTCTCATGTCTCTGCTCGTTCTTCAGATTTTCCCCTCATTCGTAGGCATGGTTGCAATTTATGTAATCCTTATGCGCATCGGCGGTCTGAATACTTTGTGGGGACTGGTTCTGGTTTATGTTGCCGGAAACACTCCGTACAATACATGGCTTGTAAAAAACTATATGGATACCGTTTCAAAAAACCTGGACGAAGCTGCACGCATTGACGGTGCAGGACACTTCCGCATTTTTGCAACGATTATTCTTCCGATTGCAAGACCGATCATCACCTTTTTGGGAATTACAAGTTTTACCGGTCCCTGGATGGACTTTATTTTCCCGAAAATGGTTCTGCGCTCACCGGAAAAGCAGACACTTGCACTGGGACTTTTCAGTTTTGTGACAGACAAGAAGAATGAATTTACAACTTTTGCAGCAGGTTCGCTGATTGTTGCAATTCCTTTTGTAATCTTCTTCATGATGACACAGAAAACCCTTATTACAAGTTTTGGCGGTGCGGCCGTAAAAGAATAAGCTTCAAGTACATGGCATTCCTTAAAAAAGGGTGCCATGTTTTTTTTACTTTGTGCGCAAACGGTTGCTCTTTTGTATCATGAAGCAATTTGATTGCGCTGGGACCGTGGTGCGCCATCACCGCGGTTTTCAATTTTTATTGATTCGTTAAGGATTTTTTTATGAAAAAAGCATTCTGTGTGCTGGCGGTTCTGTCCGCAATAATGGTTTTTCTGTTTTCTTCCTGTGCTTCTGCCCCGGCTGCAGAAACTGAAGATTACGGAGTATTTGTAAAAAAAGTAGAAGGACTGCCCAAAAATTTTTATTACGGTGCAGATGTGTCCTCCGTAATCGCTTTGGAAAACAGCGGCGTAATATTCCGGAACAAAGCGGGCGAAGAACAGGACATATTCCGTACACTCAAAGAAAACGGCATCAACTGTGTAAGAATCCGTGTGTGGAACAATCCCTATGATGACAACGGCAACGGTTTCGGCGGCGGCAACAATGATCTTGCCACTGCAATCACCATTGCGCAAAGAGCAAAGGCTGCCGGCATTGCTTCGTATTTTGACTTCCATTATTCAGATTTCTGGGCTGATCCCAACAAGCAGATGGTTCCAAGAGCATGGGCCGGCATGAACATTGAAGAAAAAGAAGCCGCCTTGTACCAGTGGACAAAAGAAAGCCTGCTTGCCGTGAAAAAAGCCGGCATTTCACCTGCCATACTGCAGATAGGTAATGAGACAACCGGAAAATTCTGCGGTGAAAACAACTGGATAAAAATAACAGCTCTGTTCAATGCAGCATCCCGTGCAATGCGTGAAGTTTTCCCCAAAGCAAAAATTGCCGTTCATTTTACAAATCCTGAGAAAGAAGGTGAGTATGCAAGATATGCAACAATTCTCAACCGCTACAAAGTGGATTATGACATTTTTGCATCTTCATATTATCCCTACTGGCACGGTTCCCTTGAAAACCTTACAGCAGTGCTTTCTGAAATCAGCGAAAAATTCGGAAAAGAAGTGATGTGTGCAGAAACTTCATACATGTACACATATGAAAATGCAGATTTAAACGGTAACTCGGTTTCAGAAGAAACAGTTTGTGACAAACCTTACCCGGCGACAGTGCAGGGGCAGGCAGATGAAGTCCGTGACGTGATTGCAGCAGTTGCAGCCGCCGGAGGAACCGGTGTCTTCTATTGGGAACCGGCATGGATCGGTGTTCCCGGAAGCACATGGGAAGCACAGCTTGCACTTTGGGAAAAATACGGTTCCGGTTGGGCTTCAAGCTTTGCCGGTGCTTATGACCCGGATGATGCGGGAATATATTACGGCGGCTCTTCCTGGGACAATCAGGCCATGTTCGGTTTTGACGGCCGCCCCCTTGATTCTCTTGCTGTCTTCAAGCTGGTAAAGACTGGCGCAGAAACTTCTGTCCGCGCTGACAGTGCAGAACTTTCAGTACTGAAAGTCCGCCTCAAAGATTCATTCTCCTTGCCGGAAACTGTTGCAGTCCTTTTCAACGACGGTACAAAATCAGAAGTGCCGGTTGTCTGGAACAGCTGCACACGCACCGGCGAAAAACTGGAAGACCTGCCTTTTATGGGGCCTGCAGTGTATTTTGCAGACGGCAAACTGGAAGGATCTGATGTGGTTCCGGTTCTTCAGATTCAGATTGTGGAAAAAAACTACATGGACAATCCGTCTTTTGAAGAAAAAGATCTTTCCATGTGGAAAATCAGCAACATCGGCAACGTTACCACAGAACTTTATGTGCAGGAAAAAGTCTCCGACGCATATTCCGGTTCAAAAGCGCTGCATTTCTGGTCTTCTGACGCAGTAAACTTTACAGTTGAACAGACGGTACGCAATCTGGAGCCGGGCAGATACAAGTTTTCCATTGCAATTCACGGAGGCGACGCCGCAAATCAGGTTATGAAAATCTTTGTGATAGCAGACGGCGTACGTTACGAAGTTCCCGCAAAGGTTGACGGTTGGCGAAATTTCTTTTTCCCCTGCTTAAATGACATTGTTCTTGAAGGGTCTGAAATCACGGCCGGTGCAGAAATAAAATGCGACAAAAACGGATGGGGCAGTCTTGATGACTTTATCCTTGCTCCGATAGAAGAGGAATAAACTGAAATGAAAGGATATGATTTTACTCCGGAATATCTGACAAAAGACGGAAAACCTTGGTTCCCGGTTATGGGAGAAATTCACTATTCAAGGTATCCTGCAGAATACTGGAAAGAATCCCTCTGCAAGATGAAGGCTGGCGGCGTAGATGTTGTTTCAGCTTACGTAATCTGGATTCATCATGAAGAAATTGAAGGGGAATATGATTTTTCCGGCAGCAGGAATCTGAAGGATTTTGTTCAGGCTGTAAAAGACTGCGGACTTAAAATGATTTTGAGAATCGGTCCCTGGTGCCATGGCGAAGTTCGTAACGGAGGTTTTCCGGACTGGCTTCTGCATAAGGATTTTGAGTCCCGTACCAATGACGAAGCGTACTTCAGCTGCGTGGAAAAATGGTATTCCAAAATTCAGGAACAGGTTGCAGATTTTCTGTGTACAGAAGATGACAGCAGCAATGTCATAATCGGTGTGCAGATTGAAAATGAATACGGACACTGCGGCGGACTTTGGGGTGAAGAAGGTGAACTCCACATGAGACGACTGACGGAAATTGCCCGAAAATGCGGATTCAATGTACCTCTCTTTACGGCAACTGGTTGGGGCGGTGCTGTTACCGGCGGACTTCTTCCTGTTATGGGCGGTTATTGTGATGCTCCCTGGGATCCAAGGACTGTGGAAATTGAACCCAGCGGCAACTACATTTTTACCCACGAACGCAATGATCACAATATCGGAAGCGATCATGGCTTCGGTGCAGGCATTACCTTTGACATGAGCCTTTTCCCATACTTGACTGCTGAACTTGGCGGCGGCCTTCAGATGACGGAACACAGAAGAACTGTGGCATCTGCCTCTGACATCGGTGCCATGTCCCTGGTAAAGCTTGGTTCCGGTGTGAACCTGCTGGGCTACTACATGTATCACGGCGGAACCAATCCGGAGGGAAAACTTACCACATTGCAGGAAAGCAAAGCTACCGGTTCACCCAATGACCTGCCTGAAAAATCATACGATTTCAGGGCTCCTGTAAGGGAATACGGTCAGATTTCCGACACTTTGCGGGAACTTAAGCTTCTTACATATTTTGTTCATGACTACAATGACGAAATCTGTGCTTCCAAAGCATTCATTCCCGAAGACAATCCTTTGAAGCCCGCTGATCTTTCTGGAATGCGCTATTCATTCAGAAGCAACGGAAAAAGCGGATGGCTTTTTGTGAACAACTATGTGCGGCGTCATTCCATGGCACCACATGCCGATGTAACTGTTGCGGTTCCTGAAAATCTCTGCGGCGGAAAAATCACTTTTGAAAAACTTGATATAAAGGACCGCGATTATTTCTTTTTGCCTTTCAACATGAAATGCGGGGCCGATCTGATAAAAACTGCAAAAGTAAGTCCTTTCTGCAAAATTGCTGATGGGGCGGTTTTTTACGCAAGAGACGGTGAAACTGATTTTTCTGATTTGTTCGACTTTGCAGATGCTGGCGGAAAAAATGAAGAAACCGGGCGAAACATTCTGGTTCTTTCAAGAAAAGATGCTCTCAATGCATGGAAAACTGCATCGGGCGGTCTTCTGATTACAGAAGGTGCTCTGATTCAGGATGCATCCGGCAAAGACGTTCTTATCAGCCGGTCAAGTGAAAATTCAAGTTTTCAGGTTTGGCCGCCTCTTTCTGAAGTTCCTGCGGGTTTTGTCTTCAAAGGCACTGTTTCAAAAAATCTTTATCCTCAAGGAAGGGATTTTCAGTTTGCAGTTTACGAACCGAAGGAAGATTCATGCAGTTGTCAGAAAGAATGCAGCGTAAATGTGTCTGAACTTTCTGAAAAAGACGGATGCCGCATGTACAGAATTGATGCGGAAAGCGCAATGGCTCTGCTCAAAGGAAAAAAATCCGGTAGTCTTCTTTCTGACTGTTTCCTCCGTTTCTTCTATGAAGGCAATCATGCAAGACTTTATGCAGCGGTTGACGGAGAACGCCGTCTTATTGCAGACAATTTCTTCTCCGGAATTGAGTACCCCTGGGAAATAGGGCTCAAGCGTTTTGCAGGTCTGGATGCGGATTTTTCAGCGCTGGAACTTGAAATAGACGCTCTTTCGGAAAAGGACAGAATCTACTTTGAGAAGACACCGCCTTTTGTTCAGGGAAAATGCTGCCAACTGAAATCTTTTGACTTGGAATACGAGTTCATAAGGGTTTTGAACCCGTAACAGTTGACTCAGTGCCTCAGAGTCGGATTGAGCAGATTTTGCCCGGTCCGACGGTTACCAGGCCTGACTGGTACCAGACAATGTCCGACGGTTACCTGATTCTACGGGCACAAGATTCTGCAGGAGCCTTCGCTTTGTCTGTTTTGTTCCGCTGAATATTCTGCTGAATTTTTTTCTCACATGTTGTAGAATACATGGCATGGACATTACAAAAAGAGAAAAAGCAAAATTCAGTTTGTGTTACGGCATAATAATCGCTCTCATAAATTATCTGGGTTTCCTTCTTCCCGGTACAGGAAATGTTCCCATTGACACAACAGATGACTGGAATGTTTGGCTCTCCTTTATGGACGAGAATACGCTTCTTATCAACAGTCTTACGGCAGTTGTATTTTTTGTTCCGGCGTTGATCTGCGTTCTTTACATAAAATGCGATGAAAAAAAACTTGCACGGCGGATGATCAATCTTCCGCTGGCTTATTCAATTTTCGGCTCTTTAGGTTGGATACTCAGTTTTTTTCTTGAAGCAGGAACTCTTCTGGTTGTAAGAATCAGATTTTCTGTCAATGTTTTTTCCATTGCATTCACATCATTCATGTATATTTTTCAGGAAGGACTTTTCATCTTCGCTCTTGCATTCCTTGTTCTTGATTCAATTCACAGAAGATTTTTTCTGCCGAAATATTTTCCTGAAGGAAAACTTGGAAAAATCAGCGGAACCAAAAATCCTTCAATCAATTTTCTGTCAGTAATCTTCTATATTTCCATTGGTTTTTTTCCCGTCTTTTTTCTTACGTCAACACTTGTCAACGTTATCAGTGCTTATGGTGTAACTGTGGACAATGCGGTTTTCATACTGATCGGCTTTATTGTGGTGTTCGGAATCATTCTTCTTGTCATTTTTACGGGAACCATTTCTGCTCCGCTCAGAAAACTCAAGGCTGCTGCAATGGAAGTTGAAAAAGGAAATTATGAGGCCCACTGCAATGTTGTAAGCAACGATACTTTCGGGGACTTGGCAGATACTTTCAACGACATGATTGTGTCACTGAACCAGAAGTCACAGAAAATCGTGGCAATTCAGGATTCCGTAATCCGGGGCATGGCTGTTATGGTTGAAAGCCGTGACAACAGTACGGGCGGTCACATCAACCGGACCAGTGACTGTGTAAAGGTTTTTGTGGAAAAACTGCGCCGGACAGAAGCCTACAGCGGACTTTCAGAATCTTTCTGCAGAAATGTGATTAAGGCAGCGCCTATGCATGACCTTGGAAAAATTGCAGTTGATGATGCAGTGCTGCGAAAACCGGGCAAATTTACGGATGAAGAATATGCAATAATGAAGTGCCATTCCTCAGAAGGTGCCAGAATTGTTGAAAACGTGCTCAATGAAGTTGATGACGAAGAGTTCAAGAAAATTGCCATAAATGTTGCGCATTACCATCACGAAAAATGGAACGGCAGCGGTTATCCTGCAGGACTTTCCGGAGAATCAATTCCTCTTGAAGCGCGGATCATGGCCTTTGCTGACGTATTTGACGCACTGGTGAGCAAACGCTGTTACAAAGACAGTTTTACTTTTGACAAAGCTTTTTCTATCATGGAAGAATCCTTCGGTTCCCATTTTGATCCGGAACTTGGAAAAATTTTTCTTGAATGCAGGGCTGATCTTCAGGAACTGTACAGCAAATATTGAAGCCCTTTGTCATAGCTTTCTCCGTATACTAGAACAAAAGAGCCTTTTGTGGCATAATTGCTAAGATTGCAGCCATTTACGCACACACGAATCTGGGCTGCTCGGAGGAATATTTTGTACAAACCGGTTGATCCAAAAGTAAGTTTTCCCGAACAGGAAGAAGAAGTACTGGCTTTTTGGGAAAAAAATGATGTTTTCAAGAAATCTGTAAGTCAGAGAGAGTCCGCACCTGAGTATGTTTTTTACGATGGACCTCCTTTTGCCACAGGACTGCCGCATTTCGGCCATTTTTTACCGAGTACAATTAAAGACATTATTCCCCGTTACCAGACAATGAAAGGCAAGAAAGTGGAGCGCCGTTTCGGTTGGGACTGCCACGGTCTGCCTGTAGAAAACCTTATTGAAAAAGAACTTGGACTCAATTCCAAGACAGACATTGAAGCCTACGGAATCGACAAATTCAACGAAGCCTGCCGTGCAAGCGTTCTTCGCTACACAAAAGAATGGCGTCAGACAATTACTCGTCTGGGACGTTGGGTTGATTTTGACAACGACTACAAAACCATGAACCCTGACTACATGGAATCCATCTGGTGGGTATTCAAGAGTTTGTGGGACAAAGGCCTTGTTTATGAAGGTCATTACATTCTGCCTACTTGTCCTCGCTGTGCAACACCTCTTTCAAACCACGAGCTTGCACAGGGCGGTTACAAAGACGTTCACGATCCTGCCATCACAATCCGCTTCAAAGTTCGCGAAGCCGGCTCCAAGACAAATGATCCTGACATGGCCAACGGATGCACATATCTTCTGGCTTGGACAACAACTCCCTGGACTTTGCCTTCAAACCTTGGTCTTACTGCCGGCCCGGATATTGATTATGTAAAAGTCAAAGACGGTGATGAATACTACATTTTGGCAGAAAGCAGACTTTCTTCCTATTATAAAGATGTTTCCAAATGCGAAATCGTATGGAAGAAAAAAGGTTCAGAACTGATTGATACCCGCTATGAACCCTTGTTCCCTTATTTTGCAGACCTGTACAATGCAAAACCTGTTGAAGACGAAGACGGCCCTGCTCATCCCGGTGCATTCCGTGTGTTCAATGCGGACTTTGTTTCTACAGAAGACGGTACCGGTATTGTTCATACTGCACCCGGTTTCGGTGAAGACGACAACGCTGTTTTCAAAGGAACAGGAATTCCTACGATCTGCCCTGTAGACAATGAATGCAAATTCACTTCCGAAGTGCCGGATTACAAAGGACGCTTCGTTAAAGACTGTGACAAAGATGTTATGGACCGCCTCAAAGCAGAAGGCAAACTGGTAAAACGTGACCAGATTCTGCACGCTTATCCTTTCTGCTGGCGCTGTTCAAGCCCGCTGATTTACCGCGCTGTAGGAAGCTGGTTCGTTCGCGTTACAAAAGTCCGCGACACAATGGTTGCCAACAATCAGAAAATTTACTGGCAGCCTGAGCACATCAAGAACGGACGTTTCGGAAAATGGCTTGAAAACGCACGTGACTGGGCAATCAGCCGCAACCGTTACTGGGGTAACCCGATTCCTGTATGGAAGTGTCCGGACTGCGGTGAAACAGTCTGTGTAGGAAGCCGTCAGGAACTTAAAGATCTGAGCGGAACTTATCCTGAAGATCTGCACAAGCATTTTGTTGACAATATTACTATTCCCTGTAAATGCGGCGGAACAATGCACCGCATTCCGGAAGTTCTGGACTGCTGGTTTGAATCCGGTTCAATGCCTTATGCTCAGAATCACTATCCCTTTGAAAACAAGGAATATTTTGAAAAACACTTCCCGGCAAACTTCATTTCTGAAGGTCTGGATCAGACCCGCGGATGGTTCTATACACTTACAGTTCTTGCAAGCGCACTCTTTGACAGACCCGCTTTTGAAAACTGTATCGTAAACGGACTGATTCTGGCTTCTGACGGCAAAAAGATGTCAAAGAGCCTCCGCAACTATACTGACCCCAACGAAGTAATCAAGCAGTTCGGTGCTGATGCAATGCGCCTTTTCCTGATGCACAGTGCCGCAGTAAAAGCTGATGATCTTAAATACAGTGACGAAGCCGTACGTGACATTCTGAAAGGAATCCTTATTCCTCTTTGGAACAGTTACAGTTTCTATGTAACTTATGCAAACATTGACGGCATTACTGCAACAGGTCACGCTTTTGACAATGCAAGCCCTGTAAATCCTTTGGACCGTTGGCTGCTTTCCATCACGGAAAAACTTGTCAAAGATGTTACCGATGCTCTTGATGCCTACGACTTGAGCCGTGCAATTGATCCCATTGTTGCTTACATTGACATGCTCAACAACTGGTACATCCGCAGAAGCCGCCGCCGTTTCTGGAAAAGCGAAAACGACGGAGACAAGAACGAAGCTTACGAGGCACTGTATTACGCACTCAAAACTTTGTGCAAAGTTGCAGCACCTGTAATTCCCTTCATCACTGAAGCAATGTGGCAGAATCTGCGCAACGCTGACGACAAGGAATCTGTACATCTGTGCGATTATCCTGTTTATGCAGAGTGCAAGCGTGATCTGAACCTGGAATTCAAGATGGACACAGTTCAGAAAGCTGTTTCCATGGGTCGCAGTCTCCGCAGCCAGTACAACCTGAAAAACCGTCAGCCCCTCAAATCAGTAGAGTTTGTTACACGCAACCCTGATGAAAAAGCTGTTCTGATGGAAATGGATGATTCAATCCGCGAAGAACTCAACGTTAAGAAAGTTGTGTTCCACGAACGTGAAGACGAACTGGTTGAATACAGTGCAAAGGCAAACTTCAGAACTTTGGGCAAAGAGCTTGGTCCTCTCATGAAAGAAGCCGGTGCAATCATTGCAGGACTTGATCAGAATTCAATCCAGTCAATTCTGGACGGTTCTACTCTGAGCATTGAAGTCGGCGGCAAAACTGTCGAACTTGATGAATCAAAAATCATTGTAACGCGCCTGGAAAAAGCAACTCTCAAAGTTGTAAATGACGGAACGCTTACTGTTGCCCTTGATTCTGAAATTACAGAAGAACTGCAGCTGGAAGGTTATGTCCGTGACCTGGTCCGCGGTATTCAGAACCAGCGCAAGGAAAACGGCTACGAAGTTACAGACCGCATCAAAATTGTTGCCGGCGGTTCTGCAACTCTCAAGAAAGCCTATGAAATGTTCGCCGAATACATTGCCAACGAGACTTTGGCAGTTTCTGCAGAATGGGCCGACGGTGCAATTGACGGTGCTGTTTCTGTAGAAGCCGGCGAAGAAGTCTGGAGTGTTTCTGTTGCCCGCCCGTAATTTTTCAAGAAGCAAGGTTCTGCATCTTTTATGTGGCCTTGCTTTTGTTCTGCTTTTGGCCGCATGTTCTTCTGTGCCTAAAACTGCACATCTTGCAGATCCTTATGTTCTGCTTGATTCTGATGCAGATCTTTATATCAGAATTGATGCGGCCCAAAACAGACAGTTTCTTGATACTCTGGTGACTTTTTTCGTACCGGAAGCTTCTCAAAAAGACAAAGACAGACTGCTTTCCTGTATGGAAACGATTTTTCTTTCCTACAACCGGAATACAGGTAATGTTCAGGTTGTTTCGCAGGGACAATTTCCTGTTCAGTATGCCGGTTTGATTTTTACAGGCAAGAACGGCTGGCACAAAGAAAAATCATGTTATATTCATCAGAGCGGACTGCAGGTGGCATTTGTGGCTAAAGACCTTGCATTGTTCGGTTTGAATCTGAGCAATGCCGGTGCAAGCATTGTTCCTGAAATGGTGGCTGATTATTCAAGGCGTATTTTTATGCCGGCTGAAGCGGATCTTCTTCTGACACAGAAGAGCGAATCTTCGGAAAATGCGGTTCCTGTTCCTTCTGCTGCTGAATGGTTTGCGGAAAAAACGACTTCTGACGGAAACATTTGTTCTGTAAACGTTTTTATCAGAAATTACGAAGCCTTTGCTTTTGAAATTCTGGATTCTGCAATCACTTTTGGAATTGATGCTGTCGCTGCAGATCTGATCATGCAGGAAAACTCTGATTTTGAGACATCTGTCTGTGTTTTTCTCAAAGACAAACGGGTGGCAAAAGCGGCTGCAATGATTTTCAAAATTATCTGTGCCGGTTTGGGTATTAATGCGGATATTTCGGCTTCCGGAAATCAGATTTTCCTGAGAAACTTTGATCTGAAACAAGAAGAAGTAATTCAGATGATCGGTTCGACAATCGGTGGTGCAAGTATTCAGATTGCGGACGTAAACTGATAATCAAAAAATCGGATAAAAATTGCAAGTTTGCAAATAGGAGAGGTTATGAATTCAAAGATTGTATTGCGTGCAGAAGATCTTGACGGTTATTTGACCGAGCAGGACAACAAGTATTTGGCAGAAATGGACAAAATGTATGAACGTGCCCTCAATTCCTTTAAGGTTATTGCCGGCGGCGGATTCAGTTCAACATTGGCAAACGAAGAAAAAAAAGTAATCGACGTTTTCAATGAAATGGGCAACCTTATGCAGCAGATTTGCCGTGAAGTTCCGGGACTCAATGTTTTTTCTTTTGCAACAGAAGAAGAAAGTCATGCAGAAGCTTCCAGAGTAATTGCAAAACTCCGCGACATCCGCACCGGACATGATGAATTCGTTTACTACACACAGCGTGCTTATGAAATGCTGTTCCGTCTTGCATACACCGGAAAACACAGTGACAACAAGAATTATCTGGTTGTAAAAACTCCGGTAACTGTTCCTGTTCAGAACTATTCAGTTCATAAAATCCCTGACATTGACTACAAACTTGAAAACACTGTCATGTGCGTAATGCTCCGCGGTGCTCTGCTTCCTTCAATGATCATGTCAAAAGAAATCGAAGAATATTCTTCCCACGGATACGTTACTCCTTTTGCACTTTTCAAAATCAAACGTGATGAATCCAAGAAAGAAAACAACATGGAATATATTCTTGATTTGGACAAATCCTTCTTCAATCTTGAAGAACTTGACGGAAAAGATCTGATTTTTGCTGATCCTATGAACGCAACGGGCGGTTCTTTGGTAACTGTCGTGAAATATCTGCTTGATCAGGGCGTCAAACCCAAATCAATCAAATTTTTCAATGTTATTGCTGCTCTCAAAGGAAGTCTGCGTGTTGTACGCGCTCTTGAAAACTGTTCCTGCTACACATTGTGGATGGACCCTGTTCTGAATGCTTCCGCTTACATCATGCCCGGTCTTGGTGATGCAGGTGACCGTCTTAACGGACGCGACACGGAAGAAACACCCCGCAACATTATCCAGCTGATTGCGGATTACGGTTCAAATGTTGCCGGTCTTTACCGTTCACAGCTCCGCAAAATCGAGCAGACTGTTCTGAGGAGATAATATGGGTGGAAAGGCGCTTTTGTCTCAAAAAAAAATGATCAGTCGGGCATTTTTTGTCCTTCTGTGCTTTTTTTGCGGAATTGCGCCTTTTTCATGCAAAAGTCTTGATTCTGTGGTGATTGTTCCCAATGAAGGCAATGTAATGATGGATAACATTGCCACAGAATATTGCACTCTGGCAGAGTCTTTCATGACTTCAAAAAAGTATGATTCTGCCGTGGAATATTACAAAAAAACTGAATCAATCAGAGGCGAAAGTGCCCTACTGTCTTACAAAATTGCACGTGCCTATGCAATGAACAATAAATTTTCTGCTGCGGAACCGATTTTTGAAGAACTTTATCAGAAAGACAGCCGCAATACGAATATCATGCTTTGTCTTGCCTATGTGTACATAAAAAACGAAAAGCCGAACAAAGCGCTTCCTTTGTATTCAAAGCTTTACAACAGCAATCCATATGATGCGCAGGTTTTGACCAACTATGCGCTGGTTCTTATCGGGCAGAATGATCTTATCAATGCAGAACGGATGCTCAATGAACTTAAAGCCGTTCAGCCGGAAAGCGCAGAAATCGGGAAAATTGAAAAACTGCTGAAAAAGTCAGAACCTTCTGATTCCGCTGATTCAGAAGAATAAGCACCTGAATTCAGTTTCTACTGTTCATCGTTTTCGTAATAACTGTGAGAAGCAATGTCATCAGCGGCGTTTTCTTCAGCTTTATAAAAATCCTTTTTGTATTGTGCAAACTGTTTTTCTTTCAGGTTGTCCAGAACTTTGCGGTTTTTTATTGCTTCTGCAAAGTCTTTGCGCTTTTCTTCGATTACCAGTTCTGCCTGTGCCAGTTCGTTCAGAAGCCGTTCTTTTTCATTGTCAAGCCACAGAACATAATGCTCCACTGCAATCATCTGATTTGGATCAACAATTTCACGGCGGGAAAGATTTGTCTGTGAGCGTTTCTGTGCAACGGATTCCAGCTGACTCCGGAGAAGATCCGCCTGAGAAATTGCGGCAGCCAGCTGAGTCTTTGCCTGATTTTCCTGAAACTCCCGCAGATCAAGAACTTTCTGCAGTGTAAAGCTGAATTTCTTCATTTATTGCTTATCGCTGTTTTCAGTATTTGCGGTAGATGCGGAAACCGGTGCAGTTTTGGATGCCCCGGAACGGTTACCTTTTGTTCCGCCTGCTTGTTCCATTTCTGCCTGAGGAATTTCATTGCGGCCCAAAGCTGCCAGTCCCAGCAATGTTTTGTCGATGGGGGAGGGCTCGTATTCACCTTGAATCAGGTATTCTTCTATTGCAGGATGTGCATCGATTGCGGCATCTACCAAAGGATTGGAACCTTTCTGGTATGCGCCTACAGTAATCATGTCTTCGTTTTCGGCATAAAGAGCCATTTGCCGCCGCAAGTTTGCAACTGCCTTGTTTGTTTCCGGGCCTGACACACGGTTTGCAAGACGGCTTACAGATGCAAGCACGTCGATTGCGGGAAAATGGTATGCCTGTGCCAGTTTTCTGTTCAGAACAATGTGTCCGTCAAGAATACCGCGGACTGTGTCTGCAATAGGTTCGTCCATGTCATCGCCGTCTACAAGAACTGTGTAGAAAGCAGTTATGCTTCCTGTTCTGCCGGTTCCGCTCCGTTCCAAAAGCTTGGGCATTGTCTCAAAAACGCTTGGCGGGTAACCTCTTTGGGCAGGCGGTTCTCCGATTGCAAGACCGATTTCCCTTTGGGCGCGGGCAAAACGGGTAACGCTGTCAAACATGAGCATTACATCTTTTCCCTGATCCCGAAAGTACTCTGCAACTGCCGTAGCAACGTAAGCACCGCGCAGTCTGCAAAGCGGTGACTGGTCACTGGTGGCCGCAATTACAACAGAGCGTTTGAGTCCTTCTTCACCCAAATCCCGCTCAATAAAATCAATAACTTCGCGCCCGCGTTCACCGATCAGTGCAATAACGTTTATGTCAGCGTTGGTATTGCGGGCAATCATGCTTAGAAGTGTGGATTTGCCAACTCCCGATCCGGCAAAAATTCCAAGACGCTGGCCGCGTCCCACTGCCATAAGTGAGTCAATTGCACGAACACCGGTAACAATGCGTTCTTTTATGGGCTGTCTGTCCATGGGATTCGGCGGAGAAGCAACAGCAGGGTAATAAAGTTCGGGAACAATATCGCCTTTGTTGTCATAAGCTTTTCCGGTGGCATCAAGAACGCGGCCCAAAAGCGCTTTTCCGACGCCAACCTGTAGAATGTTCCCGGTTGCCACAACCTGACATCCTACTTCAATGCCTTTGGTTTCACCGTATGACATAAGTTTTACGGTAGTTTCTTCCAAACCTACAACTTCTGCCATTACCGTCTGGTTCTGATAGGGAATTTTAATGCAGCAGATTTCACCGATTACTGACTGAGGTCCTCTGCTTTCTATGAGCATGCCGTTTACTGCGGTTACATGACCTGTAAAACGGATTGTTTCTGTTCTTTCCACGCTCTGAAAGTATTTGTCAAACATGGAGTCCATGGCAAATCCTACTGAATTTTGGAAACTGTCTTGATTGGTGCAACTTCAAGAATCTTCTGTTCAAGTTCGTTCAACTGGCTTGAAATGCGTGCATCAATAGCACCGAAGTCTGTCTCAATGATACAGCCGCCTTTTTCAACGGTTGAATCTTCTGCAATGGTAATGCTTTTGATGCTTTCAACAGACTGCATGAATTCTTTTGTATGCTCGCTTGTAAGCTGAACGTCGCCCATGTTCACGCGGATTGTAACATCTCCGCGGCCTTTTACACGGCGGAGAGCCTGAAGAACGTTCTGCATTACAACCTGACGCTGGTTCTCTGAAATGACTTTTACGACTTTGCGGGAAATAAGCAGAACCAGTTCAACAATCTGCTGTTCCGTTTCATCAAGAATCTGCTGGCGTTTGTCCAATGTTTTTTCAAGAATCAGATGCAGACGGTCTATAAGGCGCTCAACTTCGTGTTTTCCTTCGTTGTATCCGTCTTCACTGCCTTTGTCGAATCCGTCTTTGTAAGCATCGCCCATTGTCTGCTCGCGTTTCCGTTCCCCGTCCTGAATGATTTCCAGTGACCGGGCTTCAGCAGCTTTTATAATTTCCTGAGCTTCGTTTTCTGCCTGCTGTTTGATGACTGCGGCTTCGTCAGATTTGCGTTTGATTTCGTCAAAAGCAGCCTGTTCCGCACTTTTTATGATCTGTTCAGCTTCCTGCTGGGCTTCAAAAAGCATTTTCTGCTTTTCGTCTTCAAAGTTTTTCTTGAAAAGTTCAGCTTCTCTGCGCAAATCATCTGCTGTAGGCCCTGTGTATTCCGGAATGATTTCCTCCGGCACTTCTTCTTCTATCGGGTCAAAAGTCCTGGTCAGCTTCAGCATGACTTTGTCATCAATTTTTTTGATTTCGCCGGGTGAAAAAACATTTTTTGCCATGAATCAACCGCCTTATACAACAAGTTCGTCTTCGCCGCTGCGTGCAATGACGATTTCGCCGGAATCTTCCAGACGACGGATAGTAGATACGATTTTCTGCTGGGCTTCTTCAACATCCTTCAAGCGGACAGGCCCCATGAATTCCATGTCTTCCTTAAGCATTGCAGCTGCACGCTTTGACATGTTGCGGAAAATCTTGTCCTGAACTTCTGTATCAACTGATTTGAGGGCTTTTGCCAGTTCTTGAGTATCAACTTCACGCATAACTTTCTGAATAGCGCGGTCGTCCAGCATGACAATATCTTCGAATACGAACATTCGTTTCTTGATTTCCTCTGCCAAATCCGGGTCTTCTTCTTCCAAAGATTCGATGATGGACTTTTCAGAAGAACGGTCAACAAGGTTGAGGATTTCAACAATGGATTCAACACCACCGGCAGCTGTATAGTCTTCGCTGGACAGTGTGGAAAGTTTTTTCTCAAGAACGCGTTCAACTTCGCGGAGAACGTCAGGAGATGTCCGGTCCATCAATGCGATGCGGCGGGCAACCTCACTCTGAATGTCGCCCTGCAGGTTCTGAAGAATTACAGAAGCTTTGTTCGGTTCCAGATAAGACAGAATCAACGCGATTGTCTGCGGATGTTCCTGTTGGATAAAGTTGAGTAGGTGTGCCGGGTCAGTACGTCTGATAAAGTCAAAAGGACGAACCTGAAGACTTGACGTAAGCCTGTTGATGATGTCGATAGCTTTCTGGCTTCCCACTGATTTTTCAAGAAGTTCGCGGGCAAAGTCGATACCACCGGAAGTGATGAAGTTCTGTGCTTTCATCAGATCCTGGAATTCCCGGAGAACCTGTTCCTTAAAATCAGAATCTACTGTCTGAAGACGGGCAATTTCAAAAGTAAGGGTTTCTACTTCGTCATCCCGCAAATGCTTGAAAATCTCTGAGGAAATTTCTGAACCCAAAGAAACAAGAAAAATTGCGGCTTTCTGACGACCGTTCAAGCTGCGGTAATCTTTCGGTTTTTTTGAACCGCCTGCACCAGCCGGTTTCGGAACTGGTTTTGCTGCGGGTTTAGCTTTTGCTGCGTCTCCCATTCTATTCCTCCATCAACCAAGTGCGGATAAGCATTGCCACGTCTTCCGGATGTTCTTTTGCCAGACCGATTGCATTTTCCTGCAGTTCCGCCCGTTCCCGTTCTTCCACGGACATGGTAACCTCCATGCCTGCCTGTTCTGCTTCCCACAAAGTTTTTTCCCGGTCCATACGGGCCTTGCGCAATGTTTCTTCTTCTTTGAGGCGGCGTTTGCGTTCAAGTTCGCGGCTGATAATGCGGAAGATGATGAATGCAAGCAGAACTGTGGCCACACCGATACAAACATAAATAACTGTAAGGCGTGCATTACGTTCCCGTTCGTCTTCTGCGTAGGATGCCTGCCATTCGGAAATGCGGTCAATGCGCAAAGATGTGGGATAAATCCTGTCTCCGCGGGATTCGTCGTATCCGATTTTTCCTGCAATAAGGTCCCGCACACCGGCAAGATCTTCGGCTGAAAGAGGTTCGTAATCGTACTGGTAATAGGAACCGCGGGGATCTTTGATGACCACGAAGTTTCCGTTTTCATCGACATGAGGTGTAAAACTTCCGTCAACGTTGACAGAAACTGTGATTCTTTTTGTTGTACCGAGACTTTTCTGCTCTGAAATCTGGCTTGAGTTGATTACATTGTTTACTTTTTCGCCTTTTTCCGTTGTAACCGTGTACATGTTGTTCATGTCAGAGTAGACAGGAGAATTCTGTCCTTCTACACCGGAAGGACCTTCAGGATTATACACGGTGCCTTTGGATTCTTTGTAAACAGTTTCAGAAGAAAGGGGCAGTGTCTCTACATATTTGAATTCACTGAAGGGAGTGTTCGGATTGTCTTCTTCAAGGATAACAGGTGAATAAACTGTTGATTCTGAAGAACGCTGGTCAAAGTCCAGTTCCACGTTTACAGAAAGATTGCGGACTCTGTCTTCTCCGTATACATCCTGCAGCTGTGAAAGAAGCTGTGCCTGAAGAGCGGCTTCACGTTCACGTTCCTGTTTATGCTGCTTTTCTGCAATGTCAAGTTCGTCAAAAGCGGTCATTCCTTCAAAGTCATTGAGAATGATACCTTTTTTGTCAGTAATCGTCAGGTTTTCAGCAGTTACACCTACCGAATTGATGATCAGACTCTGGATTCCTTCAAGCCGTTTACGGTTTGTAGTGATGTCGCTGTTTGGTTTGGGAGAAAGAATTACACTTACTCTTGTAGGTTCGGAGTTAAAAAGAGAATCTCTGCCCATTTCAATATTTACACTTACGTCGTCAATGTCATTGAGGGCTTTGATATGCAGTTCCAGCTGGTCAGTAATTGCACGCTGAAGGTTGACGTTCCGCTCAAAATCCGTAGTTGTCCAACGCTCCACGTCAAAAATATCCCAGGGATCAATATTGTTCAGAAGCCCTGATTCATTGAGTATGATACGGGCTCTCTGTGCGGTTGTCTTGTCTGCAACGGAAATGATGCCACCGTTCTGAGTGTATTCAATGTTGTTGTTGTCCAAAGCAATGCAGATGTTTGCAAGCTGTGTCTCATCTGTGATGGCTGTACCGAAAAGGGCTGTCGTTGAAGGTGTTGAAGAAACGCGGGCAATGAGAATCAGTGCCACAATTACAACAACAACAATGCCTATGAGAATGATTTTTTGGACAAGAGACCACTTGCCCCATAAATTTTTGAGCTGCTCTAGCAGTTTTTTAATCCATTCGTTCATTAATCCCTCCCGTGAACGAATCTGAAAACAGTAATTCAGTATAACACATAAATCTTTATATGAAAACATGATAGTCGTAAAAACTGTAAATTTTCTGCGGTTCTGCTTTTTTTTCGGCACATGAAAAAGCGTGGCTGAAACTTCGGTCTTGTCAAAAACTACGATACTGTTGTAAAGTAAGATATGTTTTATACCCTTACATTGAATCCGTCTTTGGATTACGTCATGAATGCGGAGAATTTTGCCGCCGGAAAGATAAACCGCAGTTCTTCAGAATCTTTTTCTGCCGGCGGAAAAGGGATAAATGTTTCAAAAGTCCTGGAAAGTCTTGGTGAAAAAACTGTTGCAACCGGATTCTGTGCAGGATTTTCCGGAAGACAGATTGAAAAGGAGCTGGAATCTGCAGCGATTGAAACTGATTTTGTTCACCTTGAGAGCGGAAATTCCCGTGTGAATGTGAAGATTCCCGCCTGCAGAGGGACTGCTGAAACTGCTGTAAACGGTGCAGGACCTGATGTGGATTCGCAGCATGTGGAAAAGCTTATGACACTTTTGGACAAACGTCTTGCAGCCGGTGATTTTCTTGTGCTTTCCGGAAATGTGGTCAAGAACGGAAGTCCTGACTTTTACAGAAAAATCATGGAAGTTTTCGGAAGCAGGGGAGTGCGTTTTGTTCTTGACGCTTCCGGCCCGGCTCTTAAGTGCGGTCTTGAAACGGATCCTGATATTCCCGGTGCGGTACCTTTTGTCGTAAAGCCAAATGCGGATGAATTGGGCGAACTTTGCGGAAAAATCCCGGAATCAGCGGAAGAAGCGGCTGCAGAAGCAAAAAAACTTGTTGATGCAGGCCGGGCTGAAAACATTTTTGTTTCATTGGGAGAAAAAGGCGCAGTGCTTGCAAACAAAGCGGGTGTTTTTTTTGCCCGGGTACCTGCTGCACCGGAGGATTTGGGCCCTGACAAAGTTGTAAACACTGTGGGCGCCGGTGACTCTTCTCTTGCCGGTTTTCTCTACGGATGTACAAAAGGCTGGGACTGGCAGAAATCCCTTGATTTTGCAATGGCTGCCGGTGCTGCAACTGTTTACTCCGGCAGACTGGCCACAAAAGAAACAATTGCCCCTTTATGCGATTGCCTGTAAAATCAACGGTAAAGAAATCATCCCGAAAAGGAATGCAGATGTCTGAGATTTTTGAAGAAAAATGTGATTGCCTGGAAATACACGCCGGGCGGATTGATGAGACTGCAAAAAAAATGCCTTCTGATGATACATTGAATGACATGGCCGAACTGTTCAAGACTTTCGGGGATCAGACCAGAATCCGCATTCTTTACATGCTTTTTGAAACCGAGCTTTGTGTCTGCGATCTTGCTGCTTCACTCAATATGACCCAGTCTGCCATTTCTCACCAGCTTAAAGTTCTCCGGCAGAGCAAACTTGTAAAAAGCCGGCGGGAAGGAAAATCGATTTTTTACAGTCTGGCAGACGATCACGTTTACACAATGATTGCACAAGGCTTTGAGCACGTGACCGAAGACTGAATCTTCGATCACGCGTTTTATGTAGCCTGCTTTTTCCTGATCAGTCTGCTTCTTCCAGATAAATCAGTTTGCTTCTGAAGTCACCGCCCATGTTGTGAACGGGAATTCCTGCGTTCATGAGCAGACTTCCGCTCAGTACGTTTCCGAATTCTGCAGAAGTTTTAACGTCGTTTTCCGTGTCCTGCCCGATGAACTCGATTCTGTAGTTTGAATCAGCCTTAAGTCCCTGCAGCCTGATGATGCGGCTGTGACTGAAAGCTATTGCGTTTACCTGTACAATGGTGACAAAACTCTGCTTCATGTCCTTTGAGACAATCTGCCATGCGTCAAAACCGCGGGTCTGTGAGTCTGATTCAATGCGGTAATAATCTCCGGAGCGTACCATGGGACTGAATCTTTTGTAGCGTGCAATCTGTTCAGGAATGGCAGCTTTGTCTTCTTCCGAAAGTTTAGTAATGTCCAGTTCGTAGCCGAAAGTGCCTGAAAGGGCAACATTTCCGCGGGTTTCAAAAGGCAGATGCCGGTGGGTAGTGTGATTGGGCGATACACAGACGTGGCTTCCCATTGTGCTGAGCGGATATACGATGGAAGTGCCTTCCTGGATTGAAAGCCGTTCAACCGGATCCATGTCGTCTGAGCACCAGATCTGAGGGCCGTAATAAAGCATTCCTGCGTCATAACGTGCTCCGCCGCCGGAACAGTTTTCAAGCAGCAGATTCGGGAAATCCGAAATCAGTTTTTCCTGCATTGCGTAAAGTGCAAGGACATAGCGGTGGAAAAATTCGCCCTGTCTGTCTGCGGGAAGATATGCGCTTGCAATGTCACAGAGGGAACGGTTCATGTCCCACTTTACGTATTCAATGTTTGCGCTTTTGAGCACGCTTTTTATCTGGTTGTAAACATGGTCAGCAACTTCAGGCCGGGTTATGTCCAGAACAAGCTGATTCCTTGCAAGCGCGGGCGTTCTGCCGGGAATCTGTACAGCCCAGTCAGGATGAGCGCGGAAAAGGTCGGAGTCAGGAGAAATCATTTCAGGCTCGAACCAGATTCCGAATTTAAGGCCCAGTTTGTTCACTTCCGAAACAAGGAACTCAAGTCCGCCGGGCAGTTTTTCTGTGTTTACCGTCCAGTCTCCCAAAGCCATGTTGTCAGAAGAGCGGCCTCCGAACCAGCCGTCATCCATGACCAGCATTTCTATTCCGCATTCTGCGGCTTCTTTTGCAATGTCAATCAGTTTCTGTGTGTTGAAGTCAAAATACGTGGCTTCCCAGTTGTTTACAAGAACCGGTCTGTTCTTGAACTGCCAGGGACTTCTGATAAGGTGACCGCGGTAAAGGTCGTGGAAACTCCGGCTCATTCCGCCGATTCCCTTTGACGAATAGACCATTGCAACTTCAGGAGAAAGGAATTCCTGTCCGGGTTCAAGCTTCCATGAAAAACCTTCGGGATTGATTCCCATGAGGAGACGGAGAGAATCGAATTCGCTTACGCTTGCCTGTGCAAGAAAGTTTCCGGAATAGACAAAGTTGAAGCCGTAGCAGTCACCTTGTGTCTGATCCGCATTGTGCTCCAGAATAGCAAAAAAGGGATTGTCCTGATGACTTGATTTGCCTTGAATCGATTCTGCACCCTGAAAACCGTAGCCTACAGGACGCCGCTGAATGTGGCGTTCCCGAGCCCATGAACCGTGGAGTGTGATTATTTCAAAGTTCCGGTTGTCCATGTCAAGGCAGAGAGGCATTACCCGTTCCAGAAAAACCGGATTTCCGCCTTTATCAAGGTTTTTGACCCGGACTGTGCGTGTAATTGCATTGCTTTCTTCAAAAACTGAATAAATCAGTGTGACTTGAAGCGCGATGGATTCGTCAGAAAGAGTGATTTCAAGACTCTGGTCCCCGTTGAAACAGTGCGGAAGTCCTTCAAGAGGTTTTGTTCCCTCATAGATTGTGTGGCTCCGGTAAAGAGGCTCTGCTGCCCAGGAACCTTGTGCCGTACGGACTGAAAGCGGGGAAGTTCTGAAATCTCCTGTTCCGTTGGTAGCAAATTCAAAGGGAAAAAATGCTTTGAATCCAAGTTCATCCCGTTTGTTGCGGCTTGGAAGCCATGGATATTCTTCCGTGCGGAGAAGGGCTCCGATTCCTTTGTAGTCCGCAAGTTTTTTTCCGTAGTAAACGTGGCCCAAAAAGCCTTTTTCGTCAGTAATGCTGATTACATACGCCGTGTCTTTTGTTTCAAGTACGAACATTTTCTGTTCTGATTCAAATCTTATTGCCATAGTGGTATTATTCTAACGCACACAGAAGGAATTTGTCAGCCGAAAACCAAGAAAACAGTGAAGAATCAGTGTTTTTCTGCCGATATTGAAGAGATTTGGTTTAAACTGATATGAAACGTTTATTCAGGCTTATTTTGTTCTTCTCTCTGTTTCTGACAATTGGTGCAGGTTCACTCTGCGCTTTCGGTCAGCGTGAGGACAAATATGCCGAAATAGACAGACTGATAGAAGAAAGAAATTACAATCTGGCTCTTTCAAAGCTCAAGAATGTTCTCAAGGCGAATCCTGATGACTTTGACAATGTTCAGCAGCGCATCGACAAAATAATGCTGGCTCAGGAAAACTACAGCAAACTGACGATGAAACTTGTTCAGGCTCTGAATGATCCCTATTCTGATGACGAAGAGATTCTTGAACTTTTTGATGCGGTTGCCGGTTTTGAGCAGAATCCCAACAAAGCAATACAGAGTTTCCTTGACAAAACGGAAGGCGTTCATGAATTCTTTGCAGTCAAAAATTCATTTTCAAAAATTGTTACGGAAGCCCGTGAACTTTTTGATCAGAAGCTTTATGCCGAGTCCATGGACAAATACTGTGAAGCCTTGGACATTTATTACGACGAATTTCTTGAAGAATCATCCTACAACCTGATCCGCGATGACATTGTAGACGTTATGACAACTCTGCGTGGCTGGTTTGATGAATCTTATGACATGTTCACTCAGCTCTGTGCATTGGATTACACGGAACTGAATTCCGGAACCGTTGCCGAAAAAAATGCATTGGCCGCAGACTATCTGGACTTGATTCTGCAGACTGCTGAACAGACAGAACAGACCGGTCTCTGGCTTGAAAAAACTTTCCAGACTCTGAACGATGCAGGCAGAATTTCCAACATTTCCTGGCTGTCCTTTGCATACAGAACTTTGTTGGGTTCAAAGGATTTCGGAGACTTCGGAATTGTTGACATTCTTATTGACGAATATGAAGTGGCAAGAAACAGCGTCTTTGATGCTGCTGTTGAAGGTGCGGAGACATTTCTTGCCCGTGCAGGAGAATTCAGGTCTGATTACCTGAATGATCTGATGAACGCTGCTGAATGTTTTGACGGCACTTCATATTTTTCTGCCAATGACGAATATTCCCTGCAGGGCGGTTACCTGTGTCTTGACATGAACAATCTTGCACAGGCGGTTCTTGCAATTGATGACAATGCCCGTGTTTATGCAGGTCTTCCTCTGTCACCGGTTCTGGAATTTGATGACACCGGCTGTCTTTTGGGCAAAGACGGTGCTGACTGTGCCGCATGGTTCGCCGACAGAGTTGCTTTCATAGAAAACACCCGCAAGCTTGTTGAAAAAGGGGAATCTGTTCTGGCGGCCGGTTCTGTCACAGATCTTCGCCGTCTTGAAAAATCCCGGACTGTGGTGGGCAAAGCCTGTGCCGTGCTCAAGACACGCTGTGACGATGCTGAAAAACTCATAGGAAATGCTGAAAGAGCATTGGTTGATTCTGTTGATGCTTTGGGCAGCAGTGCAGAAACTTTCTATGCTCAGCTTCTTGATGATTATGACGGGATTTCCAAACTTTTTGCCTCCGATACCAATTGGAACCGCTTTGCCGCAGGAACTCTCATGGCTGACAGGACACGGGAAAAAATCCGCGAAAATGTGGACGGACTCAAGACTGTTAAAGCGGATCTGCTGAGTTACGGCGAACAGTATGCTCCTGCTGCCGAAAAAACTGATGAAGTTGCAGAACTTCTGCTTGATCTTGATGAAAAAATCCTTGCAACCCGCGAAAAACTGTTTGCCAAGGCAGAATCTTCCAACAGGCTGATTGTTGAGATGAGCATTGCAAGTTTCAGACGCATGGCTGAAGATTGGCGAATTTATCTTGATTCCTCTTTCTCTGAACAGGAACAGGCTTTCAACGGACTGCTTCAGAAAGCAGATCTTCTCTGGAAGCAGAAAAACTTTGCAGATGCAAGTCTCTGTCTTGAAGATGCGCTTGCTTTGTTCCAATGCCCGCCGGGTGCAGTTGCCCTGAAGATGCAGGCTGTCCTGGAAGCGGTTGAATCCTTCGGAATGCTTGATTATCAGCTGGCATATCAGGAATCCTTGTGGAAAGAACTTGCGGACTGCGGGGCAGAAAATCTGCTTTCTGCTGTCAGCGGAGAAATGGCCTTTGAAAGGGCAGTGTCTCTGACGCAGGAAATAAAAGAAATAAATGAAAAAACACGTTCTCTGCAAAGGGATTTGGATTCTTTATACAGATTCTGTGATGACAGCTCTGAAAGAATCAGTGTTGCCCACTTGAGTCGAATCCTGAACACAGGCTTGTCCGTGTCATCCGGTTTCGGTTTTGCAGAAAGAGTCGCACAATATGAAGAAAAAATCTTTGCAGATGCGGCTTCCTATGCGGAACTTTATTCAGAAATCTTTATCAGAAAAGGAATTGCACTTTTGGAAGAAAAGGCAGATTCTCCTCTGATTCTGACACAGGTGGAAAATGCTGAAAAACTTTTTGCTGTTGCCGCTGATTTTGACAATCCCTGTCTTGAAGGAAAACTTGTTGCCTCAGAATTGAAAGAATTGGCTTTTGAAACAGAAGCGGCAGAAAAACTTTTCTCTGAATATGACAGTCTTCCTGTTTCTGACGGAACTGTATCAACAAAGAGCGCTTTCTACGGCGGAACATTGGATCTGCTTTCACGGCAAAGTGCAGAACTGCTTGCTTTCTCAAACCGGAACAAAGATTTTGCTGACGGAATGCTCGGGCTGACGGACTTTGAAAATGAAGACACTCTGAATCATCCGGTTTTCGGAAGGGATGCGCAGACACTTCTTGCAGTTTACGACAAACTTTACAATGACTCTCTTGAAAAACAGAACCGGATCAACGGGAGAATTGCAGTTCTTGTAAAAGACTTCAGCAGCAGTGTTACAGGTGTTTATTCTCCTTCGGCAAATGCTGCGGAAGAAACTGCAGAACTTGTGCCCTCTGTAGAAAACTGGGACATTTTTGCAGTACGTGCAACAGAAAGTTCATTTGCTGTTGAAAAAGCACTTGAAGACAAAGAACTTCTTTTACAATGGCGGAAAACTTTTGCAGAAAAACCTGATTATTATTCTGATTTGAACACAGCTGCCTCTTACGCACTTTATTCTTTGGAATACGATTTGGAACGGCTTCTGGCTGCACAGGAACCAATTGCTGACAAAGCTTATTCATCTGCACGGCTGATTGCAGAGCGTTCCGTGGAGGAATCAAAAACTTTGGCAATCGCCTATCTTGCCAGTGTGGAAGCAGAGTTTGCCCAGCGGGAAGCAACTTACACAGCTTACATGGATGAAGGAAAAAAACTGTGGCAGAAGGGATTCTGGCCCGAAGCAACTGAAAGCATGATTCTTGCCATGCATGTTTACACTGTCGAGTCAGAAAAAATCAACGAAGTTTCAGAACAGTTCGAAAACAGGATTCGTGAATGGTGCCTTACAGAGGAAGATTTCCTGTCTTTGACCGGTTCTCTTGCTGCATATTCGGAAAATCCCGTAACAGAAAATCTCATGGCTTTGGAAACTTTGTCAAAGGCTTATGATTACTGCCATAGTTCAGATGTTTTTGTTGAATCTCTCGCTGAATACACTGATTTCTTTGCTGCTGCTGAATCGGACGAAACCCGTGTATTCGTGCGACATGTTCTGCGTACTGCAGAAAATTTTGCGGAACTGCTTGAAGACGGAAAATCAGATCTGGCACAGAAGAGCATTTCTGCTTCAGAAATCAGTGCATCTCTTTGCATGAGAAGAAGTTTTGAATCTTTGGACAGCGAAGAATTTGAGAATGCAGAAGAATATCTGACTTTTGCACAGAACTTCGGATCTTCTGCTGAAGAAGGACTTTATGTTCTTGGAAAAGCCCGCGCAATTGTTGCGGAAAGAATTTCCTATATCAGAAGAACTTGGGAATATGAAGGACTTGTCAGAGAAGGAGAAAACTTTTCTGCTGACAATCCGGAAGTTGTCGGCTTTGTAACCAGTTTGACGGACAGTTATCATGCAAATGAAGAATTCAACACTTTCGGGCTGGAAATTCTTGCTGAATCTGAATATATGCTTTCTGATTCGGAAAATCATTTTGCAAAGGTTGTGGAAGCAGGCGATGTTTATGCTGCAGAAATGACAGGAACATATCTGGAACGGAAGGATAAACTTTACGGACTTATTGAAAGTTCAACCGTAAATTATTGTTCCGAAATGCAGAATCATTTTGACGGAACTGTCAGAACCGGTTATCAGCTTGCAAACTTTGAACTGGATGCTGACTTTGTTTCCAATCCTCAGGGCACGCTTGATCTGATCGGAGAGGATTCTGTTCTCCTTGCCCAGGTTGAAAAGAACGTTATTGAACTTGAATCTGTTGTGGCCGATTATTCTGACCTGACATCCGTGTGCAGAAATCTGCTTGAGTCTGCAAAAGGCTGGAAAGCGGAATTCGCTTTGATGACGGATAAAGCTTCCAACCAGCTGCTGCTTGCAGGAAAAGCACTTAAAGAAGGAAATCTGCGTTATCAGGAAGCAAAGTCTGCTTATGACAGACAGAATTATTCCTCTGCTTTGTCGCTGATTCAGAAAGCCCGCGCAAAATACACGGAATCTCTCCTTTACAGCAATTCTGAAGCACTGCGCATTGAAACTGATGAAAAACTGAGCAGTCTTGGTGTACTTATTGCCCGCGCTGAAAACCAGAAAGTGGTCGGTGAAGTACGTACAATGAAGACAAATGCCAAAAATGAATATTACGCCGGAAACTTTGAAAATGCAGAGCGTATTCTGCTTCAGGCAAAGAACAGATGGGCTGCGACAAATGCAGAAGAAGATGCGGAAATCACGTCTCTTCTGGGAATGGTCGGTACTGCTCTTGCAATGAAGACAGGCCGCACTTTGTCCGTAACTTCTCCGTTGTATTCCGAAGTCAGCCAGATGCTGAGCATTGCAAACCAGTTCTTCCTCCGCGGCAAGAAAATGTCCGGCGGCACTTTGACCGATGATGCAAGAGACGCGCTGATGGCAGCAAAAGAGAAGATTCAGGCCGTACAGGTCGTATTCCCGTTGAATCAGGAAGCAAGCCTTATGTCCTTGCGCATTGAGCAGCTGCTGAACCCTGAAAACTTTGCCGTGTATTTTGCAAAGCGGGCCGAAGAAGCAATGTCCGCATGGCCCGAAGCCGTTGTTAAGCAGACTGTTTATGTTGATCTGATTGACCTTTATGAAATCAACCCCGATTATCCCGGATTGGGCAAATTCATAGAAAATGCTGAAATTGAACTGGGCATTCGTGTTGTGCCGCCTGATACTACAGCAATTGAAGAATCCAAAACTCTTTACAGACAGGCACTTGCACTGTTCAATGCAAACAGCCGGGATGAAATTGCCCTCAGAAACGCTCTTGCAAGAACTGACGAAGCTTTGACCAAAAACCCGGACAACGAAGATGCACAGATTCTGAAAGACAGAATCAACATTGCAATGGGCGGAACGGGAACAATTGTCCTGCCGACTGAAGCAGAAATGCAGTATCAGAAAGCTCTTCAGGAACTGCAGAAAGGAAACATCGTTCAGGCGGCGGCAATCGTAACAAAACTGATGCAGAACGAAACTTACCGCAAATCGGTAAAACTTATTGACTTGAAGAAGAAGGTGGACGCGCTGTTATGACAAAGAAACGCCTTTTTGCATTTGCATTCGCATTGATTTGCGCAACAGCGCTGCTTTCTGCACAAAGCGGGCTGAGTTTTGATGAAATGTATTGGGAACATCCTTCTGTTGTTTCCACGGGAGACGGACGTTTCCCGCAGACTGCAACAAAACCGGCCACCACTTATGTGCCGCCGCCGGAAGAAATTGTGCTTCCTGATGAAAACCTGCTTCTTGAAGGCATTGAAGCTCCGTTGGATCATTCCGATTGCTCCGGAAGTGTAACCGACCGACTTGCTTCTGATTATGCAGCTTTTCTCGGTTCTGACTTTCCCGATTTTTTCATTGAAAGCCTTGAACTGTGGGAAGCAGAAAACCCGCTTGCTGCGGAAGAAAGCCCGATAATTGCGGACAAAGAAAAAGAAATCATTCCGGTTTGCAAAGATGCTGTAATTTGGGAAGAAATTGAAGTCAAAGAAGGGGGAGGCCAGGTCTGGCTTTCCGGTATTCTTTACAGCGATGAATCCGGCGTGGAAAGAAAACTTGATCGTTTTGCGGGGCCTTTTCCCTATGCCGGCGAAGTTCCGCGGCTTTTTTCCTGTGCTTTGAGCCATGAAGGAATTCTGGCTGTTGCCGCACTCACTGACGTAAGACAGATGGAAGTCTTCACCATTACTGACTTCGGTGGAAACATTACAAGAACCCCGTTGAACCAGAACGGCTATTCCCTTGTTGCCCCGCGAATTTTCCCTGCTTCTGACGGATCATTCATGCTTTTTGCAACTCAGGGACAGAACGAAACATTTTCGATTTACTGTTCCCAGTCGGACAATGGCTTTGAATGGACTGATTTTTCTGAATTCTCCGCATCTGTCGGACTCCAGAATCCTTTTGTGCCGACTCTTCTTGCAACTGACTGGGGCGATTACGTTGTGTTCCAAAGTTCATTCCTGTCCGGCGACCGTTATTCTTTCCAGCTGTACGGAACCCTCAAGGACAAAGAAACAGGTGAGTGGTCTGAGCCTTTGCTTCTTACTGCCAACTCTGCGGACTTTACGGATTATGACAACCAGAATGCAGTTGCCGGTGTCTGTGACGGACTGATTTATCTTGCCTGGGAACGGAGCGATCTGTCTTCCCGGCCCCAGATTTACGCCTGCGCAATTGATCCGGAAACTGCGGGAATTGTGACAGGTCCAAGCCGTGTTTCTGTCGGCGACGGCGCAGAAAACTCGCCTTTTTTCGTCAATCTTATGGGAACGCCTACGGTTTTCTGGTCAGACAACCGAAGCGGAATCAGTTCTCTATATTTCGCAGGCTTCAACGGCTTTTTCTGGGATGAAAACTCCTGGGATTATGAAAGCGATAATCTGCTTTTTCCGAAACTTTCAGCTGTCTCGGAAGATTCATTCTCCCTTGTGTGGCAGGAGCCTGCAGGAAAGCAGTATGCAATCAAGCGGATTACACCGGACAGGACAGTGGCAGCTCCTTCTGTCAAAGCATATTCCTTCAGAGTGGGACGGCGTTATGCAACTGCAAAAGCCCAGTTCTCAGTTTCTCTGCCGGAAGACTCGTCTTTTGTAATGGGATACTCATACTCCTGGTCAAAAGATCCTGAAGTTGAACCAAGTTATTCAGAATTGGACATTGTTACAGATTCCCTGTGCACAGTTTATCCTACGTCAGACGGAACCTGGTACTTCAAGGCCCGCGCATTGGATTATGCCGGCAACTGGTCTTTGTGTGAAAGCGTACCTTATGTTTATGACATAACGCCTCCTCCGGCCCCTGTCATTACATTGCCGCCTTTTGACGATTACGGATTCCTTACATCCAATACCTTTGACATGTCATGGTATGTGCCTGTCAGAAACGGTGACGTCAATGACGTAGTGGGATACACGTACAATTTGGAATACATGGGCGTAACAGCCCGGTCTGTGGTGGACAGGGAATATCTTGATTCCCAGCGGTGGGGACTTCCTGAAAAACTGCCTGCTTTTGTTGTAAGCGGATCCAGAATGATTAATTACGAAAACCGGGATGACGGTGTTTATGCTTTCTCCGTGTCTGCAATTGACAGTGCCGGAAACATCGGACCCCGTTCCATAAAATACTTTGCACTAAACAAATACATTCCTTATACATCGATTTATGCACTTTCTGTGGACATAGACCAGTTCGGAATAATCAGCATAGGCATAAGCGGACGCGGATTCACCACGGACGGAAACGTAGAAGCCGTATACGTTCATCCTGCAGGACAGCCTTATGAAAGCGGCGTTCCTGTAGAATTCACCATTGAATCGGACAAGATTATTTCCGGAATTACTGTTGCCGGCCTGTTCCGCGGTGATTATGCGGTTACTCTTGTTCATCCTGCACGCGGTCCTTATGAATCGGTACAGACTTTCTACACCGATGAATACGGAACAGTCAAAATGGGAGATTATACACAGGTCTATGAACCCAAATCCCTTGAACTGGTTTCGAACGAAGACTTTATTATCCAGCTTTACAAGATTCTTATTTCTCTTGCCGTTCTGTGCGTGGTTATCGGGGTGTTCTCGGTCATCAAAGCCACGGTCAATTCTGCAAGAGATGTCCGTTCAGTAAACAAACAGGTAAAAGCACTTATCCAAGGAGAGACTATGCCTTCAATCATAAGAGAAAACAAACGGGATTCAAGACAGAAAGGATTGAGCTTCAAATACAGGCTCGCATTCTTTACCTCAATTCTGGTTCTTGGCGTTGTACTTTCAGTTTCTTTGACACTGGGATTCGTTTCCTTCAGAAACCAGCAGCAGATGCTGACTCAGGCTCTTAAAGAACGTGTTGATGTAATGCTTGAAAGCCTTGCTTCCGGTGCAAAAGCTTACCTTCCCACTCACAACACTCTTGAACTGAGTCTTCTGCCGAATCAGACGGAGAACCAGTCAGACATTGAATTCGCTTCAATCATCGCTTTGAGCGAAGATGCTTCAAATACAGGAATCAACTGTGTCTGGGCCAGCAACGACCCTGAAATCATGGACATAATCGATACGCCGGAACTGGCTTACGGAACTTCCCGCGCTGTTTCAGACCGGTATCTTGAAGTTGCTGAAAGATGCGTTGCCCTTAACAACAGCGGTACGGAAGAAATCCGTGAACTTGCCCGTAATATTTCAGAACTGAACTTGGAAGGTGTTTCTCTTGCCCTCAGTGATGATGAAGAATCTCAGGCCAGATTTGAAGAAATACAGATTATTACTACAGCACTTCAGAGCAGGCTGAATACTGAACTTTCTGATCTTGCCAACAGCGGTACAGGTTCAATTCCTGAGTTCCCCCTGGATTCAATTGACGAAGAAAACAGTCACTATCTTTTCTATAAACCTGTAGTTTTCAGACAGGGTTCTGATCAGATTTTTGTTCGCGGTGCAGTTCTGCTTCAGGTTTCTACGGAACAGATGCAGATTGTGGTAAACGAAACACGCAATCAGGTAATTCAGACAGCAGTTCTTATTTCTCTTATTTCAATGATCATCGGAATTTTCGGTTCTCTTGCAATGGCTTCATACATTATTGTTCCTGTGCGCAAACTTGCAAAACATGTGGAAATGATCCGTGATACGGAAGACAAGGAAAAACTAGCCGGACGCAATATTGAGATCAAATCACGCGACGAAATCGGTATGCTGGGTGACTCTGTGAATGAAATGACCAGCGGACTTGTAAAGGCTGCCGCTGCTGCAAAGGATCTTACAGTCGGAAAGGAACTGCAGAAAATGTTCATTCCTCTTGAAACAGACCGTTCCGGCCGCAAACTTACTACAGGTTCAATGGATGACAAAAAGGCGCAGGTTTTCGGTTATTACGAAGGTGCAAAAGGTGTTTCCGGTGACTATTTTGACTGTCTTAAACTTGATGACAAGCATTACGCACTGATCAAGTGCGACGTTTCCGGTAAAGGTGTGCCTGCTGCCCTTATCATGGTTGAAGTTGCAACACTGTTCCTGAATTACTTCAAAGACTGGAGCTACAGCAAGGACGGCTACAATCTCGGCCCTGTGGTGTCTCAGATCAATGATCTGATAGAAAGCCGCGGTTTCAAAGGGCGTTTTGCAGCGTTTACTCTCTGCATTTACAATTCTGACAACGGTGATCTTTATTTCTGTAATGCAGGTGACAAGCTTATACACATTTATGATGCGGCTGAAGGCAAAAAGAAAACCATAACATTGCAGGAAACCGCCGCCGCCGGTGTATTCCCTTCATTCATTGTGGATTCAAAGGGCGGCTTCCAGGTGACAAAGCTTCATCTTAATCCGGGGGACGTGCTTTTCCTTTACACTGACGGTATTGAAGAAGCAAAGCGCATGTTCCGTGACAAGCATTTCAACGTGATTTCATGCCAGGAACCGGGTCTTGCAGAAGGCGAAGTTCACGGAATGCATCTTGTGGGCCAGGACAACGAAGAAATGTCTCCTGAACGCGTTGATGCAATCATCGAAGCTGTGTTCAGCCGCGGTGTCTACAAACTTGAAAAATACCACAACCCGATTGACGGTGAAACTCTGGAATTTGATTTCTCACGCTGTTCCGGCACTGCAGAAGATGCTGTCATGGCACTGGTTTCCGTAGAAAAGGTTTTCCGTATGTACAAGACTCCTGATGTTCAGCCCAAGGACAAAATCCTTGTTGATTCAAAAATCGACGCATTCCTGAACAGATGCTTTGTCCAGTACAACGACTATTGTGCTTATCGTGAAGATCATCCTGATTATCCTGAATACAAGTATTACACACGTGTAAAAGAGGATTCTCAGTACGACGACCTTACGCTGGTTGCCCTCAAGCGGAAGGTCTGACGGTCATTGCGGCATTATCCATGAAAGGATTCTGTGCAATTCAGTTCATAGGATTGAGAAAAAATCCATAAAAGGATATATTCATTTAACTAATTGTTTTTTTTGAGGTAACTTATGGAAGTTCGTGTTCGTTATGCTCCGTCTCCTACGGGAATGCAGCACATCGGCGGTGTACGTACCGCTTTGTTCAATTATCTTTACGCAAAAAGTCAGGGCGGAAAATTCATTCTGCGCCTTGAAGATACTGACCGCACCCGCTACGGCGAAGAATATGTGCAGAACCTTTATGACACACTGGCATGGCTCGGTGTGGAATGGGACGAAGGCGGTGTCAAAGGCGGTGAATACGGTCCTTATGTTCAGTCAGAACGCTTTGAACTGTACAAAAAATATGCAATGGAACTGGTAGAAAAAGGTCAGGCATATTACTGCTTCTGTGACGAGGAACGCCTTGAAAGAATCCGCATTCTGCAGACAAAGAACAAGATGGCTCCCGGTTATGACAGAAACTGCCGTCACCTTACAGAAGAAGAAATCAAGGCAAATCTTGATGCCGGCAAACCTTATGTTATCCGCCTCAAAGTGCCTTTGGAAGGAGAAACACGATTCCACGACGCCATTCTCGGTGACATTGAATGGAAGAACGAAGACGTAAGCCCGGATCCCGTACTCCTCAAAAGTGACGGATTCCCTACATATCACCTGGCAAACATTGTTGATGACCATTTCATGAAGATTTCTCACGTAATGCGCGCTCAGGAATGGATTCCTTCAACTCCTATGCATGTAATCATGTACAAGGCTTTCGGTTGGGATCATCCTGAATTCTGCCACCTGCCCATGGTTATGGGTAAAGACGGTCAGAAACTTTCCAAACGCCACGGTGCAACAAGTGTGAATGAATTCCGTGCCCGCGGTTACTGTGCAAAAGCACTCATCAACTATGTGGCGATGCTGGGATGTTCATACGAAGACGGCCGTGACATTTACGATCTTAAGGATTTTGAACGCCTTTTCAAACTGGAGCACCTGAACAAGGCTCCCGCAGTTTTTGATTACAAGAAACTTGAATGGTACAACGGTCAGTATATCCGTGCAATGACTGATCAGGAACTGTTTGACGCAGTTCTGCCTTTCATCACAGGAACCGGCGATGCTGCCATTCCGATCAATGCAAGCGAAGAATTCCCTGCACCTCATGTTGGTCCTGAGTATTCCGGAATTGCTTACGACGGTGACAAACTGGTAATTGCTCCTGAAGCATTGGCTGCCGGTGCAGAAGCTTTGGAAGACGCAGTTATCCGCGAAAAACTGATGGCCCTTATGCCGCTTATCAAAGAGCGTCTCCACTTCCTGACAGATGCTGCCGAAATGGTAGGATTCCTGTTCAAGAACGTGGCCGTACCGCCTGTTGAACAGATTGTTCCCAAAAAACTGGATGCTGCAAAGACAAAGGAAGTGCTTGAAAAATCACTGGAATTCATTGCGGCTCTTCCCGGACTTCCTGATCACGAAGCACAGGAAGAATTGGCCCGCTCAATGGCAGAGTCAATGGGAATCAAACTTGGTGACTTTATGATGCCGATTCGCATGGCAGTTACAGGAAGCAAGGTTTCTCCGCCTCTCATGGGTTCAATCCTTGCTTTGGGCGTAGAAAAAGCCATTGCCCGCACAAAGGCTGCAATCGCTACATTCTGATTCTGTATCAGCTGAAAAGCAAAAGCCTGCACTTTTTATGAAGCGCAGGCTTTTTTTTGTCTTTTTGTCTTTGTCGTGGAATCTGAAGCTGTTTGACAGGTGTTACCGGCAGTCTACAGTAAAAGTAGCAGTTTTTTCGTTGCCCAAAAGGTCTGTCACTGTTATGGAAATCAGATTCTGTCCGCCGTTCAGAATGATTTCGCCTATGAACTGACGGGTACTGTCGGGAAAAATGTCATGGATACAATAATTGCTTTTGCCGCTGAAAACCAGTTCCTGATTGTTCGGCTTCAGAATGTTGTAAAGAATTGTCTCCGCGGTACTTCCGTTTACGGAAACTGTGGTTTTGTAGGTCATTGTCCGGGTCTGCGGGGCAATGTAAAGCCGATAAATGTCAGCAGAAACACGGGCTCCGTTTTCCACAGGCTGGGCAATTCCGTTTCTGTTGTAAATTACAGGATTCTGAATGCTGATGGAGAAGGGCTCCAAAACTTCCGGCATAAGAATCAGAGGATTGATGGTAGTGTTGATTTTTGTATCACAGACAAGGAATTCAAGTCCTTTTCTGCTTCCGTTCCATCCGCTCTGACCGGAACGTCCCAGTTCTGCACCTTGTGAAACACCTTTTGCGCTTTCGTCAATTGTTATCGAGTCAAGGTTGCCGTAAACCGTTATCATGCCGTTGTCATGTGACAGAATTACCGCATTTCCCAAAGTTGACGGGAACCAGCCTTCTTCATTGTTTGAGGCATCGAATTTCATTATGAGGGTTCCGCTTTCTGAAGCTGAAACAGTCTGGGGCTCTGAGAACACGAGAGAAGTATTCAGTGTCTGGCCACGGTTTTCGCCGAAAAAATCGGAAAAAGCGTTTGTTTCCGGAATCTGCTGAGGCCACTCAAATGCAGAAGCTGTGTCAGGAGTTATGCAGAAGAAAGCGGAAACAGCAAAAAATGCGGTCAGAAGCAGAAGTGTTTTTTTCATTTTGTCAGCTCCAGTTTTGAAATCTGATTGTTGCGGCCTACATAAAGGTCATTGTCTTCCGTAAGAATGAATGCGTTGTCGGCTTCAAAGGAAAAACTGCCTGTCAAAGTGGATTCGCCTTCAAAAAAGTATACAAAATATCGGCCGTCTGTCTTTGTAAGGACTACATACATGTCAAGATCCGGGAATTCTTTGAGAGAATAAACCTTGCCTTTGAGCGGAACATGTTTGGAAGTCAGCGAACTGCAGTTTACGATTGCAAGTCCGTCAGATCTTCCGTAGAAAATCCGGTTTCCTTCTTTGTTGAACTGGACGAAAGTCTGTTCTCTCATTTCATTTTCCAGATATTCATGAAAAACGACTTTTACCTGATTCTGCGCGTATCTGTAAAGAACAAAACGCTGCCGGTCAATTCCTGATACACAGCCCAAAAGTTCGCCGCTGTCAGACAAATCAGCACCCAGAATCACACGGTAATTGCTGCCTTCAGGGGAAACTTCGAAAAGCGGTTTGCCCGATTTGTCAAGGCATACGATTTTTCCGTCGGCAAAACCTGCAGCAGTTCCGTTTTTGCTGGCAGAAAAAGCTGTTACAGGTGAATTGCTCTGATAAATCCAGTCTGTGCGTCCCAAAAGGTCCATGGCTGCAAATCCGGTTCCTCCGGGCAGAAACACAAAATTTCCGTCTTCCGTAAAAAACGGGAATCCCGGGCTTTCAATAACGCCGGCAATTGATCCGTCGGTTTTGAAGAATGCAATATCATCCGCATTGTCCGTATATGTTGCAGAATATTCTGAACTGATTGTTGCGTTTTCAGTGTAGTAGGTCACGCGCTGTATGGTTCCGTCTTCTGTAAAATAACCGAGTCTGTCTTTCAGCATGAACCGGATCAGTTTGTGGCTTTCGTTTTCCGCTTCTGAATCTGAATCCGCAGCAGAAACTGTAGAAGAACCGGTGTTGCTGTAAAAAGCGGCGTACTGTTCGTCAACCGGATCCGGCACGGTAATCGTCCAGACCGTTGAAATTTTAAGTTTGTCGTTCAGGGGACGGGCTGCAAAAAAAGTATATATAATGGTAAAAATCAGACAAATAATTACGATAAACAACGTTTTTTTAGGGGATTTCATAAGGAACAATGATATAATACACCTATTATCTCGTCAATCATCGCACTTGAATCGGAGGTTCTATGGCTGAAATTGATTTACACATGCTTTTTGACCGTGCTGCAGAAGCTGCAGAAAAAGCTTACGCACCTTATTCACAGTTTCCGGTGGGAGCAGCAATTCTTCTTCCTGACGGAAAAATTCAGACAGGTTTCAACATTGAAAACCGTTCCTTCGGCGCGACAAACTGTGCGGAACGTACTGCCTGGTTCAGTGCAATGGCCGCAGGATACAGAACATTCCTTGCAATTGCAATTGTGGCGCCCAAAGCAGATTATCCTGTTCCTCCATGCGGAATATGCCGGCAGGTTCTTTCAGAGTTTGCAGGTCCTGACACACCGGTTGTCTTCGGAAACTCCTGGGACAGCAAAGTCATAACGGATTTGGCTGGCGTTTATCCTTATGACTCTCTTCATGAATTGGCAAAATAAGCCGGATTCTTTGCAAATCAGTTCAGAAGAGTGCAAGACTTGACAAAAAAACGCAAACATTGCAAGATATTTCAACAGAATCATAGTTAGAATAGAAGAAAAATCAGGAGAAGTTGATGGAAGACGATATCCTTACTATAGAAGAAGTTGCTAAATATCTGCGTGTTTCAGAGCGCACTGTATATGACTGGGCCCAGAAAGGAGAAATCCCTTCAGGAAAAATCGGCACAGTATGGCGGTTCAAAAAGACAGAAATTGAAAAATGGGTCAATGAGCGCCTTTCTTCCGGTATGAAGCCAGCAGTTTCCACAAATCAGATTCAGGTTAAGAACGTACTTTCTCCTGACCGCATCATTTTCCTGAATCACAGCACAAAACATGACGCACTTGTTGAGTTGGCCGAAAATCTGGCAACAGCTCCTCAGGTAAAATCATCCAGTGAACTTACTGTGGAAATTCTCAAACGTGAAGAACTGATGTCTACAGCTATCGGACGGGGAATTGCAATTCCACATGTACGCCTTTCTTCTGTAACTGATCTTGTAATGTCAGTTGGCATCAGCAAATGTGACATCATTGATTTCCAGACAATTGACGATGCACCTGTACGCCTTCTGATCATGATTGCAGCAGCATATAATCAGCATGCATATTATCTGCAGACACTGTCATTCTTCAGTTCAAAAATCAAGAACAAGGAATTGCGCGAAGCACTTCTGAATGTAACAGATCCTATGGAAGCATATAATCTGCTGACAAAGGACTGATTCAGTCTGTCGCGGAATCTTATCAGAAAAAGGACACCGGTATCCATTTTGCCGGGTCTGCCATATCTGCAGCAACAAGGCCCAGGTCAACCTGGGCTGTTGTTTCTCCGAGCACATAGGTTGTGTCAAAACTTTTCAGTTTGGCGCCGGAATAGCCTTCCAGTGCAACCCCGAAAAGAGCATGTGAATATTCTGAAGAAACGAAAATCGCTGTGTCCATGTTCATGTGGTACAAAAGAACCGCAAGCAGCATTGAACGGCTGTCACAGTCTGAACCTTCACCGCAGATGACTTTTGTAACCGGCGCAAAATCCGTACCCTTGTGGTCACGGGCGTAGTCAAATCCCTGAACCCAGCTGAGAAGCGTCTGTGCATATTCCGCATCGGTGCTGCATTTTGAACGGAGCTTGTTCTGTATTGCAAAAGCTGCCTGACTCAGTCTGCCGCATTCATTCCTGAAAATCTGGCGGTAATAGCGCTGCCAGGCTTCTTTCCATTTTTTTGAATTCTGGTACATGCAAAGAACTGAATATTCCCGTTCTATGACGAATTCGTCCGCTTCCTGGTCCAAGGGATCAAGTGTAAAAGAGATTTTTTTGCCGTCAATTGTGATTTTGTGGCTTACTCTGTCTTTCTGTTCACTTTTGGGAAAAGCAAAGGCTGTAATCGGGCCTGCATCGGTATAGCATCCCCAGTCAATTATAAGGCTGTCAAGGCAGGAAAAGAGAAAATCACTTACCTGCTGATTCTGTGCATAGGCTTTGGGAGTGTAGGCCAGCATCACGATGATTCCCTTTTTGTCAGGAAGATTTGCCACAACTCCCCAACCTTCCTGGGCGCCGTTCAGATTCATGGAAAACTGCAGGATTTTTGCATCACTGTTGCGCCACTGGCAGTCGCTGCTTTCGTATTTTGCACCCAGCTGTTTCATCACGTTTGAAGCTGCGGTTTTTGTGTCCTTGTAGCGGCTGAGAGAATAAGCCCTCAAAACGATGCTTACGGGAATGTCCGGGTGCTCAAAAAGAAAACTGTCGTTGCCGGATTTCTGTTTCAGTTCAAAACCTTCCGGCAGATCAACGGCAAAGTCCCATGAAGGGTTTACAAGTACGTCGCAGAAAGCAAAGGATAAAATCAGCATATAAAAAATGACTGCAAAAAATCTTCTTTTCATAAAAGCCTCGCAAAGGGAATTGTAAAAATTGAAAAAGTCCCCGATTCTTTATATAATTTTCGGGTGAAAACTTTGGAAATTCTATACGAAAACGACGAAATCTGCGTGATAAGCAAACCTTGCGGACTGGCTGTCCAAGGCGGTGCCGGAATCAGTGAGTCTGTGGACAGAATTCTGCCGGAACAGACAAAGCAGAATATTCATCTTGTTCATCGTCTTGATAAAGAAACTGCCGGCGTTCTGGTTACAGCAAAATCTGCTGCCGCTGCTTCAAAATGGATTTCACTGCTTCAAAGCGGTCAGGTAAAAAAGGAATACGCAGCTTTGTCTTTCGGCCGGACAGAACCTTTGTCAGGAAAGATTGATTCCCCTGTGGTCCACAAAGGCAAATCTCAGTCAGCACTGACTTTTTACCGCACAAGTTCAGTTTTCACAGTGCTCCCTGAATCTGAAGAAAATTCTCCCGGCGGGTGTTTTTCTTTGTTTTACGTTACTTTGGGAACCGGCCGGATGCATCAGATACGAATGCACCTTGCTCAGAAAGGTGTGCCGATCATTGCGGATGACAAATACGGAAACTTTAAAATGAACAAAGAAGCCCAGAAAAAGCTTCATATCAAGAAACTGCAGCTGGCAGCGGTGCGTCTTACCGTCCCTGTGGAAGGCAAAAACCGCACCTTTGAAATTGAACTTCCGCCCCACATGCAGAATGCACTGGACGAAATACAGAAAATATCAGAAGTTCAGTCTTTCTGATCCGGATTATTCCCAATAAGCGTAGGAATCGGTTTCCAGAAGAGCCTCAAGTTCCGCAATTCTTCCGAGAATGATTTCGTCAGTATCGTAATAAAGAGAAGCCAGATAATAGAACTGCAACGCTTCGTTGTACTGTTCCAGTTTGTAATAAGCGGAAGCCAGATAATAACAGGCGTCATAAACGAACAGCGAATCTCCGTATTTTTCAATGGCTACATAGTAGTAGGGAAGACAGGCTTCGTACATTCCTGCAAGGTAATAGAGCCCGCCGATTCCGTAATAAGGTTCCGGATCTTCAGGATCCAGATTCATGGCGTTAAGGTATGCAATACGGGAATCTTCGTAGCGTCCGAGAAGCCGGTATGCAATTCCCATGTTGATGTAGGCCACGGAATTTTCCGGATTGACTGAAAGGGATTTTTCATAAAGTCCGATTGCTTCTTCGTAACGGCCCAGGCGTCTGTAGACAAGTCCCAGATGATCCATTGCATCTGAAAATTCAGGATCCAGCTGGATTGCGCGGAGCAGAAGGGTTTCTGCGTCTTCAAGCAGATTGTTTTGGAGACATTCAGTGCCTTTGTTGTAGCAGTATACGGCTTCAGCAGAGTCTGTGGGACTGACCATGGGTCTGTCTTCCACAGTGACAAAATCCTGCATTTCCACTGCAAACGCAGCAGCAAAAATCAGAAGAAAAACAACAGTTGAAACGATTTTTTTCATGAAAACCTCTGTCAGTAATGTCGTGATCAAAAAAATCACATGTCGTCATAAATCTGCTGGAGTTCGGCAGCCTGGTATTCGTCAACAAAATCCGCAAGATGCCGCCAGTCCATGAAAACAAGCAGAGTCTCGTCATCTTCCTGTGGAAGCAGCAGAAGAATCGTGCTGTTTTCTTCGTCTGTGTAGGCCCACTCTGCACCCAAAACGCCCGGATCTGTTTCTGACAGAGCGTATCGTGTTTCTATTGCGGTGCGGAGTTTTTCAATCTGGCTTTCAGCAGGTGAAGAAAGAAGAAGCGCTTCTGCAAAACATTCCCTGTTCCGGAAAATGAATCCTGCTTCTTCTGCGGCAATAGTGGCGTAAGTTCCGCCGTCTTTTTCAAAGACAAAGTAATCAAGAATTTCTCCGTCTTCTGAGTTTTCCGTGCATTCCCAACCGCGGCTGAACATTTCTGATGCAACCCATGCAGGAGACCAGCCCAGTTCAATTCCCCAAAAACCGGGGAAAACTTCTTTTGCAAAACAGAAAGCGGAAACAGCAAAAACCATTAAAAAGCAGATGACCTTTTTCAAACGATACTCCTTGATTCGCGGAAAGAAATCCTGTCGAAATACTGGAAAACAGTATAGCGCATTCCGGTGATTTATCCAACTGTGCAGAACTGCAAGTCAAAATCAGAAGTTTTTTCCCCGCCATTCAAAGTCGGCAGTTCTTTGCATTCGGAAGTGCCGCACATGTTTTAGAGATGCCCTTTATCAATAATGGCGAATCAATTTATACTCATGACTGTGACAGAAATCTGACAGAATGAACTTCAGATTTTCTGACTGTATCGGAGAGACGATAATGATTATTTCATGGATCATCAAAAAAAATCTTGTGCCCGTTGTTCTGGTGGTTGTGATGGCGTTAAGCATTGCCGGAGCAGTTGTTTACAGACACTGGCTTTTCATGTTCATTGCGGCAGAACTGATTGTTTTCCATCTGACTCCGCCTTTTGCCGTTCTGCTGAGCGTTGTTGCCTATAAGAACAAACTCGGTTTCTGGTTCAATCAGTCTGAGAGGGAAAAATCTTTTTACAAAAAAATCCGGGTAAAACAATGGAAAGACAAATTCCCAACTTATGACGCAAAAATGTTTGCCGTGAATTCCGCATCGAAAGAAAAACTGATCAAACTGATGATCCAGTCTGAAAATGTTCATCTGCTTTTGTTTTTTCTCAGTTTTGTTCCTGTTGTGCTTGGAAACCGGTTCGGACATCGGGGTGCAATGATTCTGCTTTCTTTTATTATTGCGGCCTGTCATGTGCCTTTTGTGATCATACAGCGGTTCAACATTCCGAGAGTTGTCGCCCTTAAAACCAACGGATAGCACCTGAATAGAATTATAAAAGTGCCACCAGTCAGTGCGCGACTGCAAAAACCGCCAGCCGGCGTCGCTACATTTGCAATGATTTGTCCGCTTTTTGCAGCTGATCTGTCAGGGCAAAAAAAAAGCACCTGCTTTTCGCAAGTGCTTCTGAGCCACGAAGGGTTCGAACCTTCGACCCACAGATTAAGAGTCTGTTGCTCTACCAGCTGAGCTAGTGGCCCGTTGGATTTAATGTACAACAAACACTTTTTTTAGTCAATGGGCGATTGAAACTTCCTGTCAGTTCATTTTTGTGGAGTAACACCACTGGGCAGAAGTGAATTTTCCGAAAATGTATTTTGACGATGCGGATTCGCACATTGTGTACATTTTGTCATCAACAAAAACGATTTCTTCTGACATTGGCGGAATCTTTACAGTCTGTTCCAAGGAAGCTGAATCCAGAACAAACATCGGAACGTAAGCTTTTTCTGTCTCATAAACAGTTTTTGTTGCTTTTGCCATGTCATAAACATAAATGTTTGAGAATGCCACTGCATAAGAAGAAGACAAATAGATTTTTCCGCCGTGAACAGCCATTCCCTGAATCTGGTCAGTGACAGATATAACTCCGATGGGTTTTGGTGAAAGCCCGAATTTTGAATTCTTTGCATCAGAAATTTCGTATGCTGCAATCAGAGCCTGATTGTAATCCCCGGCAGGAGTCGTCATTTTGTGGCTGTCCAGAGTGGGGTAGTTTGCTTCACGGTAGAATTCACCTGCATAAAGAACTCCGTCATCAATTGCAGTGAATGCAACACCGATGCCGTTTCCGTCTTCCAGCTTTGTTTCAAAAATTCCTGCGTAGGGAACATTTGTTACAATTGCTTTGAGGATTGCACTGCGTTCAAAAACATAAAGGCAGCAGTCATGACCGCCGGCAACATAAACATAGTCACCGTAAACGGAAAGTCCGCCTGCATGCGGTGTAAAAGGACTTCCGTCTTCTTTTGTCATGAAGGCTGTGTGTGTGACTGTTCCTGTTTTTCCGTCCACAACGTAAATTGGGGATGCGGAACCGTCATTCATGTAACCGGTAACCCAGAAACTTGAAATTTCTTCATCGTAATCCAGTCCCTGAGGAATGAATCCGTCAGAAAGACCGGGAATACGGAATGCTTTTTCTGATGCGTCATAGTAGCTTTTTACCGGCAGACGGAAGTAAAGGCGTACTGCAAGAAGAAAAACAGCCGCTACGGCAACAATAACAAGAGCGATGATACCAAGAACCTGATACCATTTTTTTTTGGCTTTTTCTTTTTTTCCCATACGAATATAAGACTCCTTTTTTTTGAGAATTTTCGGTCTGTAACAATCAGCGTTTGGACATAAGCCGGGCACTGATTTTGTTTCCGATGAACTGAATGAGAACAACCATTACAAGGATTACAAGAACTGCGGCAATCATTACGTCAGTGCGGAAACGCTGGTAACCGTAGCGGATTGCCAAGTCACCCAGACCGCCGCCGCCGATTGTTCCTGCCATGGCAGAGTAACCGATCAGGTTGATGATTGTAAGTGTAATTCCTGCAACAAGAGAAGGCATTGCTTCCGGCAGCAGAACTTTCAGAATGATCTGGAGATTTGTGGAACCCATTGCACGTGCAGCTGTTACGACACCCGGATCCACTTCTTTGAGTGATGTTTCAATGATTCGGGCAACAAAGGGTGCTGCTGCGATTGAAAGCGGCACGATAACGGCTTTTGTTCCGATGCGGGTGCCTACAATCAGTTTTGACAGAGGCAGAAGAACGATCATCAGAATAAGGAAGGGGAATGAGCGCAGAATGTTTACGATTGCAGAAAGTGTTTTGTTCAGAATCGGTTTGGGCATGATTCCGCCTGCAGGATCGCTTACGCAGAGAAGAATTCCCAGCGGAAGTCCGAGAATGACTGAAAAAAGCGTTGAAAAAAGCACCATGATCAGTGTCTGAAGCGTGCTTGGCCAGACAAGCTGAAAAAGACTTGAAAAATCGATTGATTGAATTGACTGAAAAAAGTTCACAGTTCTTCTCCTTCTTTTTCGATTGAAACGCCCTGACTTTTGATCCACGCAATTGCTTCTTCCACGGCTTCAGGAGTTCCTTCAATGTCGGTTACAAGAGCACCGATGTTCTTTTCGCCTACCCGGTGGATTCCTCCTGCGCGGATGTTGAATTCAACGGGAAACTGGCGGGAAGCGCGGCTTAGAACAGGTTCACCTGTTTTTTCGTCTGCAAAATGGAGAGTGTAGGCGCCGCCTTCTTTTGACCAGCGTACCAGTGCGTTGTCTGATGATGCGGAATTCTTTCCTGAAAGTTCTGCTCTGAATCCCTGAGATTCGCTTCTGTCTGCAAGTGAAATGTGACTGAGGAAATCCCTTGTAACGGCTGACTTGGGGTGTGCGAAAATATCCTGAACAGTTCCCTGCTCAACAACTCCGCCTGCGTCAAGAACTGCAACTTCATTGCATGCGTCACGGACAACTTCCATCTGGTGAGTAATCATTACTACAGTAAGGTTCATTTTTGCCTGAATCTGACGGATCAGGTCAAGAATGGAGCGGGTTGTCTGCGGGTCAAGGGCGCTGGTTGCTTCATCACAGAAAAGAATGTCCGGCTTTACTGCCAGCGAGCGGGCAATTGCGATACGCTGTTTCTGTCCGCCGGAAAGTGTGCTTATGGGAGCATTGCCTCTGTCTGCAAGACCTACAAGTTCCAGAAGTTCCGCAACACGTTCGTTGATCTGTGCTTTCGGTGTTCCGCAGATTTCAAGCGGGTATGCGATGTTCCGTGCTGCTGTTCTGCTGCTGAAAAGATTGAAGTTCTGGAAAATCATTCCGATTTTGCGCCGGCGTTCAATCAGTTCTTTGCCTTCAAGCGTGTCAACCCGCTGGTCGTCGTAATAGACCGCACCTGAATCAGGTTTTTCCAGAAGGCTTACAAGACGTACCAGTGAAGATTTTCCGGCACCGCTTTTACCGATTATTCCGTAAATTGTATTTGATGGAATTGTTAAACTGACATTGTTTACGGCTGTAACATCGCCGTATGATCTGACCAAATTTTCGAGACGAATCTGCATGTTCCTATTCTACGGTTTTTGCCCGCCTTAGTCGATACCGCTCCATTGACAAAGGTTTTCCTGCAAAATAAATTCAGTTCATGGGTTATATACTTTCTTACACAACAGACAAAGATGACAACGGAATTCTTTCTGCATCAAAATTTGTCAGAGCAGTTTTTCTGCTGACAGCTCTGGTTTTGTGCGGAACTTTTGTTTACACGATTTTTGCAGGCTCTGCAGGGATTTTTCATGGAGTTCTTGCGGTTCTGTCACTGCTTGCCGTGTTTTTCCGCGAACGGTGGATTTTCAATCCGCGGAATCAGTCTGTCACTTTGGAATGGGGATTTCTCTGCTTTGTGCAGCGCTCAATCTTTTTTGCCGACCAGATTGAACAGCTGAGTCTGATAAAAATCCAGCACAACAAGGACAAAGTTTTTCAGATGCAGTTTGTGCTTCAGGCCGGCGGAAAGCAGGTTGTGATTGACACTGCAAAAAAACATGATTTCCGTAAACTTGAAGACAATGCGGTACGCGCTGCCGAAAAAATCGGCTTTGACCTGGAACGCATTACCATCTGAAATTCACCGGCCGGACTTTGGCTGTCATTTTGTAAGTTTGTTCGGACCGGCAAAAGCTGACAAGTACGATTCAGTTTGTGCGGGCTCGGCAAAAACTGGCAAAAGCCTGAAAAGTTTGACAAGCCCGCCAGACCTGACAAGTCTTATTCAGTCTGTGTTGGTCGGCTCAACTCTGAAAAAACAGTCAGTCTTTAAGGGAAAGCGCTGTGTCCAAAGCCACTCTGAACATGGGTTCCAGAGCTGACAGGCGTTTTTCGGCGGGCAGACAAACCTGATCCATGCTGTCAACGTGTGTCATGCCCGGTTCATTGCCGGTTGTGCGCACGCAGGAATCGGTATGAGTCAGTATGGAAAGCGCCCGTTTTCCAAGCCATGCTGCCGTGCTGTAAAGAGCATAGGTTTCCATGTCCTGTGCAAGGATTCCCATGCGGGCATAGGGTGCCCAAGAGTTTTTTCCTGTTATTTCATTTAGCGCATTGTATTCTGAGAAGCAGTCTGACGAAAAGACGCCGCCTGCATGAAAAGCATAGCCTCTTTTGCGGGCTGAACTTACTGCGCTTTCCAGCATCAGGTAATCAGCGGAAGGAGAATATGTTCCCGGAAGTCCGTATTGATTCGCCCAGCCGGAATCAGTAGAAGATGTAAGTGCAAAAACCAGGTCTCCGGGGTTCAGTTCCGGCTGAAGCCCGCCGCTTGTTCCGATGCGGATGATGTTTTTGACACCGTAAAAATGGTACAGTTCGTAGCTGTAAATTCCGCAGGAAGCCCCGCCCATTCCTGAGCCCATTACCGAAACTGTTACTGTTTCTGCTGTGTCAGGGTCTTTCCATTCCCCGGTAAATCCCAGCATGTTCCGAACTGATGTGAACTGCCTTGCATTCTGAAGGTAGTTTTCTGCAATATGCTTTGCTCTGAGCGGATCTCCCGGGAGCAATACTGTCTGTGCGATTTCGCCGACTTTTGCGGCATTATGTGGTGTAGCCATGAAATCAGTATACCGCCCTGCATTTTTGCAGGCAAGTCTGAAAAAGGACTGCGAGTGTTTTTGACAGTCACGAACTTCTTTCTTAAATTTTTTACAATTTTTTTTTCGTTGGATTAATTGCTGTTGGTGACGGAATGTTTTCTTTTCGGTTTTGGGCAAAAAAAAACGAGTCTCTTTTTCAAGAAACTCGTTTCGCTCCCCCGCCAGGGCTTGAACCAGGGACCCACAGATTAACAGTCTGTTGCTCTACCGACTGAGCTACAGGGGAATGTGCTGCATTGCTGCAACGTCTGAGATATTAACTTAAACAAAAAAAATAGTCAAGGGAATGAAATAAAAAAAACAAAAAAAAAGCGGGCTGCCCTTTGTGAAGTTACGAAAACTTTCTGGACAGCCCGTTTGTCGTGGAGAATGGCTTTTCCGGTTTATTCCGGAATGAACTTGCCTTTGTCAGCTCCGCATTCAGGACATTTATAATCAGCGGGAACATCTGCCCAAGCAGTACCCGGCGCAACGTTATTCTTTGCATCACCGTCATTGGCATCATATACATAGCCACAGCTGTCACACTGCATTCTTTCTATCATTTGCTACCTCCAATTAGCATCATTATAAATGCATTCCAACCTTTTTCAAGTAAAAAACTATCAAAAGTTGTCCAAAATTATGACCGCAGGCGGGAAACAATCATGCTTGCAAAAAAAGCCGCCAGATTGACTACTACGATACATGCTCCTGCCGGGCAGGAAAAAATGAATGAAATGATTATTCCCGCAAAAAAGCAGATTACGGAAATAATCGCTGCGGAAATAATCACTTTGAGAAAACTTTTGAAAATCCGCATGGCGGTAAGGGCAGGAAATACAATCAGACTGGAAATCATCATTGTACCCATGAGCCGCATTCCTACAACAATTGTAAGAGCTGTGAGAACGGAAACAAGTCCGTTGTAGAAGCCGGTGGGAATGCCGCTTGCCGTAGCAAAGGATTCATCAAAGATGACCATGAAAATTCTGTTGTAAAGGATTATGAACAGCAGTAGCACGACTGCCGCCAGTATTATGCTCAGAATTACGTCCGTCCGGCTTATTGCAAGAATGCTTCCGAACATGAAACTTGAAACATCGGTGTTCAGGCCGGAAGTAACAGATGTTACGATTATGCCGATTGCAAGGGCGCTTGAAGAAACCAGAGCAATTGCAGAATCACCTTTTACGGAAGAATCGGAACTGAGTCTGAGCAGAAGGAATGAAGCAACAACGCAGACCGGAATCGCCACTGCAAGAGGTGCCCAGTTGAATGCCAGTGCGATTGCCATTGTACCGAAACCTACGTGAGAAAGTCCGTCTCCGATCATGGAATAGCGTTTCAGAACAAGAATGACTCCGAGAAGAGCTGCACAGAGAGAAATCAGAGAGCCGGCAACCAGCGCGCGAATGATGAACTGATATGAAAAAAGTGATGAAAGCAATGTCATTTTGTTGTGTCCTGATTGTTTGCGTTTACAGGTGAAAAAACACGGCGGGACAAAAAGGCCGGAGTGCTTTGACAGCAGGAACAGTAGGATCCGCAGCTGTTGCAGATTTCTACATGGCTCATGCGCTCATACAAGTTTGTCTTCTGGTATTCTTCCGAGGTACCGAAAAAAAGCTGATTTTTGTCCAGATGCAGTATGTGGCTTGCACTGTGGACTGCGCGGTTTACGTCATGGGAAACCATTATTATGGAAAGCCCTGATTCTTTGTTCAGTTTTTTTATCAGGCTGTACATTTCATCGGTAACAGCAGGGTCAAGGCCGGTAACAGGCTCGTCCAATACCAGAAGTTCTTTTGCCGCGCACAAAGACCGTGCAAGAAGTACACGCTGCTGCTGGCCGCCTGAAAGTTCCATGAAGGATTTTTTTGCAATGGATTCCAGAGACATGCGTTCAATCTGAGCCCGGGCGTTTGCTTTGTCAGCTTTTGTGTGAAAGAATCCCGTGTGGCAGCCGGAAAGCACAACTTCTTCGATTGTGGCCGGAAAATCCCTCTGAATGTTGCTTTTCTGTCCCAAATATCCTATGCCCTGTGCGGCTTTTTCTATTGTTCCCCGGCTCTGCGCCTGAAGCCCGAGAATTGTCTTTACAAGTGTACTTTTTCCTGATCCGTTGGAGCCCACAATGCAGAGGTAATCTCCTTTTGACACTGAAAAATTCAGGTCCTGACATGCAACGAATGAACCGTAACTGACTGTAAGATTTCTGCATTCAATAAGTGTGTCCTGTGTTTTTTGTGTGCTGCTCATTCTGCAAGTCCTTCTTCCAAAGCTTTTGCATTGCGTTCCATGAGACTTACCCATGTTTCGCCTGCATCAAAATCAGCTTTGGTAACATTCTGTACTGACTGCAGAAGCAGTGCTTTTGTTCCTGTTGATTCTGCAACCACGTCTGCAAGTTTGTGGTTCCCAAGCTCAATGTAAAAAACTGCAGGAAGCTTTTTTGCGCCGACCGCATCAATAAGTGCTGCAATCGATGCAGGTGTTGATTCAACGGCGGTACTGCATCCTGAAAAGGCTGCCAGATATTCCACATTGTAGTAATCAGCAAAATAAACAAGGGGGAACCGGTCTGCCATTACAATGAACGGATCTGATGCTTTGTCCAGAACACTGCGGATTTTTTCATCAGTTTTCTGTATTTCTGTGCAATAATTTGCCGCATTTTTTTCAATCACAGTTTTGTCCAGATCAGGGCAGGCTTTCTGAACTGCTTCTTTTACCGCCATGATGATTGCTTTTTCATTTGCGGGAGAAGTCCAGATGTGTTCATCGCTTTCATCCAGAGAAATTTCTTCTGAACTGTGGTCTTCTGCTTTGTCTTCCAAAGATTCTGCTTCTGCCAGAAGTGTTACGTTTTCAAAAAGCCGGAGCAGAGGAGGCTTTTTCTTTGCAGAACCAAGAATCCGGTCAACCCACTGGTCGCTTTCTCCGCCAACATACACGAACAGGTCTGCATTCTGCAGTGTGATTATGTCCTGAGGTGAAGGATCGTAGGAGTGGACTTCTGCGCCGGGTTTTACAAGAAGGTGCAGGTCTGCGGAAAGTCCGCGTGTAACTGCACGCACAGCGTCATAACAGGGAAAATTTGCGCAGACAATGGAATAGGCTGCATTGTTTTTTGATCCGGTTTTTGAGCAGCCGGAAATAGCCAGCAGGACAAGAAGTACAAGTGCTGCGGCGGAAAGAATGTTTTTTTTCAAATCAGACTCCTTGTGAACATTGGCTGCAGATGCCGTAAAGAAGTGTGTGTTCGCGGTTCATTGTAAAGTTGTGTTCCTTAAGGATGTGAGTGTCAAAATCATCAGCGAATCTGCATTCCAGATGAATCACTTTTCCGCATCCCTGACATTTAAGGTGATAGTGCTCCGTACATTTGCTCTGTGCGCCCACATATTGCCACATGGCTTTTTTCCCGTCTTCTGCCATGAATTTGTGGATGATGCCCTGTTTTTCAAGGCTTTCCAAGTTTCGGTAAATTGTCGCCACGCTGATCCGCTGTCCGTTTTTGAGCAGATCTTCCGTAATGTCTGCGGCTGTAAGCATTTTTTCTTTGTTGCGGGCAAAGCATTCTGCAAGAATTTCCCGCTGCCCTGTTCTGTAGACTGATTCCAAAAGAAACTCCCGATTTTTATGATTTGAAAATGAAAATCATTCTCAAATTGAAGAAAAAATAGCATTTATGTGAAGGAAAGTAAAGAGGCCGGTGGAAAAAAAGAGTTCCTGCAAGTACTTTTCATAAATTTTTCACTGTAATATAATGGCGCCATGGCTACTTACAGACTTGTTTACAATACACTTTCAGGCAATGGAAAGGGCAAAAAGATTGCAGAAGAACTTGCTGCAACTCTTTCCGGCGATACAATTGAAATGTGCAGCATTACTGACATTTCAAATTATTCAGCATTTGCAGAATCACTTAAAGACGGAGAAAGCGTGCTGCTTTGCGGCGGTGACGGAACTTTGAACCGTTTTATCAATGATTATCAGACTCAGACAGGTTTTGACCCGCTTTCAAAAGCGGATTTTGTTCTGCCTTTTGATCTGTACTATTATGCGGCAGGAAGCGGAAACGATTTTTTCCACGATATTACGGAGATGCTCAAGGTAGGGCAGGACAAACCGGTAAAAATCAATGACATGATAAAAAGACTGCCGGCTGTTACAGTCAAGGGAAAAACTTATCAGTTCGTAAACGGTGTGGGTTACGGAATTGACGGTTATTGCTGCCAGGTAGGGGACGAACTCCGGAAAATTCCCGGCAAAAAAGTTGATTATACCGGCATTGCAATCAAAGGACTGCTGTTCCATTACAAACGGACCAATGCAGAAATTACCGTAGACGGAAAAAGCTACAGTTTCAGAAAAGTTTGGCTTGCACCGACAATGTTCGGCCGTTATTACGGCGGTGGAATGATTCCTACTCCTGAACAGAACCGCAGCACTTCCGGACATGTTTCAACAATGGTTTATTATGGTGTCGGAAAACTCAAGGCTTTGATTGTTTTCCCTTCAATTTTCAAAGGGGAGCATGTGGCTCACAAAGAAATGATTACTGTGTTCACAGGAAGTGATGTTTCCGTAAAGTTTGACCGCCCCACTGCACTGCAGATTGACGGTGAAACAATTCTTGACGTAACTGAATATCGGGTTCAGTACTGATTTTTTTTCTGTTTTATTCGGTTGCTTCAGTCGGCAAATTTGTACACTGTGTGTCTGCCGGCTGAAGTTGCACTTTTCCGGCTGAAGCTTAAAACCGGAAATTTTGTTCCGACAGAAACGAAAGTGCTTTCGGCAAAGACATGAACAGAAATTATCCGCTTTTGAAACTTTTTATGTTTATGGCTTTGACGGGGCAAGCTTCTTTGCATTCTCCGCAGCGAATACAATCCATGGAATTTGGGTTTTCGTAAAGCTTTATATTCAGTTTACAGTTTTTCTGGCAAATTCCGCATTTTGTACATTTTGATTCATTTACACTGTAGCGGACAAAAGAGATTTTGTTGAAAACACCATAAATTGCACCGAGAGGACAAATGTATCTGCAGAAAGGTCTGTAAACAATAATTGAAAGCAGCAATATTATTGTTAATAGGGCAACTTTCCATTCAAAGAGAAAGCCGATTGCGGAACGAAGATTTTCATTCATTAACACCAGAGGAATTCCGCCTTCCAATGTTCCAACGGGACAAATATATTTGCAGAACCATGGTTTTCCCAATCCGGTAATATCTATTACGAACATTGGGAGAATTATTACAAAAACTGCAAGAATCAGAAATCGGAACCATCTGAGGATTTTTTCGCCCTTTACTTCACGGACTTTTTTTACAAAAGGAATCTTGAAAAGCAGATCCTGAATCAGGCCGAAAGGACATAAGAAACCGCAGACAAATCTTCCGAAAACAACACCAAAGAGCGAAATCAAACCGAAAACATAAAGAGAAAAATTGTATTCTCGGGAAGTCAATGTTGATTGAAGTGCACCTATCGGACAGGAACCTAAGGCTCCGGGACAGGAATAACAGTTCAGTCCGGGAACACAAACGTATTTCAAATCTCCCTGGTAAATTTTTCCGTGAACAAAGCCTTTTGCATAGCCGTTTGAAAGTGCTGTAAAAGCTGCCTGAAGGAGAAGACGGATTTTTGCATTTTTAGACATTTTTTCAGCCAATTCCTATACACTCCATACAGATTCTTGTGGCTTTTTCAATAACAGATTCTGCTTCTCCAAGGAAAATTCCAAGCACAATAAAAGAAATGCTTAAAATCAGAAGTGCAAAAGAAATAATTCTATGTTTCATTTTAACAAACTGTCTGCAATTTTCTGCCAGTCCGAAAGACTTCTGCTGCCTGTGTAAACGTTTCCAATCTGTTTTCCGTCTTTGTCCACAAAAATGGTTGTTGGAACTGCAAAAACATCCTGTAATATCCCCTTTTGCAGTTTTTCATCCGGAACAATATGAAGATAGTCTGCGCCGGTCTGTTTTACAATGGATTTTGCAGTTTCCATTTTTTTTGAATCTGGCAAACCTTTTCTGTTGACTGCATCAATTACAATTCCAACAATCTGAAAGCCTTTGTCTTCATATTTTTTGCTTAAAAGCCCCAGATCCGGCATTTCTGCAATACAAGGGCCGCAAAAAGTTCCCCATATGTTTATCATGGTTAGTTCCGCATCTTCAAAAATTTCACTTGTAATATTTTTGTTGTTAATATCCTTTCCTGAAAACTCGATAATTGTTTTGTTTTGAGCAAAAACGGGAAAAAAGGTAATCAGCAAAAATGCGGATAAAAGAAATAATTTTTTCATAAAACCTCCGTTTGTTTCGGGTTTTAGGGCAGCCGGACTTTTTCAGTTGCCCTAGGAGAGGGGGTAGCGGCCAACGAAGTGGACGCGCAGGGGCAGGCGCCCCTCCTTATTGAATTTACCATCAATATAAAATTTTTTGTAGTATTCTTTCCTTCAGTGTTCATAACCTTGCCGTCTACAATTTCTACAGAAGAACGCGGAATGGGAAGTCCGCCCAAAACTTCAGGGCAGGCTTGTATCATTTCGTGAGTCTTGAGGAAATCCATCATTTTCTGATTGCGGTTGTTTCAACCGTTATATTTGCAGTTATCACAGGCAATGACAGGCACTGACTATTATTTTCATAACTGTACTTCCGACAGCAGGAAGAAAATCACATAATGGAAAATATCATTTTTAATGAACTTAAAATCCGTGGTTATGATGTTGACGTAGGAGTTGTGGATCATAATACAAAAGATGCCTAAGGGAAAAGTCAGCGAAATTATCTGGAAGTGGATTTTGTTGTTAATATGGGCGGTAAACGCTTTTATATTCAATCTGCATTGAATATAAATGATGAGGAAAAGCGTGCTCAGGAAATAAACTCTCTCAGCCGTATAAACGATTCATTTAGAAAAATAGTAGTTGTAAGGGATAATATTGAGCCGTGGCAGGATGATAATGGCATTCAATATATCGGAGTAGAGCAGTTTCTTCTTGAAGAAGACTATTTATGGTAGGGCAGATGAAATGATTCTTTCAAAAAAACTTTCATTTATAGATTTATTTGCAGGGGCGGGCGGACTTTCTGAAGGTTTCATACGAGCCGGATTTCACCGATTGCGCACGTAGAAATGAATCCTTATGCCTAAAATGTTTAATTCTCGGTACATAATTTACTTATTTACCAATTTACATGACTATGTGCTTGTAACAGCTATTTCTCGCGTGGCAGGGCATTTGCCAGTTCTTTTTCAAGATATTCCTGTTCATCCAGAAAATGCAGGATTACATTGCAGCACACCAGACGGAAGAAATTAACCTTACAAGGCAGATTACAGCTCTGAGGACTTTGCTCTATCCGAAAAAACATTGTATAAGATAAGTGATTGTCATGTCGGTTTGTAAATCAGCCTTGAAGGAATATTATTTTTATTTTCTAAACCATAAATTCCAAAATGCTCTGCTTTATCAGGGCATGAAAAATGACGAAGCAATGAATTAAAAATCCGCTGAATATCCGTCATAAAAAGGTCTTCCTTATAGGATAGAACTAAGTAAGCTTCTTCAATTTTTTCTTGGGGCTGCCAGTTTTCAATTTCTTCCCAAGATGAAAATTCCTTATAACGAAAGTTACCGTTTTTTAGGGCAGTTTCACTGAACACGTAGAACAAATCTTCTATATCTGAGTTCTCTAAAGCACGGCTTCTGGAATTTACCAAAAATTCTAGAAGTTCCCTAACTTTTTGCCTTTCATCCTCTGGAAAATGTAAAACGAAGTCTTCTACAAATGTTTTATATGTTTTGTAAATCTCTTCTTTTGTCATATCTTTGATATTTTACCATAAAATTTTGAAAATTTTTTGCGTTTAAATGGTATACCATTTAAACAATTGACACAATTGTTTAAACCGCGAAACTTCGCTACGCTCGTTTCGCGGTTTATTGAAAAGTGAAAAAAAATAAAAAAACAGGTTGGAGTGTAGAAAATGTCAGAAATTTATTCAAGTGCAAGCGGTTCTTATTCTTCTTATCTTTCTCAGCGTCAAACAGATGAAATTAAACAGCAGGTACAAAAAAATGCTAATCAACAGATGTTTGCAACTGCTATGACAGGTTATTATCTTGGAACAAAAATTGATTCAGTTGATCAAAATATAGTCCGAATGTCTACAGGTATTCAGAATTCCATAAATCAAAATACATATACAATTGCCGCTTCTGCAGAAATGCTAAAAGAAACCTTTGATGCTGGTTTTGATGCAATTAATAATAAACTTGATATGGGTTTTGCCGGAGTAACAAATGCAATTGGAGCTATGAGTGCTTCCATGACAGCCGGCTTTAATGCAGTATCTGCGGCAATTGACTATTGGGGAAGTAAGATTTGTGAAAAGCTTGATGCCATTCATGATATTGTAAATAATCCCTTGCTTACTGCCAGCCGCGAATTGTATAGAAGAGCTGCAAAGAACTCTGAAAAAAAGTTTTATGAAGAAGCACTGGAAGATATCAAGAGTGCGATAGAAAAAAACAAAACAGATTACATTTCATGGGGTCTGATGGGAAAGCTTTACCTTTTTGGTATAAGTGAATTCAGTAATGTTGTTGATGTTCCCAAAGCTTTAGAAGCATTCAAAAATGCCTGTAAGTATATAGGCCCAGATATTGATGAATCAGAAGAAGCAAAAAAAATGGCTGCTGAGTTTTACTTTTATCTTGGATATGCACAGTATATTCTTGCAAATGAAAGACGAATAGCAGGAGAAACAACAGAATATAGAGCTTTATTTGAGGAAGCTTCAAGTACCTTCGGAAAATCTTATACCTTATCCTCTACAATGGCAGAGTCTCTTTATAATAAGACACGTTGTAATTCTTTATTAGAAAAAAAAGAAGTAGTATTAGAAGATTTAAGGTTTGTTATAGAACAAGATCCTCTCTATTCTATAAAAGTATTGTCTGATTCTGATTTTTCTGGATATACAAATGAAATTATCAATCTTATAAGCGAAATGCGAGATAATTTGGCTTCAGAAATTCAAAAAGATATAATTGAATTCAATGACTTTAGATATACTTTCTTTGGTGGTAATTTTGCAGAATGGCTGGAAAATCAAATACAATATATAAATGATAATAAAGAAAAATTTTCTGGCGAGCAAAAATATCCATATTATGATACGTGGTGTTTTTATAGTATTCTAAACAGAGTGCTGGAAATAACCAAAACTAAATCTTTTGTGCCAGATTGTTTAGCTGCTCAGAAAAAAATAAATATAGAAAAAAACTGTTATTCTACTTTTCATAAAAGTCTAGATGGATTATTCCCATTTGCATATTTTTCTCCCTACGACTATAAAGAATCAAGCAGTATGTCTTATTGGAAAAGTAGATTTCAATTTACCGATGAGAATCATCAGGCTATAGAATGGCGAATTATGCCGGCGTTAAAAGCAGCAATTAACAATAACTTTTCAGAAGATGGCTGGATATATGCTGGAATTGGTTATGATAAGACTAGTAGAGAAATATATTTTGGACTAACCTTTGAAAGGGGGAATATTTTACCTAGTATAAAACTTAATGAATCTGAGGATGGGGATATAAGTGAATTTAGTGAATATGGATATGATATTTCGGATTTTATTTCCTTTAGCCCACAGAAGAAGTTTTGGATTGAACTGGAAAAAGTTCCGTCTGTGGAATGGTTACAGGAATTTATACTTACAAAAAAAACTAATTGGGAGGTTTCCGAAGAAGATGAAACTGCTATAAAGAATGGAACCTTTACTACGGGTCGATATGTTATTTGTGAACATGGTCAAAAATCCGTTCTTGATTTACCTGATTATAATAAGTCCCATGGTTATGGATATTATATTTTGGATGAGAATACAATCTTTGCAGTGGAAACTTATGGTTTTGGACTTAAAGGCTCTCATTGGATTTATGTTTTTGCCAGCGGAGTGGAAGTAGCAAGTGTTAAAGAAATAGAAGAGCAAAGAAAAGTAGAGGAGGAACAAAGAAAAGTAGAGGAGGAACAAAGAAAGGTAGAAGAACAGATAAGTATAGAAAAACAAAAGCAAGATGCTGCAAAAGCAGCAATTAAACGCAGAAACAATTCGATTAGAAAAAAACAAGATGTAAAAGTTGGTTTTCTATGGGCTTTGTCTATTCTTATTGCAGCTTTATTAATTAAGCCTGCTGGAATGTTTGGTTATAGGATTTGGCAAAAATGTGGTGCAGTTATATTTGTTAATTTAGATATATCATTTTTCTTAATATTTATTTTGCGTTCAGGACATTGGTTTCGAGGTCCTATTTTTGGGGAGGAAAAAGAAGAATATCTTTCATATCCATGTGGACCTTACTGGCTTTATGCCGATGACTTGTTAAATATATTAGAATGTACATGGGTGTCATTAATTCCTGCGGTATTTACAACTGCCCTAAAAATTGGATTAATACTTGGACATCCTATAATTTCATGTTTACTTTCCGTTGTTTTATGGGTTGTTATAATTGTGGTTGTTGATTCGATTTCCGTCTCTAAAAAAATAAAAAAAGCTTAATAAGTCTATCCTTATGAGGTATCAATTTGGGTAATGGAGAAAATAGTTATGGAAGAAATTAAAATTCAAAACTTCAAAGACATAGCAGCTTATAAGAATAAGCTTAAGGATAAAAAATGGCTTGCATCTGTAAGCTTTGATATTTCAAAAATGCAAATGCCTACACTGCGTATTGTTGGTTCTAATTTACATTCATCTCTTAACTATAACTTAATGCAAGCTTTTTGTATTTTACAGGATGAAATTTACCGTAGTTTTGCAGAATACAAATATGGAAAAAGAAATAAACGCTGCCTTTCAGAAGATGAAAAAATTTCGCTTGAGATATTGGTGGAAGTAAAAGAAGGTTCAACTATTTTAACTCTTTTACTTCCTCATCTTGTTCAGTCTGGGATGAAACTTCTTGCAAATGTTACAGGAAATGATATTTTCAGAAATGAAGCACTGATAATTGCGGCCAATGTCTTTGTTGATTTTTTATGTGTCTCAATTGATAAGAGTTTAGAAAAAGAGAAAAGTGAAAAGACGCAATCAAAAGAAAAATATAAAAAAGAAACTTCAAAAGTACAATTTTGGAAGCTTTTTAACAGAACAAAAACAATAGAAACTATTGAATGTGATGGCAAAGATATTACAAAAATAATAGAAACACTTACCAAGTAATTTTATTTAGTATGGTCACTTTTTTTGTCCACTTTTATTGACTGGTACACAAACTGTTGCTTAAAATTTTTAATTTCGGAAAAACTTAACTGTTAGAATGTTTATTTTCGTGAAAAATTGCACTTCTAAATGTTTTATTTTCGGGATTTAATTTACTTATGGTTACTTTTAAGCGTAAATTTTACAATTTTTTTTTGCTGGCAAGGGGTAAAAGTCAAATAATTCTGTTATTATCTTTGATGAAGTACAAAAGTTCCCTCGTGCACGAAAGGCAATTAAATATCTTGTAAAAGATGGTCATCTCTGCCCGATAGAAGTTAAGTCATCTGCTTACAAAAATTATGAATCTTTTGACTATTATGTCGAAAAATACAAGCCTAAGAAGTATGAGTATTTATACAAAAGATTTAGTGCAGGATAATGATATAACATTTTTGCCTGTTTACATGACTATGTGCTTGAAAAAGCTATTTCTCGCGTGGCAGGGCATTTGCCAGTTCTTTTTCAAAATATTCCTGGTCACCTGTGAACTTCTGAACCAACTTTTTGTAATAAAAACCCGGAAATATTTTTTTTGTAAAAAATGAAGCTTTTGATAAGGAAAAATTGGAGGCCGGACAGACTTTCTCCTCCTGATAATATTTTCAAACTTTTAACTATTCAGATTTGACCTGAATTCTTTTTCGTATGAAAATTGCTTTATAATTTTTAAGAGTGTGAAATATTCGTACTTTTATTATGAAGTGTAAGAAAAAAAACAGCTAAATCAGTGCTTTTTTATTTTACCTAAAGTTTGCGTTGCGAACTTTATATTCAAATGCTGTTTCTCTTGTAATGCCTAACCGCAACTTGGACTAAAACAGCAAAGCTAATAAGGTGTATAATACAAAGGAAGGACACCTTATGGGAAGAAC
>JAKSTU010000020.1 GCA_024402435.1 Treponemataceae bacterium
GGAGGATTCTTTTATTATGAAAAAGATTCTTGGAATTGTATTGGCAATGGCTATGGTAGCATCTGTATTTGCTGCTGAGCCCGTTGCAAATCTTGGTGTTACAGAGTTCACAGGCAGTGCTACAGTAACATTTGAAGTTAAACTTGATGATGACATCAAGACAGGTTTCAAAAATGATGCAACAGCTTCTTTGAAATTCACAGTAATTGACGGTGGTTCAAAAGCAACAGCAAGCGATGCTGATGTTTGGGGTGAAATCGCAATCAAAACAGATGGTTTCAAATATACAAAAGATGGTGTATTAGATAAAAATGGTGCAGCTTCTGTTGACTATGCAAAACTGCATGTTGGTCCTGCATATATCGGAATCAAAGAGGGTAACATTGCTGTTGACGGAATGAAAATTGCTGCTGCAACAAAGAACGAAGCAACAGAACTGGATTCTGTAAAAGCTGGTGATCAGACAAAGGGTATTACACTTGGTTTGGACATGGCAAATGTTGCAAACTTTGCTGTAAACTTCCGCTCTGTAGGAATCGACAACGACTACGGAATTTCTGCAACAGCTGATGTTAAAGCAATTGACAACCTTACACTGAAGGGTGGGGTTTCATACGAGTTCGATTCAAGCAAATTTGTTGCTGCTGCTAACGTAGCATACGACATGGCTCTGACAGACGTATTCTATATCAAACCCCAGTTTGCTTTGACATACGATGACAAAGTTTTGATGGCATGTGGTTTCCTCTTCGGATGGAACAAAATTGACTACAAGGATTCTGACATCAAATGTGTAAACAGCAAGGTAACAAACGGTGTTTCTGTTGAAGCAAAAATCGATGGTAGTGATGTAGCTCTGCACGCAGGTATCTACGATTGTTCTTTCGTAGACGGACTTACATTCGGTACAGAATTTGCATTGGCTAACAATGCATGGACACTGGGTGCAGGTGCAAAATACGTTGTAGCAGTTGGCGACGGAAAAATCACTCCTTACTTCGGTATGGAAATGGCTGACGGCAAACTCGGAAACATCAAAGCTGGTGCTGATTTCACAGGTTTCGTACCTTTCACAACATTTGCTGTTGACTACGACAAAGACGCAAAAACAATCGACCTTTCTTGCAAAATCGCTTTCTAATCTAAGCTGATTAAACAAGCAAACTGAATAAGGGTCACCTGAAAAAGGTGGCCCTTTTTTTTGTCCGCATTGGAAGATCCTTCGACTCCGCTCAGGATGACACAGTTGTTTGCTCGGGATGACATTGTGGGTGGCTCAGGGTGACAAAGTCGTCCGCGCCACACGACACATGGCGGTGTGTCCTCCATGACAAAGCGTGGTCCCTGAGGCCCTCGAAGGGACATTTTCTGGCAATGCTGTTTGTTCGGGATGACAGGCATGACAGAGATCCTTCGACTCCGCTCAGGATGACACACTTGTTTGTTCATGATGACACAGTTGTTTGCCGGGAACAATCAATAAAACTGGATAAAAAATCCCAAATTCTTGAATTGCTTAAGCATAAAAATCCTATTAAACTGAATGAATCAGGCTTTGCTGCAGGCTGAAAAATCCTTTTGCAGCAATGTTCTGCAGGGGGAAAAATGAATTTATCAAACGAACAGCAGAGATTTGAAAAAGTTTACGGAACAGATCCGGCAATTGTTTCAGCACAAAAAGAACGCTACACAAAACTGATTGATGCCTACAGCGCACGTTTCGGAACGCCGTCAGACAAACTGAGGCTTTTTTCTTCACCCGGACGCACGGAAATCGGCGGAAACCACACGGACCACAATCTTGGAAAAGTTCTTGCGGCAAGCATCAATCTTGACTGCATCGGCGCTGTGGAAGCAACTGAGGACAATACTGTCCACATTTACGACATTACATACAACGAAGATTATTCAGTGGCCGTTGACCAGTCGGAAAGAATCCCCGGTGAAACAGGTTCCATTGCACTGGTACGCGGAATGATTCAGGGCTTTAAAGAAAAAGGTTACGCTGCAGGCGGATTCAAAGCATGTTTTACAAGCGATGTCATTTCTTCTGCGGGAGTTTCTTCATCCGCTTCTTTTGAAATGATGATCTGTACAATCATGAACTTCATTTATAACGAAGGCAAACTTCCTGTAAGCGTTCTGGCCGCAATCGGTCAGTTTGCAGAGAACAAATATTGGGACAAAGCAAGCGGACTTCTGGACCAGACAGCATGTGCAACAGGCGGAATGGCAACGATCGACTTTGCAGACCCGGTAAATCCTGCGACACGCAAAATCAGCTTTGACTTTGCCGCATCCGGTTACAGCATGATGATTGTGAACACAGGCAAAGGCCACGCCGACCTGAGTGCTGAGTATTCTTCAATTCCCGCAGAGATGAAAAGCGTTGCAAAGTTTTTCGGTCAGGAAACATTGCGCGGCCTTACCTTTGAACAAGTTGCGGAAAAAGCCGTACAAGTGAGGGCCGCCTGCGGTGACAGAGCTTTGATGCGCGCATTCCACTTCTTTGAAGAAAACGACCGTGTGGATGCAGAAGTTGCCGCCCTTGAATCAGGCGATTTTGCAGGATTTCTGCGCGCACTTACAGACAGCGGTAATTCATCCTGGAAGTGGCTGCAGAACATCTGCGTACCCACTGCTTCCGACGAGCAGCCCATTGCAGTTTGTCTTGCAGCAACAGAGCATTTTATCAGGAAACATTCGGTGCCGGGCGCAAAACCATGCGGTTGCCGTGTTCATGGCGGCGGCTTTGCAGGCGTAATTCAGGCATTCATTCCCGACGAACTTGTTGCTGAATACACAGAAATGATGGAAAGACTTTTGGGCTATGACAAAGCATGCGGAAAACGCAGTCCCGTGTACAAAATGGGAATCCGCGGCGCCGGTTCTGTAGAGGTTTAATAATGCCCCTTCGGGGGCTTCAAAAACCGGAGCGAATCTTTCAACAGGGCGCGGTCAATGAGGCTCTGGAATAGACGCTGTTCACTTTGCAGGATGTTTCAACTTCGCTCAACATGACATTTCTGTCTATTTAGAGTCTTTGATTCTGTTGATTGATTCTGCAATTTCTACCATGTTGAGAGGCTTCTGGAAAAACTCGGAAGCTCCCATGGATTTGAGACGCTCTTCAATGCCTTCTTCGTTGAGGCCGGTAATGATAAAAATAGTGGGATTGCCGAAAGTGTCAGAACTTGAAATCTTTGAACAAAGACTGAATCCGTCAATTCCCGGCAGATCAAGGTCAAGAAGAACAAGATCGGGCTTTTTGTCCGTAAGCTGACTTCCGGCTTCAAAACCGTCAAAAGCCTGATAAATTGTTGCGTTGTCAACATTCCGTTCAATGAATCTTGCAAGAATCGTGTTGAGAACACGGTCATCATCTACAATAAGGATTGAAAAAGTCTTTGAACCGAGAGACAAATCAAGAAGATCCTGAGGAATCCGCATTTTACGCAGATTCATGAAATCAATAAGGTCATCCAGATAAACACGGTATTGTCCGCCGGGTGTGGTGAAAGCCTTAAGGTATCCGTTACGGATCCAGTTGATTGCAGTCTGGTTTACAACACCGCAAATTTTTGCAACTTCCAGGGCAGAATATACATTTGTCTTGTCGTCTTTCGCCATAAAATCCTCAAGTAAATATCAACAGATTTATAATACCATTATTTACACTTTTATGCACTATATTACGACAAAAAAATTAAATATCTCAAAAATCTCAACTTTTTTCCTTAAAATATTCTGATATTGCCTTTGAACTGAATCCGAGACGGATCAGTGCGGCATGCATTGCCTCCGGTTTTTTCCCTGTGCGGACAAGTTTTTTTGCGGCTTTGTCCAAAAGTTCATTCTCGTCTTTGTCAGCAAAAAATTCTTCAACAGCTTCCTGAGCAGTTTGTTTTTTTACGCCGCGCTGCATCAGTTCTGAAAGCAGCCGGGAACGTCCTTCCGTGTGACTTATGGAGCGGTTCCGCAAAAAAGCCTTTGCAAACCGTCCGTCATCCAGAAAGCCGCAGTCTTCAAGATAATCCAGTGCCTGATTGCAGGATTCCTGAGAATGCTCTTTTTTTGTCATTTTTGCATAAAGCTGACTGCGGCTATGTTCACTGCGGTTAAGATATTCCATTGCACAGCGTTCTGCGGCATAAGCAAGACCGGCCTGCATACAGTCATCAAACTGATCCTGATCAAGAATACTGCCCGCGTAAATCATGTCTGCAGGTGTCTGCACAAGATAATCGGTGCGCAGATAAAACAGCGCATTGTTCGAGAAACGGCATTCTGCGCTTGTTGCAGAAAGAGCTTTGGCACTGATTATTTCGTATTCCATAGTTACTGATTCCTCGACAAAGTTTGAACTGGGAAGATCCTTCGACTTCGCTCAGGATGACAGGCTCGTTCGCTCGGGATGACACATTTGTTTGCTCAGGATGACAGGCATGACAGAGATCCTTCGACAAAAACTTTGTTTTTACCGCTCAGGATGACACACTTGCTCGCTCAGGATGACAAAAAAAAAGCACCCTTTGCCCGGCATAAAATGTCTGACAAAAAGGTGCATTTCTTTCCAAGAAAGCAAAGATTAGCGTTTGCTGAACTGGAATCTGCGGCGAGCACCGCGCTGACCGTACTTCTTGCGCTCAACCATGCGGCTATCGCGTGTAAGATATCCGTTTGCATGGAGTGATGCGTAGTTAGCCTGATCAACCTGTGTAAGAGCACGGGCGATACCATGGAGACAAGCACCAGCCTGTCCGTTCATTCCACCGCCGACTACGTTGATCAGAATGTCGTATTTTGAATCACTGCCTGTAACCATCAGAGGCTGTTTTACAGTCTGAACCTGTTCTGCAGTTGCAAAGTAATCTTCGATTGCTTTACCGTTTACTGTAAGTTTTCCGTTACCTTCGCGGATGAAAACGCGTGCAACAGCTGTCTTTCTTCTTCCTGTTCCAATACCAATGTTCTTAATCACGATAAACTCCTACTTACACTTCCAAAGGCTGGGGATTCTGTGCTGAGTGGGGATTCTCAGTACCGGCATAAATCTTAACATTGCCAAGAAGCTTTCTTCCGAGGGGTCCGTTGGGGAGCATTCCCTTGATGGCAAGCATGAGAGGTTCATCAGGATGGCGTTCGAGTTTTTTCTCGAATGTGAATTTTTTCATTCCGCCAACATAGCCGGAGTGGTGATAGTAGATTTTGTCTGTTGTTTTGTTGCCTGTTACAATAACTTTATCAGCATTGATGATAACAACATAGTCGCCCATCTCCTGATTTTTAGCAAAAGTGGGTTTGTTTTTGCCGCGCAAAACCATTGCAGCTTTTGCAGCAACACGTCCCAGGGGTTTGCCGGCAGCGTCAATAATGTACCAGTTGCGTACGGCGTCCTGTTCTTTAACAAAAATAGTCTTCATGTTTGTACCTTGCAGTATAAAAATCTTTCAAGCCATCCGTCTTGCATCTGACTTCCGGCCTGCCTTCTGTGCATACAAGGGGGAGCAACCCTTAAAAACGATGCCAAAAGGAGCAGATATACGGGAGACTTATAGTAACATTTTTGAACTTTTGTGTCTAGGGCATCAATACCGCATTCGGCTGTGTCAGAAAAGATTCGTCAAAGTCACAGGTGGGACCGTGCCATACAGTTCTTCCCTGATTCATGACGGTGATGAAGTCTGACAAAGCTACGGCTTCCTGCATGTCATGGGTTACCATTATGCCCGCAAAACCGAGTTTTTTCTGCATTTCTACAAGTTCCGCACCAAGTTTTCTGCGAAGCGGCGGATCAAGTGCAGAAAAAGGCTCATCAAAAAGAACAACCTGAGGACGGGCTATGAGTGTGCGGGCAAGACTTACACGCTGGGCTTCTCCTCCGGAAAGAGTTGCGGGCATGCGTTTTTCAAAGCCGGAAAGTCCGAACATGTCAAGAAAATCAGAAGCGGCTGCATGACGGGCTTTGCGGTTAATTCCGCGGGCTGCCAAAGCATAGGACACATTGTCAACAACGTTCATGTGCTCAAAAAGTGCAGGCGTCTGAAAAACCATACCGATGTTGCGTTCACCGGGCGTCTTTCTGCTTACGTCTTTTCCGTCCACAAGAATACGGCCTTCTCTGCCGCAGTCCAAAAGCCCCGCAATCATTTTGAGCACTGTAGATTTTCCGCTTCCGGAATGCCCGGTTATTGCAAGCATTTCTCCGTTTTCAACGCTGCAGGAAAAATCAACTGAGATTCTGTCCCAATTCTTTTTTATGTTTTCAACAACTATTGCCATAAACTGATTACTTTCCTTTTTTTGCACTTGTTCTCTCGGTGTCTGCGGCAAAAAACAGAATAACGCTCAAGAACATGAGTACTGTTCCGCAGGCACAGGCTTCGTCAAAACGGTAGGCACCTGAAAGCCGGTATGTAAAAAGCGCAAGAGTTTCAAAACGGGGAATTGCCAGCACCAGAGGAAGCGTGGCGTCTCCTGCGCTGATTGCCGCACAGAATGCAAAAGCGCTCAGAATGCTGCGTCTGCACTGGGGAAGAACGACGGAAAACAGCGTGTTCAAAGGATTCGGACTCAAAAGATCCGCCGCATCAAGAACATTTTGTGGAATGCGGTCCATCTGGCGGCTTATCTGCTGAAGTGCAAAGGGCCACTGAAGGGATGACTGCGCAACGACAAGCAGAAAAGGACTTTTTGCAAGGCCGCCGCTGAGCCGGGTTATGCCGAATCCGAGTACAACGGAAGAAACTGTCATGGGAAGAAAACTTGCAATGCGGAAAAAACTGCTTTTTTTAGCCGGATCAAGACGACGGTTTGAATAAGAAAACGCAAAGGCGGTAACAGTGCTCAGAAATGCGGATGCAAAGGCGGTAAAACAGGTGTTTTTAAGCGCGGAAGAAAATCCGTTTCTTGAAAAAAGATTTTTCATGGAAGAAAAAGCATTCACAACCAGAAGAACCAGCGGCAGAAGGAAAAACAGCAGAACAAGGACTGCAAAAACTGAAAAAAGGATGATTTCTGCCGCACCGGAGATTTTTTTCCGTTTCTGTCTGTTTTCTTCCATTAATATTCCGCTGGAAGAAAGGCCTTTTGAAGAAACTGAAACATACAGAAGCGCAAAAATCAGGGCTGTACCGGTTTCAAGAAGCGCAAGCCGGCCTGCATAAGAAAAATCCAGTGTGGTGCGGGCCGCCTGATAAATCTCCACTTCAAGGGTTGTGCAGCCGACTGAACCGAAAATGAGAATGATGATGAAGCTGAAAAAGCAGTACAGGAACACGATAAGAGCCGATGAAGCAATTGCCGGCATAAGCTGCACAAGTGTTATTGTTCTGAAAACCCGCAGGCGACCCGCACCCAAAAGCAGAGCCGCGTCATGTTCGGTTTGAGGCAGGCGTTCCCAGGAATCGGTTACAGTGCGCATGATTATGGGAAAGTTATAAAATCCTTGGGCAATGATGATGCCCCAAAAGCTGTAGAGAAAAGTCAGGGGAGTTTTTTTTGTGCCGGTAATCTGCATGAGGATGCGGTTTATTCCGCCGTTCATGCCGTATGCCCGCACAAAGCCCAGAGCAATCAGAAGCGGCGGAATGCAAAGGGGAACCGCAGAAAGGCTCAGAAGAAAACGCCGCCCCGCAAAACGCCGGTTCGCTGCGAAAAAAGCGGCCGCAAAACCCACTGTCAATGCGATTGCAGTTGAACAAAGGGATTCTTTTATCGTGAAAAGCAGAACCTGCATTGTCCGCCGGCTGAAAACCGATTGGGTTGCCGTGGCTGATGAAGAGCCGGAAGCAGACGTAGCAGAGGTGGCATGTGCGGCAGAAAATGCGCTGCCGGCGGAAACAAGGAAAAAGCCGGTTGTCAGCACAAGGGCGCAAAGAGCCAATGCTGCAACCAGCAGAAATGATGAATTCATGGCAAAACGCCTTGTTTTCGCGCTAAAAAGCTGAGACTCTTTCTGAACAGAAAAAAGACGTTCTGCAGATCCTGTCATTTTGAAAGAACTTCCAGAACAGTTGCTACAGCCTGATCAAGGAGAGCAGTCTGGTCAGAAGTCAGAACAATCGTCTTCTGAGGTACCGGTGTTGTTGCGTAACATTCAGGCATGACAGTGTTTGTGTTTGAAGGATACATCCACTGTGTTTCGGGCAGGAATCCCTGGGCTTCGTCGCTTACAAGGTAATCAATGAAAGTTTTTGCCGCGCTTTCGTTTTTGGCACCTTTTACCAGTGCGGCATATTCAGCCTGCATGGGGTGACCTTCTGCAAATTCCAGTGCAACATAGCGGTCAGGAATTCCGTCGTAAACATGATATGCAGCACTTGTTGTGTAGCTGATTACCAAAGGTGCTTCACCGCTTGTAAAAAGTCCGTAACCTGCATCCCAGCCGGGAGCCATTGTAAGAATGTTGGGTTTGAGAGCGGTCCAGAAATCAGCAAGTCCGTCCATTCCGAATTCTGCCAGTGTCCACATTACGAAACCCAGTCCCGGAGTACTTGTGCGGGGATCCATAAGGATGATCTTTTTTTCATAAACCGGATTTGTCAGGTCAGAAAGGCTTGCAGGAGCAGGCACATCCCAGTCAGAATCAAAAATCATTGAGAAATTGCTCCAGTCATAAGGAACCAGATCCCATGAATTGTTGTAAATTGTTGCGGCTTCCAGTTTGTCAGCACCCGCCGGCTTGTATGCTGCAGTGATTCCGGCTGCAAGAGCTTTGTCTGCAAGCTGATTGTCAATTCCGATGAGCACGTCAGCCTGCGGGGCGTTTTTTTCCAGCAGTGCACGTGAGAGAACCTGTGCTCCGTCACCAACAGAAATCATGTTGACTTTGATTCCTGTGGCTTTTTCAAAACCTTCGCAGACGAGAGGACCGGGCCCCCAGTCAGCCGTAAATGAGTCATAGGCGTAGACAGTAACTTCCTGTGCTGCTGCGGCTTTTTTTGCCTCTTTGGTACAGCCTACAAAACACAGACCATTGATTAAAAACAGAATGATTAAAAAAGAAAGAAGACGTGATTTCATACTTCCCTCCGCCGGCATTATCCGGATCAGGTTAAGCCGCCCAAAAGCAGCTTTTGCGGGTATAATCTCAGAAGAAAGCGGTTCAAGCCCGACTTTCTACACCCCGGTAATGACAACACTATACCAAACAGCGCCATTCTTGTACAATCATTTTATGGAATTAACTAGCAAACAACGCAAAACATTGGAAAAACTCGCACATCCCCTTTCTCCCGTGGTTATCGTAGGCGGAAACGGCGTAACTGAAGGTGTAACAGGCATGGTGGACAGCACTCTGGCTGTTCATGAACTGATCAAAATCAAATTCAACGAATACAAAGACGAAAAGCAGGAACTGAGCGCACAGCTGGCAGAAGACTGCAATGCAACTCTGGTGCGCGTCATCGGCAATGTTGCAATCATGTACCGTCCTGCCGAAAAACCCGAGGACAGAAAAATCACTTTCTGATTTTTTTTGTCTGACCAATCCGCAGCCCGGACAATCTGGAAAAAATCATCTATATCAAAAGGGGCAAATGCAATACAATTTTGCGCATGAACAAGTCACTTCTTGCAAAACGCATTTTCATGTCACTTTTCGGTGTAATTATCTGTGCAGTCAGTGTAGGTCTTTTCAAGCTGGCTGCCCTGGGCGTGGATCCGTTCCAGTCTTTCATGGCAGGTATGGATGCTCTGATTCCGATTTCCTTCGGAACGCTCTACACAATCGTAAACATCATTCTTCTGCTTTTCAGTCTGATTTTCTACAGAAAGAACATCGGGCTTGCAACTTTCATCAATATGTTCCTTTTGGGATACATCACGCAGTTCTCCTACGAATTCTTCATGAAAGTGTTTCCTGAGCCTTCAATGGTGTTCCGTTTCGCTTCTCTCATCATTGCAGTCGTTGTAATGTGTTTCGGATCAGCTTTCTACATGACTGCAGATCTGGGTGTGTCTACTTACGATGCAGTTGCAATTACAATGGTAGAAAAATGGAAAATGGGAAAATTCAAGTTCATCCGCATTGCTACAGATTTGGTCTGTGTCGTGCTTGGCTGTGCAATCTTTCTTATTTCCGGCGGAACTTGGGGACAGATTCCCACAATCGCCGGAATCGGTACAATCATCACGGCATTTTTCATGGGGCCGCTCATTGAGTTCTTCAATGTTACTGTGGCCCGCCCAATGCTTAACGGCAAGAAATAACGGGATTATCCTTTCACGGACAGAATCTGAATAAAACCATAAAAATACTACCAGTCAGTGCGCGACTGCCAAAACCGCTAGCTAGCGTCGCTACACGCGCAAGTCGGCAAGGGAATTATCATTCCGGCTTGCGAGTGTTTTTGTCAGCCGCTGCCTTCCTTTCCGTATTTTTACAAATATAATCATGTGCCGTCTGTAAAATCAAAAAAAATAATTTTCAGCACATAACTTGTATAAGACGGGGGCCGGAACCGGGCTGAGGAAAGGCGAAACTTTCCCAATCGTCGCCGGGTTTTACCTTGCGCCCGTCTATGCGCATTGCGGAAATGCCGAAACTTTCTGCCAGTTTTTTGTAGTTGGTGGACTTGGGATAAGTTACCGCAAACTGTTTCTTCCGTTTTGCAACCTGCAGCTGTTTGACCATGCCGAGAGCTTTGTTGTCGAACACGATTACCGTAACGTCAAGGTCAAAGTCTGCAAGTGTTGCAAGTTCCTGCACGTTCATGAGCAGAGAACCGTCTCCTGACATGCACAGCACCCGTTTGCCCGGATTTGCAAAAGCTGCACCGATTGCCACAGGAAGCCCGAATCCCATTGTACCGAGGGAACCGCTTGAGAGAAACTGGCGGGGTTTTTCAAAAATGAACTGGCGGGCAACCCACATCTGATGCTGGCCTACGTCAGTGGTTACAATCAGATTGTCGCCGCAAAAGCCCAGTTTGCGTGCAGTTGCCGCAACATGAGCCGCAAATTTTTCACCGGTGCAGTCAGGCTTGTCTTTTTCTGCGCCACCTGCCCAAAGTTCAGGAACAGGGTTCTGCACGGGCTGCTTAAAATGCTGAATCTGCGCTGATCCGCGGAGTACGCTTTCTGCCCGCGCAAGAAGCCCGGACGGCAACTCGGACGGCTCTTCGTCTGCAAGCGGAACATCATTTTCTGCGGGCGCCATTCCGCGTTCTTTCATCTGCAAGGCCAAAGCTTCGGACAGCAAAGGCAGCGCGGTTTCTGCATCCTGTGTTACGGAAGACTGCACAGCCACGATTTTGTTGATTTCTGCAGCATCGATGTCAATGTGGAGAATAACCGCATCTTTGTTGAACATTGGCGGATAACCTACAGCACGTTCGTCAAAGCGGACGCCCACAACCAGAACAACGTCGGCTTTCTGAAGAAGACTGTTGGCGGCTTTGTGCCCGAAAATACCTGTCATGCCGTAAAAAGCAGGATTGTTGCCGTTTACTGTTCCAAGGCCCATAAAGCTTGAAGCAACGGGCATGGAAAAAGTTTTAAGAAGCCGCTCAATCTGCATGGCCGCCGTCAAAGATCTGCATCCGCCGCCGACAAAAAGCATGGGACGCTTTGCATCAAGCAGAGTGCGGGCAAAAAACTCCATGCGTTCGGACAGTTCGTTCTTGGCAGTTGCAAGACGGGCAGCTTTTCTCAAAGGATTTCCTGTGGCGGGCCATTCTTCAAAACTGATTTTCTGTGTCTGTACGTCAACAGGAACATCAATGATTACAGGTCCCGGCCGGCCGGAAGAAGCGATTGCAAAAGCTTTGGGAATAACTTCAAGAAGTTCGGCAGCATCTTTTACAAGAACGCTGTGTTTTGTAATGGGCAGTGAAAGTCCGAAAGTATCGGCTTCCTGAAAAGCGTCAGTTCCGATGAAGCCGGAAGCGACCTGTCCTGTAATTGCAATGAGAGGAATTGAATCTGCCTTGGCATCTGCAACGGCAGTGAGAAGATTCATTACACCGGCACCGCTGGTTGTAAGACACACCGCAGGAAGTCCTGTTGAACGGGCGATTCCCTGTGCAAGAAAGCCTGCGCCCTGTTCGTGGCGGGCAAGAACGTGAGTAATGGAACTGGTTGCCAATTCATTGTACAAAGGCAGCACAGAGGCACCAGGAATGCCGGAAACCAGAGAAATTCCCTGATTCTGCAGAAGTTTTACTATTATTTGGGCACCGGTTGCTTCAATCATGACAACATAATATTGATTGCGGGGCTTTTGTGCTAGAAGTTTGCAAATGTCATTCCGAAAAAACTCAGTTTCCGACCAGTTCTACAATCACTTTTACAAGAAAAACCGCAAGCACCACAAGAATTACCGGGCGCGTAATCTTTGAACCGTTTTTGCTGAAACTTCTGCTTCCAAGCCAGCAGCCCGCCATGTTGCAGGCACCGGCACACAGACCGAGGGGAAAAAGCACCTGACCGTTATAAATGAAAACCACCAGCGAAACAATGTTGGAAGTAAGGTTTACAGCTTTTGTTACACCGGCAGACTGACTCAGCGAAAGGCGGCACAATCCGGAAAACACGATCATCAGAAAAGTGCCGGTGCCAGGACCGTAAAAACCGTCATAAAAACCGATTACCAGTGCTGTAACGGAACAGACTGCAATTGTTTTTGCGGGAGAAAAACGGGATTCTGCAGAATCTTTGAGACCTTTGCCGAAGATTACATAAGCAGCGATCAAAGGCAGAATACAGATCAATATGATTGAAAGAACCTGCTCGTTTATTGACAGACTTACGTTGGATCCGCAGAAAGCACCTGCAAGAGAACAGACTACTGCCGGCACACAAAGCTGCCACTTCATGTAGCCTGCCCGCCAGTAATTGAAAGCCGCAACGGAAGTTCCCAGTGATGAAGAAAGTTTGTTGGTCGCAATTGCCTGATGGACAGGGATTCCGCTCATAATGTAAGCAGGCAGAGAAATCAGTCCGCCACCGCCGCCGATGGAATCCACAAAACCTGCAGCGCCTACAAGGAGGCACACAAAAACATACTTCAGCATGGTTTTATCCTTTTATTTTCTTGCAACAAGAACCATGGTCCGGGCTTTTTCGTTGTATGGAGAAAAATCAAAGTCGCCGTAAATCTCGCAGGATGAAAAACCTGATGCAAGCATTATCCGTTTGAGTTCAACCGCCGAATAAAGACGCTGGACGAATTCATGCTCAATGCGCGCTCCGGTCTGGTTGTCAATCAGAATCCATTTGGAACGCAATCCTTCCCATGCGCCTTCTACGCTGAATTCCGTAAGCACAGTTTTTCCTGCCCGCTCAAACCACTCGCCTTCTGTAAAATCGCGGACGGCAGTTTCACGGGAAATGCATTCAAGAATGAACCAGCCGCCTTCTTTCAATGCGCCGGCAATGTGTCTCAGAATCTGGATATCTTCTTCAACCGTGTCGCAGTAACCGAAGGAAGTGTAAAGATTGATTGCCGCATCAAAGGGGCGCGGCGGCACGTAAGTGCGTAGATCTGCCTGCACAAAATCAAGAACAACGCCTTCGTCGCGGGCAGATTCTGCGGCTGCGTCAAGAAAGGGCTGCATCAGGTCAACACCGGTAACTGCAAGTTTGCGCAATGCAAGTTCCACGCTTATGCGTCCCGGGCCGCAACCTGCGTCAAGAATGGAGGAGCCTTCGCCCAGGCCGGCAATTTTGCACACGGCTTCTGCAACATTGGGCGCCTCAGCCCAGCGTTTAGTATCAAACATTATGGGGCCGTAATTAAGCCAGAAATTTTCTTTTTCAAACCACTGCTGATCAGCCATAAATCCTCCCGTTTTTCACAGTCCGTCCGCTTTCAGCCGAAAATTCACATCTATCACAGTGATAGCGAAAAAATCAGAGTCTTTCTACTGAACCGAACATGATGTAAAATGAATATTATCACACAACTCACTTTTTTTACAGATTATGACAAAGTGACAGGAGAAGGCCATAAAAAACGTTCGCTTCCCGTCAGACGAGCCGACTTTGCTCAAGTTGTGCTGACGCACAAGTTCGCACGCCGACCTCGGTCTGACTCCAGCGACGTTTTTTATAAACTCTGAGTACATGCCAGAAAAGTAACAAAAGCGAGGCCTAAGCAGCGCGAGGAGAAGACATGCAGATTGTACAGACAAGAAAAAACAGCATTGCACGGAAAGCTGATTCCGGGGCAGAAGTTTTTGAGCTGAGTTACTTTTTTGACGGCACGAAAGACATTGTTTCTACAAAGGATTCTGCACACAGACTGATTGATTTTTTCCGGTTGGACGACCTGCTTGCTGAATTGGGCATTGATCCTGCGTCCGGACCATTCTGCAGCGAAGACTACGCTTTTGAACGCACTGGCTGGCAAAGCTGGGATGCGGGCTGGGAACTGCAGTCTGATGAAAAAGCGCCCGAATACATAAGTTTTCTCATTCCTCAGCTTAAGAACTATATTCAGATGCCGAACACTGTCCGTTCTCCGGAAAGTCAGGTGGGACAGTTCATTGTGTACCTGCGTTGGGGCAACAATTATCTGGTACTGGCTTCCACAGGACGGCTTTCCGGAGAAGTGCTTCCGCCGGTGCAGTTCAGACTGAACCGCAAAGAGCGTACACTTGCCGTTGAAATTTATGCCGACGGTCATCAGTGGCAGCAGGATGAACACATGGCTACAATCACCTGTTTTGTTGCCCGCGGATTTTTTCAGCTGAAGGACACAATCCGGGAGCTTTACCGCACGGACCGCTTTGAAAGACTTAACTTTTTGGGCGACAGGCCGGCAGGTTGGGAATCCTGGTACAATCATTACAATGTGATTGACGAAAAACTGATTTTTGAAGACCTTGCCGCACTTGGTGCAACGGACAATCTTCTTAAACTGGAATACCTTGACAAGAAAAAACCTCTGGTTTTTCAGATTGATGACGGCTGGCAAGAGGGAACCGGTCAGTGGGAAATAAGATCAGAGCGTTTTCCGCAGGGGCTTAAGGCAGTAACTGAAAAAATTGCTGAAAAAGGCTACATTCCAGGGCTTTGGCTTGCGCCTTTTATTTTTGACATGCGTACTGATTTTATCCGGCAGCACAAAGACTGGATTCTCCGTGACAAAAAAGGCCGGCCGGTGGTAGCAGGATTCAATCCGGCATGGGGCGCGCCTTGCGGAAAGTTTCAGCCAGGGCCTGCACATTCATATTTCGTACTGGATTTGAGCCGCGACGATGTGATTGATCATCTGGACTTTATAATCGGCCGGGCAATAAATGAATGGGGATTCCGTTATCTTAAACTGGATTTTCTTTTTGCCGGAATGCTGGACGGTGTTTTTGCAAAGGGCGGAAGTGCATACCAGTGGTACGACAGAGCCGTCAAAGTGCTTACAAAACGGAACTGCAATGACAAAGGCGAGCCGGTGGCTTATCTTGGCTGCGGAATGCCTTTTGAAACTTCGTTCATGAATTTTCCGCTTTCAAGAATCGGAACAGACACTCTGGAACACTGGGACAGGGCTGACCTGAAAATGCTTCGTTTCTGCGGACGACCCAGTGCGCACCTGAGCATGCGTGATACTCTTGGACATGCTTTCTGGAACAAAGCCGTATACTTGAATGATCCAGATGTGGTTTTTCTGCGCAGCAGCAACTGCACCCTTTCTGACACGGAAAAAGAACTGCTTGCAATGGTAAACTTTCTTTTCGGTTCACAGATAATGCATTCAGACGATCCTTCTGCTTTTGACCCTGAAAAAGAAGGTGCGCTTACAAAACGCATAGTAAATCTTTACACTGAATTTGCAGATGAAGAATTCGGCAATATTGCGGCAGAAAGCGATGTGTACTATATTTTCAGCAGAAGCAAGTCTTTTGCAGGCGTAATAAATCTGTCGGACAAGGAAGCAGAAGTTGATTCAAAAGCGCTTTTTGAAGCGGCAGACCTGGAGACGAAGTTTTCCCCGGAACACTGCAGAACAGCGGCCGGAACCGGAAAAGTGCAGACATCCGGAACTGATTTTTCTCTGCTTGTTCCGCCCCGCTCCTACCTGATTCTTGCTTTGCAATGAAAAACTCATGGAAGTGAAAATGAAAGAAACATCCTCAAAAAAAACTGTTTACGTAATGGGCCACAGAAACCCGGACACAGATTCTGTAGTTTCTGCTGCAGCCTACGCAGCCCTTAAGCACGCATTGGGAGAAACTGAATACGTTGCCGCCCGTGCCGGAAAAATTACGCCCCAGACTGAATACATCATGAACCGTTTCGGAGTAAGCGTTCCCACATACATTCCGGACCTTATTCCCAAAACCGCATACTACATGAGCGGCGAACTGGAAACAGTAAATGAACTGACTTCTTTGTGGAGTGCAGTTTCCAAAATGGAAGAATGCCGCACAAAAGTCCTTGTTGTAACCGCAGAGGACGGCACTTACAAAGCACTGCTCCACTACAATTCCTTTGCACAGAACGTGCTCCGTGTAATGAATCCTGAAAAGAAAACCGCCGTCCTTACAAGCATGAGCCTTGTGCAGACCACACTGAACGCACAGCCCATCGTCATGGTCAACGAAAAGGAGCTTTCAAAAAGCAGCATTCTGGTTGCCGCCGCCCAGTTCGAATCATTCAAGAAAATGCTGGACAGTCACATAAGTGAAAACCTGATTGTAATTGCCGGTGACCGCACAGACGTGCAGGAATACTGCATTGAATCAGGAGTGCGCGCCCTTGTCATTACCGCAGGATTCATGCTGAGCCGGGAACTGCGTGCAAAAGCAGAAGCAAAAGGTGTGTCAGTACTTGTAAGTCCTTATGACACAAGCAGTACCGCAATGCTCATAGTGTATTCAACGCCGGTTTCCGCCATGGCAGACAAAGCAGTTCAACCGGTACGCGCAATGGACACACTGCACAGAATCCGCCCTGCACTTTCTGCATCTCCCAGCCGGTGTCTTCCGGTTGTAGACGAAAATGACAAAGCAATCGGAATCATTGCAGAAAACGACCTGCTCAACGAAGCGAACATTGAACTGGTTCTGGTGGACCACAACGAGCGCACCCAGGCTGTAGAAGGCATAGAAAACTACGTGATCCGAGAAATCATTGACCACCACAGGCTCGGAAACATTGCCACACGTCAGCCCATCACTTTCATCAACAAACCTGTGGGAGCAACATGCACACTCATGGTGGGACTTTACCGGGAAAACCACGTTTCAATTCCCCGCGAAATCGCATCAATTCTTCTCTGCGGAATTCTTGCAGACACGCTTTCTCTGCAGTCGGCAACAACCACGGACACAGACCGTGAAGCCGCAGAATATCTATCAAACATTACGAATCTTGAAATAGAAACATTGGGTCAGGAAGTTCTTACGGCAGCAAGCCGCCTGAGCGGAAGAAGCGCATCCGAAGTGATTCATCAGGACATGAAGGAATACACGGAAGGCAAGAACACTTACACTGTAAGCCAGATTGAAGTGGGCCGCAGTGACGAAATTCTTGCACGCAAGGAAGAATTTCTTACGGAACTTGAAATTGAACGCCGGAGCCACAAAGCTTTGTTCAGTGCCCTTATGGTTACGGACATTACTCGGCTTACAAGTCTGCTTCTGGTTACAACTTCAAAGAACAAAGAACGGATTCTTGATTTTCCCAAACTTGAAGACGATGTTTACATTCTTGCAGACATTGTTTCCCGCAAAAAACAGCTTATTCCCCTTCTCTCCGAGCAGGTTGAAAAAGTAGGCTGATCCGACTCATTGTCAGTGCAATCTTGACAAGTTTACTTGGCAGAGTTATATTCCTGTTATTGCCAAGCAAACTTGGCATAAATCACTTCTGAGAGGATTTTATGACAACACTGACAAAAGAAGAAATTCTTGCAAAAAGCCGCAGCGAAAATCAGAACAAGGATTTGTTCGACCTGGAAATTCAGAAAAAAGCTTTTTCCATCTCGCACCTGGCTTTTATGTTTTTCTGTGTTGCTGCAATGCTGCTTGAATTCATTTTCACAAAAAAGATTGACTGCGGTTACGGAATGATTTTTTTCGGAGTTCAGTCAGTCATTTTTCTTTACAAATATGTAAAAATGCACAAACTTCACGAACTTTTCGTGTTTTTAGGCTATCTTGCAGTGTTCATTCTGGCAGCAGTTTCTTTTGCTGTTCAGCTTACAAGGATCTGATGATGGACGAATCGCTGATTCTTAAGAACAGGCTGAAAGAATTCCGTACTGAAAAAAAGATTTCGCAGTCAGATTTGGCACAGATGGTGGGCGTTTCAAGAAACACGATCAGTTCCATAGAAACCGGGCAATTCTGTCCGACTGCAAAACTGGCCATGATTATCTGCATTGCATTGGAAAAAAATTTTGAAGAGGTTTTTTATCTTGAATCAGTTTAAGAAAATGCTGGCCTCTTTTGTTTTGGCGGCAACAGGAGGTTTTGTCATGTTTTTTTCCGGCTGTTCAAGCACTGTGAATCTTGAAGCGGCAGAACTGAAAAAGCTGCCTGCAAAGGTTCCGCTGACCGAAAGTTCAACAATTGTCTGTTTTGGCGACAGTCTTACCCGCGGTCACGGAGCGGATTCCGAAACTGAATCGTGGCCTTCGCTTCTGCAGCAGCGGGTGAAGATTCCCGTGATAAATGCGGGTGTGGACAGCGACACAACTGAAGACGGACTTAAGCGTTTTGCCACGGATGTTCTTGCACATGACCCTGCCATGGTGATTTTTGATTTCGGCGGGAATGACCGTTTTATGATGAGCCGGTTCCAGACTTTCAGCCAGATTGAGTCGAACTTCCGCAAAATGCTGGATCAGATTGATTTTGCAAAGACGCAGGTTTACATAATGCGTTTTTTCAATGATGAAATGCGTTTTCTGGATATTTTCGGGGAATTTGACAGGATGCTGAAACGGCTTGAAAAAGATTATGATCTTGTAATCATCTGGGATGCATGGAGCGGTGCGTGGGGGCACAATGACTGCAAGGCTGACATGACACACTGCAACGCAAAGGGCTACCGGGTAATGGAAGCAAACATTTTCAAGGTAATCCGGCCTTTTCTGGCAGTGAACAATCTGCTCAGATGAAATGAGTGCCGTGTCATGTTGAGCGGAATGAACGAAGTGAGTGGAGTCGAAACATCTGCCCAAACTCACATACGCTTTGTATAGATCCTTCGACTACGCTCAGGATGACAAAACTGCTTTGTAAAGATCCTTCGCAAAAAAACTTGTTTTTAGCGCTCCGGATGACAGGTGCCAGTTTGCCAGGATGACACACATACTTTGTCCGGATGTGCGAAGTAATGCACACCCGTGTCATGTTGAGCGGAGCGAACGAAGTGAGTGAAGTCGAAACATCTGCCCAAACTCACATACGCTTTGTATAGATCCTTCGACAAAAAACTTGTTTTTAGCGCTCAGAATGACAGGTGTCAGTTTGTCAGGATAACAAGGCTGGTATGATCCGGATGACACACGCACTTTGTCCGGATGACATTGCGGCGCAAAGGACGGAGTGCGTGGAGTCGAAACATTGACATACTGTATATTGTCGAATACACTCGACAATATATTATAACATTTGTCGAGTATGCTCGACAAAAAAAGGCACAATATGAATCATGATTTATTAAAAACCGTTATTTTCGATCAGCATGAAATTATAAAAAATTTTAAGATTGTTGAACGTGAATATGAATTCGATATAAACGCAAATTATGTTGTTATTGGTCTACGCAGAGCCGGTAAATCAACCTTGCTGTATAAAATTGTGCAGGATTTGGTAAAAGCCGGAACAGAGTGGAATCAGATTATTTATATCAATTTTGAAGATGAACGTCTTTCTGAATTTTCCATAAATGATTTTAACGACATTCTTTCTGTTCAGGCAGAAATGAGTGATAAAAAAGGATGGTTTTTTCTTGATGAAATACAGAACATTGAAGGATGGGAAAAATTTGCCCGTCGTATGGCAGATTCAAAAGAGCATACATTCATCACAGGAAGCAATGCAAAAATGCTTTCTGCAGAAATTGAAAACCGTTTGGGCGGCCGATATCTTACAAAATATGTTACTCCATTCAATTTTAGGGAATTCTTAAAAGCAAAAAATATTGATTATTCAGATAAAACAATTCTTGCAACAAAGGAAAGCGGAAAAATCAAAAGAGAAATGGAAAACTACTTTTATTTTGGTGGCTTTCCAGAGAGCATTGAATATCAAAATAAGCGGGAATATGTATCAAGCATCTATCAGAAAATTCTTCTTGGAGATATTGCAGCAAGAAACGGAATCCGGAATACAAACGGCTTGCGTCTTTTAATGAAAAAAATAGCTGAATCAGTGAAGGACGAAGTTTCTTATTCAAAATTACATAACACACTAAAAACAATAGGTGTGAGCATCAGCAAAGATATTGTCATAGATTACGTTGGCTATGCCCGGCAATCATTTTTGATTTTTGCCATCAGGAATTATTTTTCAAAATTTGTTGATAAAGAAACGACTCCAAAATATTACTTCAACGACAACGGCCTTCTGAATCTTTTCCTGAACAAAGAAGAACCAAAATTGCTTGAAAATATTGTAGCAATCAATCTTTGGAATAAATACAAGGACAATGTTTATTATCTTAAAGGTCAGAATATTGATGCTGATTTCTTTGTTGAAGAAACTGGCGAAGTAATTCAGGTTGCTTATTCTGTTTCAAATATTTCTAACGACAGAGAAACACGTACTCTTGTGGAAGCCAGCAAGGCTATAAAAGAATCAAAAAGATTTATAATCATTACTTATGAAGAAGAAAAAGAAATGACTTCGGATGGAGTCCGGATTGAAGTAATTCCACTTTGGAAATGGTTGATTAAGAACAATGAGCGGGAAAGCCTGTCATGTTGAGCAAAGGATGACATTTCAGCGCAGAGCATGAAGAGAGTGTCCTCCACGTGTCATGTTGCGCAAAGGACGAAGTGATGCACACCCGTGTCATGTTGAGCGGAGCGAACAAAGTGAGCGAAGTCGAAACATCTGCCCAAACTCACATACGCTTTGTATAGATCCTTCGACTACGCTCAGGATGACAAAACTGCTCTGAAAGATCCTTCGCAAAAAAAACTTGTTTTTAGCGCTCCGGATGACAAAGTTGTGGGCGCAGGGGGACAATGCGGCGCTTTGCAAAAAAAAAGCCCCGCAGTTTTGGCGGATTACGCCGGCTGCAGGGCTTGATGAACTGAATGAGGTTCAGTCAGCTAATCAGTTATTGGTGATGCAAAGTGTGGGTACGATACCAGCTTCAATTGTAGCTTTTGATTCTTCAGCAACTTTTGCGTTAATACCACCTGTTGCCTCAACAACTGTTACTTTTCCTTCGCTGACAACTGCATCACTCAGGTACCAGTATCCTACGCCAAAGTTTGGATCCCAGTTGATACCGCGGGCTTTTGCATAGTCTGTCTCGTGTTTTACGGCATTGGAATCACTTCCGAATACAGAAGTTACCAGTGCTTTGCTCAGCAGAGTGATGTCTCCGTCGATTTTTGCAGCACCGCTTGTTCCGAAAGCCTTTGTCTTGAAGTTTCCGGAAAGGAATGTTCTGATACTGTCAAAACCAATCTTGGCCTCAAGAATGTCCACTGCAACCAGTCTGGTGCCATTTTCGTCTGCCACAGTCTTCCATTTGATTGGCTCAACCATGAAGTAATAATCATCACCGTTTTTGATGACAGTAGTTTTATCAGCAAATTTTGCAACATCGTAACCTTTGGGCAAAGCTGCGGCAGTTTCTTTTGCATAGTAAGCATCGTCACTTCCTTTGTAGTATCCGCTCCAGAAACCGTCTGTCACCAGTCCGATGATTCTTACATCAGATTTCTTCACTGTCTGAGGCCAGTAACCGAATGTCACAATACCATTTTCATCAGGATCAGAAGGAGCAATATCCAGCCACTTTGCTTTGACTGTTGTATCAGCAGTCATTTTTGCCGGTACGTCATCCCATTTCTCCAAGTCCTTTGTTCCGTTTGTTACAGAAGGGAAAGTTAAAGTTGACGGATCAGTTTCATATTTCACTTTAAGTGTTCCGTTTCCGTCCAGTGTTCCGCCGTTTGCATCAAAAGTCAGTGTGAATTCCTTTCTCTTGAGCTTGATTTCTACCATTGTGCTTCCGTCTGCTGCAATAACAGGGTTTGCAGGTGTAACACTTTCAAATTCAAATCCTTCAATACCTGCATACAGACTTTCAACATCAATCGCTGTACCTGTTGTTCCATGTTCTGTCCGGGGAATATTATTTTCGTAAGAACCGTCAAGTTTTTCTTTGTTTATCACGAAACTGTATGGCGTATGGTCACTCGGTTCCCAAATTGCATACAGAGTAACACTTTCGTCAGTAAGGTAATAATTTGGAACAGGTGTTGTTGCATCAACAGTTGTTCCCCATCCGTTGAATTTGTAACCGGGGTTGAAATCTTCTTCCATCAGGTCCCATTTTGTCGGCAGATAAACATCTTTTCCAGTCTGTTTTATTGCTTTGAAAACACTGTAAGTTTCTGTTTCAGAATCCCCTGCAAATGTAGTTCCATCATATGCACCACCGCCGTGCAGAGATTTCTTGTCTGTACTTCCGCCGTTCAGATCAAGAGTAACAACATTTCCTGCAACTGTCAGTGTTGAAGATGCTGTTTTTCCACCGGCAGCACAGGTAACAGTGATTGTGTCCCCGGGATACCCGCTGAAAGTAGATGAAAGAGTTACACGGGCTTTAGTATAATTTGCGAAGTTTACTTCCGGCATTACATCAGGGTAAGTTATTTCTGCTGCGTTGGAAGGTGTAACAGTCCAAATCCAGCTTGCCTGATCAGAAGTAGAAATAAAAGACCCCGGTTCATCCTCGTAACTTGCAGTAAACACGACTCCATTTGCTCCACCCTCAATTGTTGAAGTGGTAGAACTAATAGAAAGAGTTTTCAGTGTTGATGAACCTCCATCCGGATTTCCGCCCGGTAAGCCCGGATAGCCCGGCATATCCGGTTCACCGGGACAGCCGAAGAGACAGAGCACCAAAGCCAGAGAGCAAAGCAGTCCGGCCATTTTGCCAAAAATTTTTGTTTTTTTCATTTATTCCTCACAAAATCAAGAATTTCAGGTTAAACGCATTAAAACCCGATTTTATTCCACATCTTAATTCCGTGATTTTTCTTTGTATTCAGTGTTTGAACCGAAAGAAAATTGTGTAAAAAACCCACAAGAAACCGTGAGTTTTTTATTATATAATACGGCGATGAAAATTCTTGTTATTGATGATCACCCGTTAATGCTCAAAAGCATCAGCAGTACAATAGAAAACATTCCCGGTTTTGAAGTTGCAGGCACATTTTCTTCAGAGGATGAACTGAAAAAATTCCTTTCAGAAGAATGCAACAGAAGAGAAAAATTTCTTGCACTGATTGATCTGCAGATCGGCCCCGATTATTCCTTTGAACTGATAAAAGAACTCAGCAAAAAACAGATCATGTGTGCAGTTTATTCCATGTACACGGAAGTTCCCTTTGTGATAAACGCTTTTCATAACGGTGCAAGAGGTTACATTTTCAAGAATTTTTCGGAAGAAGATTTTGTCGGCGCATTGAATACGCTTGTTAAAACAGGATATTTCATTCCGCCTGAGATTTCCGCATCTTTTACAAGGATTTCGGGGATTTTTGCAGGCATGACAAAAAAAGAACAGCAGGTTGCAGAACTTCTCATGCAGAAACTGTCCAATGCTGAAATTGCCGCAAAAATGAATCTGAACGTGCGTACCGTAGAAAATTATCTTGTGCGGCTTTACGACAAAACCGGCTGTCATTACAGAGCAGATCTTATCAACTTTTTGCAGGGAAACGAAACAAGCGCGAATTTTCTGACGGGTGGAGGTATGGATGTATAGTAAAATCAGAACATCTGTATTCATCTTCTTTCTCTGTCTTATGCCGGTTCTCTTCTCCGGTTGTTCAAAAGAAGAAAACCCCATTGATGATTTTTTCAAAGCTTTCGTGCAGAATCAGAATTGCGTGGAACTTTGCGCCCGCCTCAATGATTTTCGGCAAAGCCGTACCTGTCTTGTCTACAAGCTTCAGTTTCCGCAGCTTTACACAGAGCTTGAGAACATGGAAATTGCCGCCACGGAACAAAACATTCCAGAAATCTACAGATATTTTTCGCACATTTTCAACCTGCTCAATCAGCTCAATTCCCGAAGTGCAGACATGGGGTTCCTTTTCATAGTGATTATTTCCGTCTTCATTTTTACACTTTTTCTTTTCAGCACGATTCACGTCATTCAGCACAAAGGTAAGGAAATCATTTCCGGTGCAATGGCAGAAACAGAAAAAGAACGGAGCCGTGTTGCAAGAGATCTTCATGACACGATCATCCAGGATCTGAGGCTTCTTGAAATGGTCTGCGTTAAAAAGCCTGAACTTAAGGAGATTGCTCCTGAACTTGCAAAAATTCAGGACTCGATCCGTGGAATCTGTGCGGATCTTAATCCTCCGGGAATTGCTTTTGATGATTTTGACAGTGTGATTCTGGGACTCTGCACAAGTTTTGAGAAAAACAGCGGCATTCCATGTTATTGCCATCTTCAGGAACCGGAAATTTTCAACTTTCTTGATCCGAAAAAGCGGCTTAATCTTTACAGAATCATTCAGGAAGCATTGAACAATTCACGCATACATTCAGAATGTTCTAAATGCAGCATTCTTGCACGAAAAAACGGCAGCGGAAGTGGATTCGTACTTTTCATCAACGATGACGGAAAAGGTTTTGACGTGAACAAAATCAGAATAAAGGAAAAAACAAATTTCGGGCTTTCAGGCATGAAGCAGCGTGCTTCTCTTCTGGGCGCGAAATTTTCAATAAAAAGCAGTTCCGATGAAGGAACTGAAATAAGGATAGAAGTATGACAAAGAAAATACTCGTCGGATTAGTCTGTACAGCAATGGAGTTCCTGACAATCGTGCTGAACGCCTTTGTCTTCAAGATTCCGCTTTACATGGACTGCATCTGGACTGTGGCGGCATCATTTTTCAGCCCTGTAAGCGGCATTATCTGCGGAACACTTTATCATCTGCCGGTAATTTTTCTGCTTGACCACAACATGCTCTCCCTTGTCTACATTCTCTGCTCTCTGAGCGTTGTCTTCTGTGTCCACATTTTTGTAAGTTACCGCAAAAAGATGCCTTTTGTCCTTTCGCTTCTCATCCTGATCGTAAGCATGTCACTTCTCATCAGCATTGAAGGCGGAATAATCTACTCCATAAATTTTGATTACTTTGCATACATTGAAGAAAGTTCTGCAAACGACTTTATCTATTCGTTTTTTCTGAGGGGATTCGGATTCCTCATGTCCGGCATTCTTGGGCGGATTCCGATAAATCTTCTGGACAAGACTATTGCCTGCTTATGCGGCTGGTTGATTTACAAGGGTTTCCGCCGTCTTCTTCACCAGCACCACATGTAGTGTGCATATTGAATTTTTCTGCTTTTTTGCGGTACTATGCTTTATGGAAAAATTAAAGCAGCGTATCCGCACAGAAGGCAAAGTTCTTTCTGCAGACATTCTTAAAGTCAACAGTTTTTTGAACCATCAGATTGATGTTGAACTGCTTGATTCCATGGGCGCTGAGTTTGCCCGCCGCTTCTCAAACGAAAAAATCACAAGAGTGCTTACCATTGAATCTTCAGGAATTGCCATTGCATATCCTGTTGCCCGCGAACTTAAAGTTCCTCTTGTTTTTGCAAAGAAAACAAAATCCAAAAACCTTGACGGCGCAGTCTACAGTGCTGTGGTTCATTCTTTTACCCGCGGTACTGACTACGATGTGGAAGTTTCAAAAGACTTCATAAAACCAGGCGACCGTGTGCTCATTATTGACGATTTTCTTGCAAACGGTGCCGCACTTGAAGGACTTTCTTCCATTATATCTGCTGCCGGTGCCGTATGTGTGGGCGCAGGCATTGCAATCGAAAAAGGCAGCCAGCCGGGCGGAAAACTGCTCCGCGAAAAAGGCATGCGCATTGAATCCCTTGCAATTGTAGATTCAATGTCCCCGGAAGAAGGCGTTACTTTCAGGAACTGACTCTCCGGAAACGGGGATCTGAATACAATTTTTTTCATTACTGAGGAGTATGAAAATGAAAAAGACTATTGCAATCGTAATGGCTCTGGCTGTTCTTGCATGTGTGTTTGCAGGCGGAAAAAAAGAAGCTGCTGCAGACAATGGAAAACTGACAAAAGAAACAATGAAAGTCGGTTTTGTTTACATCGGTGTCAAAAATGACGGCGGCTATTCAGAAGCACACGAACGCGGACGCCAGGCTGTAGAAGCCATGGGCATCAAAACAGCTGTTGTTGAATCAATCAGCGACCAGGACACAGCAGCTTGCGAAAAAGCAATCCACGATCTGATTGACCAGGGCTGTAACGTAATTTACACAAACAGCTACGGATTCCTTGAAGCAACAATGAACATGGCCAAAGAATTCCCCAAAGTTTACTTCGGACACTGCTCAAGTGACGCTTCTTACACAAACCTCTGTTCATACTTCGGTAAAATGTATCAGGCACGCTACCTTGCAGGTATTGTTGCCGGTAAAAACACAAAGAACGGAAAAATCGGTTATGTAGCAGCATTCGCAATTCCCGAATGTATCCGCATGATCAACGCTTTCACACTGGGTGTTCAGTCTGTAAACCCCGATGCTACAGTTGAAGTTGTTTGGACAAACACATGGTATGATCCCGCAATCGAAAAACAGGGCGCTCTGGAACTGCTGAACCGCGGTTGTGACGTTATTGAACAGCACCAGGACACAACAGCTCCTCAGGTTGCAGCACAGGAAAAAGGCGCTCTCTGCCTTGGTTACAATGTTCCTACACCCAACGCTGCTCCCAAAGCTTACCTGACAGCTCCTATCTTTGACTGGCCTGTATTCTACACATCAAACGTTCAGGCAATTCTCGACGGAACATGGGAAGGAAAAGCATACTGGCTGCCCATGTCTACAGGAATCGTAAAACTTGATGAACTTACAGCAAACTGCGCTCCCGGAACAGCAGAAGCAGTTGCTCCCGTTCAGGCAAAAATGATGGCCGGCGAATTCGATCCTTTCGTTGGTCCTCTCTATGATCAGAACGGAAAAGAAGTTGTTGCAGCAGGCGTTCAGATGTCAGATTCAGAAATCTGGAACATGACCTGGCTTGTTAAAGGTGTTATTACAAAATAATCACCGGTAACCGCAAACGTTGAAAGGCTGTCCGAAGTCTGAACTGGTTTCAGTATTTTCGGGCAGCCCTTTTTGGATTAATACATGTCTTACATATCCCTTCAGAACATTTCAAAAACTTTCGGAGAAGTAAAAGCCAACAACAATGTCTGCCTTGATGTTGAAAAAGGTGAGATTCTGGCACTTCTCGGTGAAAACGGATCCGGCAAAACCACACTTGTAAACATGCTTGCCGGCCTTTATGCTCCCGATTCAGGAACCATTTTTATTGACGGAAAAGAATGTTCTTTTTCACGGCCCGCAGATGCAATTGCTGCCGGCATCGGAATGGTGCACCAGCATTTTCTGCTTGTAGACGTCATGACCGCACTGGAAAACATTTCCATGGGCGAAAAAACAAAAGGGCTGTTTCTTCAGAAGAAAAAAAACAGATCTAAACTTAAAGAACTTGAAGAAGTTTATGGTCTTAAAATAAATCCCGATAAAAAAGTTTACGAAATGTCCGTAAGCGAAAAACAGACTGTCGAAATTCTCAAACTGCTTTACCGCAATGCGAATATTCTGATTCTTGATGAACCTTCCGCTGTTCTTACGCCACAGGAAACAGAAGCGCTTTTTGATGTTCTGCGCCTGATGAAAAAGAAAGGCTGCACAATCATCATAATTACGCACAAACTGCAGGAAGTTATGGACATAAGCGACCGTGTTGCGGTTCTGCGCAAAGGCGAAAATGTGGGAACCGTAATCACGAAGGAGACCAATCCCAACGAACTTACGGCACTTATGGTAGGACGCCAGATTTCGCTGCAGATTGACCGGCCGGAGCCCAAACTTTCTGCAGAACCGCTTCTCCGCATGAAGAATGTTACGCTCACTTTTGAGGAAGAACAGCGTAATCTGCTTGATGACATGACTTTTGACCTTTACGGCGGCGAAATTCTTGGCATTGCAGGAATTGCAGGCAGCGGTCAGAAGGAAATCTGCGAATCCATTGCAGGCCTTATGCGCCCCCAGAAGGGTTCCATTGAATTCATGGGTGACGAACTGATCGGCCTTACGCCTCTTGCAATCAAGAAAAAAGGTGTGCGCATGAGCTTTGTCCCTGAGGACAGGCTTGGAATGGGTCTTGTGGCCGGAATGAACATCATTGACAACATAATGCTCAAAACTTATGACGAATCAAAGGGAATTTTTCTTGACCGTGAAGCAGGAAAGGCACGTGCCGAAACAATCGTGGGAGAATACGACATTTCTACACCGTCGGTAAAACACGTTGTAAAGAAACTTTCCGGCGGAAACATCCAGAAAGTTCTTCTTGGCCGCGAAATCGGAATGCAGCCGAAAGTTCTGGTTACCGCATACCCGGTGCGCGGGCTTGACATCGGTGCAAGCTACACGGTTTACGACATGCTGAACCAGCAGAAGAAAAAAGGTGTCGGCGTAATGTACATCGGTGAGGACCTTGACGTACTCATGGCTTTGTCCGACAGACTCATGGTAATCCATGACGGAAAAGTGATGGGAATTGTGGACCCGAAAACTACAAGCAAAGAAAAAATCGGTCTCATGATGATCGGAGAAACAGGAGAAGCAGAATGATTCACATAGTTGCGAAAAACGAGCCTTCCAAGTTCAAAGAGAACATGCTGCGTCTTTCTGCAGTTGGTCTTTCTCTTGTAGCTTCAGGAATCGTAATTGCCTGCATGGGACACAATCCTTTTGTGGTTTTCTGGAACATCATTACCGGTTCAATCGGAAAAGAATATTATTTTCAGCAGACTGTGCACAAAGCAATTCCTCTGGCAATGCTTTCTTTGGGAATTGCAATGTCTTTCCGCATGAAGTTCTGGAACATCGGTGCTGACGGACAGTTCTACATGGGTGCTTTCGGTGCCGCATTCATCGCCTTCAAATGCCCGAATCTTCCCATGGGTGTAATGCTTCCGCTCATGTTCATTGCTTCTGTAATCTGCGGCGGAATCTGGGCCACAGTTGCTTCGCTTCTCAAGAACAAAATCGGTGCAAGCGAAACACTTGTTACGCTGATGCTCAACTACATTGCCACAAAATGGATTACATATCTTCAGTTCGGTCCGTGGAAACGCCCCGACGGTTTTCCGCGCATGCCACGATTCCCTGATGCGGCAATTCTTCCCAAACTGGGCGGAATCCATATCGGCTGGATAATCACATTGATCTGCATGCTGCTGCTTTATGTGCTTTTCCGCCGCACGAAGCTGGGCTACGAAATCGACGTTATAGGAGAAAGCAGCACTACAGCCCGTTATGCGGGAATAAACGTGCAGAAAGTTACTTTCATCGCAGTGTTCCTTTCAGGTGCACTTTGCGGCGTTGCAGGAATGATGCAGGCTTCTGCAATGGAAAAATCCCTTACCTACTCTTTGTCCGGCGGCATGGGATTTACAGCGGTAATCACCACATATCTCGGTCAGCTTAACCCTATTCTGATCACCGTAGTTTCTTTCCTCTTTTCAATGCTGATTCAGGGCGGTTCGGGACTTCAGGCTTCAATGGGCATTCCGTCAACAATGACACAGGTTATTCAGGGAATAATCATTTTCTTTGTTCTGGGAAGCGAGTTCTTCCTTAAGTACAAGTTCGTACGCACTGCAAAATCTGAAACTGCAAAATCCCCCAAAGGAGCTGAAAAATGATTTTTGAATCACTTTCACTTTTCCTGCAGACTTCTGTCCAGATGGGAACACATATTCTTCTTGCAATTCTCGGCGGTATTCTTTGTGAAAAAGTCGGAAATTCAAACCTTGGTATTGAAGGAATGATGCTTGTAGGTGCCGCAGCAGGATTTGCAACGGCAATTACCACAGACAGCGCAGTTCTTGCAATACTTGTTGCAGGACTTGCCGGTATGGCTGCAAGTGCAATTTATGCTTTCATAGCCATCACGCTCAAAGGAAACCAGACTGTTACCGGTATTGTGCTTACCACTTTCGGCACCGGTGTTGCGGGACTTTTCAACGAGTTTCTGTCAGGAAAAGCCCTTTCTGACAATGTGCGCAGTTTTTTTGCACCGAAAGCAATTCCCCTTCTGAGCAAGATTCCCGTAATAGGGCCCATGCTTTTTGATCAGAGCATTTACGTTTATCTTTCTTTGATCTGTGCAATACTGATTTATGTCTACATGAACAAAACCCGTGCCGGTCTTGCAATGCGTGCCATCGGCGAAAACCCGGCGGCAGCAGATGCATCAGGACTTCCTGTAACGGCAATCAAATACGCAAACGTTCTTTCAGGCGGTTTTCTCTGCGGACTGGGCGGTGCTTATCTCTCACTGGTTTTTGTTCCAAGCTGGCAGGACAACATTACCGCGGGAGCCGGATGGATTGCGGTAGCATTCATCATTTTCTGCACATGGAATCCGCTCAAGGCCATTGTTGCTTCATATCTTTTCGGTGTGCTTCAGGGATTGGGCTTCAAATTCCAGGGCGCTTCTTTCCCCTTCTTGGGGCTTCAGATTACGCTGAACTCAATCATTCTTGACATGCTGCCTTACATTGCAACAATCATCGTGCTTGTATTCATAAGTCTGCAGAAGAAAAAAGAGTATCAGGCACCTGCCGCACTGGGCAGCGCATACTTTCGCGAGGAACGGTAATCTTTTATGGCAATACAGATTTTCGGCAGCAGCAAAAGTTTTGACACAAAAAAAGCGGAACGCTGGTTCAGTGAGCGGCGCATAGCAGTCCAGAAAATCGACCTTAAAGACAAGGGCATTGCGCGGGCTGAGCTTGAAAGCGTTGTTTCCGCCACGGCAAAGCGCCTGGGCAGCCGCACTGATGCCATTGATTCTCTTGCGGACAAAAAACACAAGGATTACGCTTCTTTTGCATACCTTGATGATGAAGACAAATTCGACAAACTGCTGGACAATCCCATGCTTCTGGTGCAGCCACTCGTACGTAACGGAAAGACTGACGCTACAGCAGGATTCTGTCCGGAAATCTGGCAGAACTGGCAATGATTTAAGACTTTTTCAATTTGACACTTTTACACTGACTGCACTACATTAGTTGAGAGGCTGTTGTAATGAGACTTTATTCAAAACATCATCTGGTTGCAGTCGGTGCAATCTGTTCACTTCTTACTGCTCTTCTGATCGGCGGAATTGTTCTGTTCAGTTTTTCAAAGCAGACAAAAATTGACAATGCACAGATTGCGGAACTTGTAAAAGAATACGCCCACTCTGAAACATTGGTTTCGGGAGCAGACAATTCAGTTGTCGCACTTCCGGTGATTCAGGCAGATTCCGGTGCTGCGGCAAACGGAAACCAGTTCAACGCGGCAATTTCCGGCCAATACACTCAGGACGAAATCCAGAACATATCAGTTTATGAAAAATACAATAATTCCGTAGTCAACATTACAACGGAAGTCATGGCATACAACTGGTTTTTCCAGGCTGTTCCCCAGGACGGCGGTACAGGTTCAGGCTCGATAATTACCTCGGACGGTTACATTGTTACAAATGTCCACGTAATCGAAGGTGCATACAAAATCTACGTTTCTCTTTCAGACGGCTCCCAGTATGAAGGACGTGTTATCGGAACGGATTCCGCTTCTGACATTGCGGTAATCAAATTCGATCCGCCGGCCGGCCTCAATCTTACACCGATTCCTTTCGGCGATTCATCGGATCTGAAAGTTGGACAGAAAGTTCTTGCAATCGGAAACCCCTTCGGTTTTGAACGCACGCTTACTTCGGGAATCATTTCCGGACTGGGACGCCCTATCCAGAATTCGGACAGCGTAATCATCCGGGGAATGATTCAGACTGACACGGCAATCAATCCCGGCAATTCAGGCGGACCTTTGCTTGACACACAGGGCCACATGATCGGCATCAACACAATGATTTATTCCACATCAGGCAGTTCCGCCGGCGTAGGTTTTGCAGTGCCCATCAACATGGCAAAACGCGTTGTTGCAGACTTGATTCAGTACGGCTCAGTAAAGCGCGGAACAATCAGCGGAAGCTTTGTGGAACTGACTGACAACATTGCTTCTTACGGGCGGATGAGCGTCCGGCAGGGACTTCTGGTCAGCACGCTGGACAAAAACAGCCATGCTTTGGAAGCAGGTCTTCAGGCCGGAACCGAAGCCGTGCAGTACGGCAGTTACCGAAATTACACGGTGATTTATCTTGGCGGCGACGTTATTACAGCAGTTGACGGAGTTGGAATCACATCTTTTGCTGATTTCAATTCACTTCTTGAAAGCAAAAATCCGGGCGACACCGTAACACTTACTGTCCAACGCGGCAAAGAAGTGCTTACAATGCCCGTAATCTTGGACGAAAAAAAATGAGACCTTTTGAAGTTGTTTCTCCTTTTGAGCCTTCCGGTGACCAGCCGGCAGCAATTGAAGCCCTTGCACGCGGAATTCTTGCAGGTGACAAATACCAGACTCTCAAAGGTGTTACGGGAAGCGGAAAAACTTTTACAATGGCAAAAATCATTGAAAAAGTTCAGCGCCCCACACTGATCATCAGTCACAACAAAACATTGTCCGCCCAGCTTTATCGCGAATTCAAGAGTTTTTTTCCGAACAATGCGGTGGAATACTTTGTTTCTTACTACGATTATTATCAGCCGGAAGCCTATGTTCCTGCCCGTGACCTTTATATAGAAAAAGACGCAAGCATCAACGAAGAAATCGACAGAATGCGTCTTTCTGCCACATACAGCCTTATGGAGCGGCGGGACGTGATTGTTGTTGCAACTGTTTCCTGCATCTACGGTTTGGGAATGCCTGAACTTTACAAAGACATGCGCCTTCATCTTGAAGTGGGACAGGATTTTGACATGACCGCTTTTGCGCTCCAGCTGGTTTCTCTTCAGTACAAGCGCAACGACATGGTTCTTGACCGCGGAAACTTCCGCATCCACGGGGAGCGCATAGAAGTGTACCCGGCCTACATGGAAACTGACGAAGCTTACCGCATCGACCTGGATTTTGACACGGTTGCAAAAATCTGCCGCTTCAATGTAATGACCGGAAAAGTTATTGAGCAGCTGGACGAAACTGTGATTTATCCTGCAAAACACTTTGTTGTTCGCCCGGACATGCTTAAAAGTGCAACAGACCGGATTCAGGCTGAACTGGACGAACGTTACGAAACACTTTTGGCCGGCGGAAAACTTCTTGAAGCCGAGCGGCTCAAAACCCGCACAACCTACGACATTGAAATGCTCAAGGAAATGGGCTACTGCTCCGGCATCGAAAACTATTCCGGGCCTATTTCAGGGCGAAAATCCGGTGAGCCGCCTGCAACACTGCTCCACTATTTTCCCAAGGATTTTCTGTGCATGATTGACGAAAGCCATGTTACAGTTTCTCAGGTCGGTGCCATGTACGAAGGTGACAGGAGCCGCAAGCAGAACCTTATTGACTTCGGATTCCGTCTTCCAAGTGCTCTGGACAACCGGCCGCTTAAAGGCGCGGAGTTTGAAAGCATGATGAATCAGGTTGTATTCGTTTCTGCAACTCCCCGGGAAGAAGAAAAGAAAAAAAGCACGCGCATTGTGGAACAGCTGATCCGGCCTACGGGACTTCTGGACCCCATTGTTGAAGTGCGTCCCACTACAGGACAGATGGAAGACATTTACGCGGAAGTAAAAGAGCGGATTGAAAACCACGAACGGTGCCTGATTCTTACACTTACAAAGAAAATGGCCGAAGATCTGACTGATTATCTATCGGGGCTTTCTCTCAAAGTAAAATACATTCACTCAGAAGTTGACACAATCGAGCGCGTGGAAATTCTCAAAGGGCTCCGTGCCGGGGAATTTGATGTGCTTGTGGGTATCAACCTGCTCCGCGAAGGAATTGACCTTCCGGAAGTTTCTTTCATTGCAATTCTTGATGCGGACAAAATAGGATTTTTGCGTTCCGCAACCAGTCTTATTCAGATTATTGGGCGTGCGGCACGAAATGCATCCGGAAAGGTTGTAATGTATGCGGACAGAATGAGTGATGCAATGGCTGAATCAATTGAAGAAACACGGCACAGGCGTCAGGTTCAGGAAGCATACAACCAGGAACACGGAATTACGCCCAAAACCATTTCAAAAGCAATTGAAGACATTTTGGAACGGCAGAAAGAAGATGCAAAGGAAACGGTGGAAACAGAGCTTTCCGTTTTGAAAAAGAGCTGCAATCTTTTTGTTCCGGCGGAACGGAAAAAGCTGCTCAAAGCTTTGGAAGCCCAGATGATGGAACACGCAGAACGGCTTGAATACGAACAGGCGGCTGCAGTCCGGGACGAAATTGAAGCGATCAAGAAACAGTTTGCAACTGTTCCGTAATCAGCAAAAAGCCCCCGCTCCAAACCGAAACAGTACAAGTCAGGCTGCAACAGTTTGTAGCGGGGGCTTTGTTTTAATTTCCCGCAGGTCGGAGCGGAAACTACCATTCCTCCCTGCGAGTGTTTTTGTCAGTCGCAGCCTTCCTTCCCATATTTTTCATAAAAGGACTTTATGCTGTACGTGAAGGAAGTATCCGCAGATCAGATGCCTACAAAGTGTGAATCAACTTTGTCTTTGACATAAGCGATGAATTCATCAACTTTCATGATCTGCTGCTGACGGCCGTCACGGAAACGGACTGCAATTGTGCCTTCGTTCATTTCACGTTCACCGACAACCAGCATGTACGGAATCTTCTGCATCTGTGCAGTGCGGATTTTTGCGTTCATGCGGTCATTTCCGAAGTCAGCTTTTACACGGATTCCGGCGTCTGACAGTTTTGCGCACAAATCTTCGCAGTATTTTTCGACTGTAGGAGCTACAGGAATGATTGTTGCCTGCTGGTACTGCAGCCATGTGGGCAGCGCGCCTGCAAAGTTTTCAATCAGAATACCGATGAAGCGTTCCAGAGAACCGAGAACTGCGCGGTGCAGCATTACAGGATGATGTTTTGCATTGTCTTCACCAACATACTCAGCATTCAGGCGTTCTGCACTGGGCAGCTGGTAGTCAACCTGAATCGTACCGCACTGCCACGGGCGACCGAGTGCATCAATCAGTGTAAATTCCAGTTTTGGACCATAGAATGCACCTTCTCCGGGCTGAATCTCGTACTCAAGGCCGGCTTTCTTGCATGCATCTGCAAGAGCACCTTCTGCACGGTCCCAGTCTTCGTCAGTACCGACGCGTTTTTCAGGGCGTGTTGAGAACTTGACCACGATTTTGTCGTCTGTAAATCCGAAATCCTTGTACATGTCTTTGAGCAAAGCACAGAATTTTGCAACTTCGTCAGGAATCTGATCTTCTGTACACATGATGTGTCCGTCATCCTGGACAAATCCGCGTACGCGCATGATTCCGTGAAGAGCACCGCTTGCTTCGTTGCGTGTACATGAACCGAATTCTGCAAAACGCATGGGCAGATCTTTGTAAGAGCGGAGTCTGCTCTTGAAAATCTCGATATGACCGGGACAGTTCATGGGTTTGAGGGCAAAAAGCCGTTTTTCGCTCTCAGTAATGAACATGTTTTCCTGATATTTTGCCCAGTGACCGGAGCGTTCCCACAAAGTACGGGGCATGACAAAAGGTGTATTTACCTCAACATAGCCGTCTTTGCGGATTTTTTCGCGGACGTAATCCTTGATGATGGAGTAAATCAGCCATCCGTTGGGATGCCAGAAGATCTCACCGGGATTTTCGTCGTCAATGTGGAACAGATCCAAGTCTTTGCCGATTCTGCGGTGATCGCGTTTCTCAGCTTCTGCAAGCATATTGAGATACTCTTTGAGTTCAGCAGGTTTTTCCCAGGCTGTTCCGTAAATGCGGGTAAGCATGGGACGTTTTACATCACCGCGCCAGTATGCACCGGCAACTTTCATCAACTTGAAACTCTGAGCATTGATTTCTTTTGTGTTTGCCACATGAGGTCCGCGGCACAGATCAGTGTAACCGTCCTGAGTATATGTGGTAATCGTGGCATCATCGGGCAGGTCGTTGATCAGCTCGATTTTGTAGGGCTGGTCTGCAAACTGCTTGAGTGCTTCTGCTTTTGTGACCTCTGTGCGCACAAAATCATGATTGCCGCCTACAATACGGCGCATTTCTTTTTCGATCTCGGGCAGATCCTCGTCTTTGATGGGACGGGGAAGGTCAAAATCATAATAGAAACCGTTGTCAATTGAGGGACCGATTGCAAACTTTGCACCGGGGAACAATTTGAGCACGGCTTCTGCCATTACGTGGGCGGTACTGTGACGAATGACCGCCAGTTTTTCTTTGTCTGACATAAAATCTTCCTTTGGCTCGCAGTTACAACCTGCGGAAGCCACTGCAATTTTATAAATTTAAGTGTGATTTTTCAAGTCAGAGTGGTACGGAAGGAAGGAAGTGGTGATACTGTGATAAAACAAAGTTGTAACACCATGCACCGATAATTTATAATTAGAGGAAAAGAAGGATGATGACGACACAACTTATGTACGAAACAGAGTTTAAGAAAAAAATGGTTTACCTTCACTTGAATGAAGGAAGAACCATTGCATCTCTCAGCGCGGAATATGGATTTGCAAAATCCACATATCGGGAATGGGAAAAGAAATATTGCGAAGAATGCCAGGAAAATGAAGAAGCAACAGAAGAATTAAGTTTAATGGAGCAGAACCGGATGCTGAAAAAACAGCTGGCGGAACAGCAGAAAGAAATTGAATTCCTAAAAAAAGCGGCGGCATTCTTTGCAAAGGAAATCGATTAGCTTCATATCGGTTTATCGACAGCAATAAAGATTATTTCGGACTCAGATGGTTATTGAGAAGGATGTCCATTCATCCAAATGCTTATTATAACTACAGAAAAAATCGAAAGGATGGATACAGGCAGAAACTTGCATCGAGACTTGAGAAAGTAGGCAGAAAGTTTCATGACCTTGACGGCACAAGAGGTTACAGACAGGTATGTGACCAGCTGAAAAAGGACGGATTAATAATGAGCTATCCGACATGTCATAAATATCTGAATAAACTACTTGGATTGAAATCAATCCAGAGAAAAAGAAAACCTGTTTATGAACATGGCGACTACCATCAGACTGTAGAAAATATCCTGAATCAGAACTTCAAGTCTGAAAGGAAAAATGAAAAATGGTGTATGGATTTTACATATGTTGCACTGAAGGATGGAACATTCAGATATAACTGTACAATAATCGACCTGTTTGACAGAAGTGTGATTGCAAGCGAAAACAGCAGGCAGATTAATACAGAACTTGCAATAAGGACTGTGCTTAAAGGAATAGAAAGTCAGGATGAAATTGATACTTCAAGACTGATGATTCATACAGACCAGGGATGTCAGTTTACATCCAGCACATTCCAATTCTTCTGTAACGACAGAAAAATCAGGCAGAGTATGAGCAGGGCTGGATATCCTTACGACAATGCACCGATGGAAAGATATTTTAATACATTGAAAACGGAACTTTTGAATGTTCATGAATATTCAAAAGAAAAAGATCTTTATAAGGCTATTAATGATTTTGCGTACATCTGGTACAACCAGAACCGTACGCATACATACAACAATCACAAAACTCCTTATGAAGTTCGCTTTGCAGCATAATAATCGGTTGCTGGTGTTACAATTTTGGTTGACCTAAGTAGGGAAGGATGACAGGTTGTGCAATTCTTTGCACAGTCCGGGCATCGAGGACTATTGCGCGCATGACAGGCTTTTGTGTGCATGACAGGCTTTTGCGTGCATGACAGGCTTTTGTGCGCATGACAGGTTGTGGTCCGTAATTTTTAACCATTTCGAACAGTATCCATAAAACTTGAAATTGAAACGAATAAGTTTGTGAAGATCCTTCGACTTCACTCACTGCGTTCGTTTCGCTCAGGATGACAGGTCGGCGCTATTTTTTGCGCACTCCGGGAAGGATGACAGGTTGGGCAATTCTTTGCACAGTCCGGGCAATAGGACAGGCTTTTGTGCGCATGATAAGCTTTTGCGCATGACAATTCAGGACAGCGCTTTTTTTTGCGCGGAAGTGCGGGGCAGTGGGTTCTGCATGTCAAAGCAGGGGGCGGTTTTGCTGAAAAGTGATATTGTGGTGACTGTTTGCGGGTGATTATTCAACACTAAAAAACAGAACGGATGTATGTTGTTGCCGTCGGGCAGAAAGCAGAGTGAATCTGACAAACGGATTCTGCCGGAGCCCGAAAAAAAATCCTTTAAGGAGGTACACATGCAACTGAATTTTTTTGTTTGCAGACATTGCGGCAAAATAATCGCCATTGTCAAAGACAGCGGAGTTCCTACAATCTGCTGCGGTGAAGCAATGGAAGAACTGGTTCCGGGTGTAACGGACGGCGCACTGGAAAAACATGTTCCCGTAATCAGAGTGAACGGAAACACTGTAACCGTGACGGTGGGCTCAAAACTTCATCCGACTCTTGCAGAACATTACATTGAATGGATTCTGCTGCAGACCGACAAGGGAATCCAGCAGAAATGGCTCGGGCCCGGCGACAAACCGGAAGTTGATTTTGCAATTCTTATGGGCGAGCGGGTTCAGGCCGCCTATGAATACTGCAACATTCACAAATTGTGGAGGACAAATCCATGATCAGAAAAATCAGCGCTCTTTTGAGCACTCAGTTTCAGAAAGAACTTGAATCTGCATACATCTATCTTTTTTTCGCTTCCTATTTTGACAGCATGGGACTTGAAGGATTTTCCCACTGGTACAAAAAACAGGCAGAGGAAGAAGAAGAACATGCAATGAAGTTTTACGATTATCTTCATGAGCAGGATGAGGAACTCAAATTTCTGCCCATTGAAGCACCGAAGCTTGATAAGAAAAGTGTCATTCAGGTTTTGAACGAAACTTTGGAACACGAAGAATACATTTCAAAACTGATTGATGACATTTATCGTGAAGCCATTGACGAAAAAGATTACGCCACTCAGAGCTTCCTCAACTGGTTCATAACAGAACAGCGTGAAGAAGAAAGACAGGTTCAGGACATCATAACCAGATTCAATCTGTTCTGCCTTGAGGGCGGCAATCTTTATCAGCTGGACTGCGAACTGGGCAAACGCTAGGACAGGGCAAGTTCCGGGCTTCCTGCAAAAAGGGAGCCCGCGTTCAATGCAGTTTCTTGCGGCTGCCGGTGCAGAACTCAGTCCAGTTTCAGAATCATCTGGAGGACGCGCTTTACGCTGGTTTTTACATCAGTTTCGGAAAGCCGTCCGTCTTCCATTGCGGCAAGCAGTTCTTCCGGGAATCCGGCAGCCATTTTTACGTCGTTTCCCGCCGCAACTTCGCGCCAATGTTCACCGCGTGTCCACCAGTCAGTGCATACAAGTCCTTTGTAACCCCACTCGCCGCGGAGAATGTCCGTAAGCAGTTCCCGGTTTTCCGAAGTGTGTATACCGTTCACAATGTTATACGCGCTCATTATTACCCAAGGATCCGCTTCTTTTACACACTGTTCGAATCCGCGGAGATATATTTCCCTTGCAGCCCGCTCGCTCACGATTGAATCGCTGTTCTTGCGGTTCGTTTCCTTGTTGTTGAATGCAAAGTGTTTCGGTGTTGCGGCAATTCCCTGAGACTGAACGCCTTTTACCACAGCTGCCGCCATGGAGCCGGTTACAAAGGGATCTTCTGAATAATACTCAAAGTTTCTTCCGCAAAGAGGACTTCTGTGAATGTTCATTCCCGGAGCAAGCCAGATTCCCGCATTGTTTTCTTTCACTTCTTTTGCAACAGCTTCTCCGTAAGCCCGGGCGTAATCCAGATTCCATGAGGATGCGATTGTGGTAGCGCAGGGCCATGCAGTTGTGTGAACACCGCATTCAGGAGCAATGCGCATTCCTGCAGGACCGTCCGCAGTCATGATGTTGGGAATCTGGAATCTTGGATTGTTGCCAATGCCGAAAGTGTTGCCGACTCCGGTAAGAGGCTGACCTCCGAGAATCCAGGCCCAGTCTTCCTTTGAAAGCAGATTAACAAAATCATCCAAAGTGATTTTTCCTTCAGCCACATTCATCAGAGTAGGGCGGGGATTTCTCCACTGGTCAAAGACATAAGCGTGGTTTTCGTAGCGGACTTTGGGCGTAAGTGCTTCAAGTGTTTCAGGAGTTTTGAAGATTTCAGGACGTTCCCAAGACTGATAATCAGAAGTTTCAAGCTTTTTGAAAGATCCGTCAGAAGTCATGCGGCGGCTGAGTTTTTTTGGAGCAAGTTTTTCCGAGAGCTGCTTTACAATTCTGTTTTCACTCAGAACAAGGGACTTTGCCTCGGCAAGATTTGCGGAAGAATTTCCGAAGAAAATCCGGTATTCACCTTTTTCCATAATCCATGCTGATTTTGCCACTGCTCCTTCATCATCGTAACTTGCCATGCGGGAAGAATCAAACGAAAGTTCAAGAACGCAGGATTCGCCCGGGGCAAGAAGAGGTGTTTTTTTGAAAGCGGCCAGTTCGAGAGCCGGTTTTTCAAGGCGACCTTTCGGAGAAGATGTGTAAACCTGCACAACTTCTTTTCCGCCGGCTTTTCCCGTGTTTGTAACACGCACTGCAATGCGCACTTTTTCTTCGTCCGCTTCTTCGTTGATGCTTTGGATTTTGAAAGTCGTGTAGCTCAGTCCGAATCCGAAGGGATAATTCACCCGTTCCATTTTTCCGGGCACGGTACTGAAGTAACGGTAACCTACAAAAATGTCTTCCACATATTCCACTCTGTCGTTGAAATCGTGGAAAGTGTCGGAAGAAGGATAATCTGCAAGATCTTTTGCAAATGTGTCAGTAAGTTTTCCGCTGGGACTTTCGGTTCCGCAGAAAATGTCCGCCGCGGCACAGGCTCCTTCAAGCCCGCCCTGACCGATGTACAGAACGCTTTCAATCTGCGGTTCCTCTTTGAACCAGTCTGTGTCCACCATGCCGCCCACGTTCAAAAGGACTGCAATGTGTTTGAAGTGTTTTTTTGCGGCCGCAACCATTGCAGCTTCTTCGTCTGAAAGATAAAAATCGCCTTTCTGGAAAACGACTTCGCCTGCTTCTTCAAGTGAGCTTTCGTTGACCCAGGGATTTGATTCCATGGCTTCAGTATGGATTTCTTTGCCCAGGTCGCAGTAACGGTCCCAGCCTTCGCCTGAAAAGCGGCAGATTGCAACAACAGCAGTGTCTGAAAACTTTGCGGCGGCTTCAAGCTGGGCTTCAGAAAGGGCAGGCTCACGTGTCATTCCCGGAGCGGTACCTGCGTTGTGCTGTCTTGAAACTTCCGCAGCATAAAAATCATGGAGTCCGTCATAAAGCTGAATTTCTCCGGAAGCTGATTTTTCGGAAAATGCTTCGTAAAGAGTGCGCACGTATTTTGTGTACACATCACCGCTTCCGCCGCCGCCTTTTATGTATTCTTCTGAAGCTTTTCCCAGAAGAACGATTTTGTTGTTCCGTGATTTTTTGTTGATCGGAAGAAAACCGGAATCATTTTTCAGCAGGACGATTCCTTCCCGTGCGATTTTTCTGGAAAGTTCAATATGTGCTTTTGAACACGAAATTCTTGCGCCGTCTTCACCAAGCGGGAGACAAGGCTGGTATTTATGGCGAAACCATTTGTTTGACATGTATAAAATCCTTTCAGATAACGATTCGGAACAGAAAGTCCGGTAATTCGCCTAATTATAATGCAGCATACTGATTATTTCCATGAACAAAATTCCGTTTTCGTGTGAAAACTTCGGTTCGTGACGCGGGTTTTTGCGGGGTGCGGGGACGAATCTGTGGAAAAATCAAGCTTTTCGTGATAACCTTTAGGCATGAAAAGAATTGTTTGTGCATTGGCTGTCGCACTTTTGTGCAGTTCACTTTTTGCAGAGCGGCTTTATAAAGAACTGATTTCCGACGGAGAAATCATTTATAAATGGGTAGATATTTCTTCTGAAGAATTGTTTGAATATGAATACGATTCCAAAGGTTCTGAAAGTTCTGAAGAATGGTGTGATTATGATTCGGAGGGGAATGTGATTCATACCAAGTATTCTGATGGTTCTGAAGATTGGTGTGACTATGATTCCAAGGGGAATGTGATTCATATCAAGTATTCTGATGGTTCTGAAACATGGTCTGACTACGATTCCAATGGAAATGAGATTCATACCAAGTATTCTGATGGTTTTGAAACATGGTGTGACTACGATTCCAAGGGAAATATGATTCATTTCAAGGATTCTTATGGCTATGAAGTATGGCTTGTCTATGATTCCAAGGGAAATATGATTCATTTCAAGGATTCTTATGGTTCTGAGGAAGACTACGATTCCAATGGAAATGTAATTCATTTAAAGTTTTCTTATGGCTATGAAACATGGCATGACTACGATTCCAATGGAAATGAGATTCATTTCAAGGATTCTGATGGTTCTGAAACATGGTCTGACTACGATTCCAAGGGAAATGAGATTCATACCAAGTATTCTGATGGTTTTGAAACATGGTGTGACTACGATTCCAAGGGAAATAAAATTCATTACAAGTCATCTTATGGCTCTGAAGAATGGTATGAATACGAATACGATTCCAATGGCAGAATAACTAAAAAAACAACATACAAACCCATCTGAAACCTGCAAGTTTGTGTTCAATAAGAATACGGCCTGTGTCATGCTGGATTTGATTCACTGGCGGGGCGCGACGTGACAAAGCGGGCGTTTGCAGCCGGGCGTTGCGGGCCGGCGTTTGAGGCCCGCTGGAATGGGGTGTGGAGGCAACGGTCCGGCCTGGGAGGGCTGGACGGTGCCGACCAGGGGAAAGGCTTTTCCCCTCAAAAAAATCCTCGGCTTCAGAAAGTCCTTTTACAGTATCCGGCCAGAAGTAGACTGTATTAATTGTTTACAGTTGCAAGACGAGCTTCGCAGGTTTCGCAGTTTAATCCGCAGTATGCAGTATATTTATTCATAATTTCCCTCCAGAATCTCT
>JAKSTU010000021.1 GCA_024402435.1 Treponemataceae bacterium
CCAACAACAAAAACATCATCTCCTATTCCAAGTTCATTGCGCTTAGCTTTACGAACTTCTTCATTAAATCTGAATTTTTCCAAATCAATGGCATTATTAAGAAGATATACCTGTCCTCTGTCATATGCCTTATTTCCAAACTGAAAGCGACCTGCAAGTTCAGAACAGCAGAAATATTCATTTGCAAAGACCTTACTCCAAGGCCGTAAAATCTGCTTAAGAATATTCTTTTTCCATTCCTTTTTATTAGTTGAAGAATGACTATGAGCAATTCTAACTGGAACCCCAGCTTTTTTAGCAGCACTCAATGGAAAAACACTCAAAGTATTTATATGCGAATGAACGATATGATATTTATTTTCTCGGAAAAGTTTAATGAGTGCTTTTCTATATGGAAACAGTTTTTGATAAGGGGGAACAAGAAAAACTCGTCCTCCAAGAGATTCTATCTCATCATAGGGAATAAGAGTTGAATCTGAATCACATATAAAATCAAACTGGACTTTGGTGCGATCAATATTTCGATAATAATTCATCACAACACTCTCAACGCCACCACCAAGCCATTTTCCCATTATCTGAGCAATTCTAATCGTTTCGCACACCTTATTCCCCTTTTCACTCCATTCCTTTTACTTCAAGCATTCTGCAAATAAGGCGAAGCAATATTCTAATTTGCAAAAAAAAAATGACATCAATCCTTAAATCTTATATGCAATACCCATCCGGAACGAACAGTTTTGCATATATGTTTGTTTATCATAGTTTGGTTTATTAATCGTTTCAAAAGTAAAGCCTGCATTCACTGTTACAGAAGGAAGTACATAATAATAAACATCAGCCCCTACAGCACAGTGAACTTCGTAGTTTTCCCACCAGTCGTTATTAAGCTGACCTGGCGTCAAGCCATCTCCATCACTGGATGCATCTGAGTCAACCGCTTTGTTCAAAACAAAGTTCATGTCCGGTGCATAACGATGCAAAAAACCTGTTATTACAAATCTCGGGTGATAAATTCTTGCACAAAAATACTGACTGTTGCCCCCCACAGAACAACCATTTCCCAAAACTTGACCTTTGTTTGTGTACCCATGATTTATCTGATGATGTCCATACAAACCGAAATACTGCCATTGAAGTTGAAAATCCTGGCTCATTTCCATGTTATTCAGTTCACCAATTAATTCCAGTTTCATGTCATTTTTCGAAAAAATATCAATAATCTGCTTAAATCCTATCGAAAATGTCACTGTGTGGAAAGGATTAATCAAAAAATTTGCAGAATAATCATCTTTTGCCAATTCTCCATAAACTTCGAAATCCACTTTGGGAAAAAGCCAATCCACAGTAATGCTCATTTTCTGGTCTTCCCCAATTCCGTAAACATCATTATCTTTGTAGAAAGGGTTTAGATACTTCCAGAATTTATTGTTCCATCCTGCCAAACAGACCTTATTCAAACCCAATGTAAATCCAGGCAGAAAACTGGGAGAATAACTTGCATTAAATCCAGCCAGGAGTTGCTGATCGTTTGAAGGGTCATTGTCAAACCACTCGCTCTCTGTAAGTTTTCCAACCCAAAGACGTCCTTCAATATAGCCCAAATCCAAATTTGCTCCAGGAAGAATCACATTCTGTTTTCGCAATCCAATGTCAAATTTAGGATAAGAAGGTGCATTATTGCTTCCGAGCATTGGATTCAACCATGCGGGACCAATCCATGGTGTCTGAGTTCCAAACCCTGCAGTAAGCGAATGCCAAGAATAACGGATTTCCGTGTCACCCAAGTCAAAAAAACAGAAAGATTTATCTCCGAACCTGAGAGGCTTGTCTATGCTTCCTTCACTGCCATAGCCCCAAAAATAACCGTAGGTATCTGCTCTACCATCAAATTTCGGATCTGAGTAAGTTTCGGTGTTACGGTATTTAAATGGTAAATTCTGAGAAAAAGAAATCTGCGGTTTAAAAGTCAGCTCAAACCCGTATCCTTCCAGACGAACTCCGGCTGTCACACTTGTATTATACCCTCTTCCTTGCCACAAAGCGCCGTCGTTCTGACCATAAGGACTTTTTGTATTGTAAGAATTAAACCACTCCGGTCCGTAAACACGAAGAAACAGGCCTTGCTTTATTCCGTCAGAAAACCAGTTTTTTGAAGTTGAATCCGGAGTCCACAGTATGAATTCTGACCCCATGTTGTTTTCTGACCACCAGTGATTTTCAGAATCAAAAATCCACAAATTATCACTCAAAGTACGATAGTTCAAAGTTGGCCGTTCAATCAGTCCCTGAATGCTCAAAAAGTCACAATAATCTTCTTCCAAGGATTTAAGTGCTACCTGCCCAGACAGAAACGAACAACCTATCAAAACAGAGAATAAAACAGCAAATAACTTTTTAAAAAGTATCATTCACTTTTCACCTTCTTTTTTTTAGGATTTATTTCAGCCCCCGCCCTCAACCCGTCACCAATCAAAGTTTGTCAAACACATAATTGCAGAAAGATTTGATCCGGTTCACAAATGAAGTATCAATACGGCCTGTCAGAAAAGGAAAACGCAGTGCATTGACGCCGCCGATTCCATAAAGCACCCATTCATCACCGTTTTTGAACAAAGATACAACAATCTTCATTTTGCCCTTGCCGAAACACTCTATACCGCCTTGGTATTTGACGCCGCTTGTGTTAATGGCTTCATAAAACAGACCGTTTACGTCTTTGGAACAGGTAATGTCTTCATCAATCACCCCGAAAGGATCCATTTCAAAATGGGCTTTCAGTGTTTTTACGCCGTTTTTTTCCTGCTGTGATTCAACCCAGGCCGTTGTATAAAGATCGAACCATTTTTCTGCATGTTCCGAATAATAAGGAATTCCGGCGTAATCAGAAACGTTCAGAAGCACATCTTCCAGTTTTTGCGGAAGGTCTTCATTGCCTTTTACCGGCTTTACCTGAATGATTTCAACCAGATACTTGGGAGAAAAATTCTTGATGTTTGCCAAAAGTTTGTCGTTCTGGTCACTGAAACCTTTCAACAGACTCATGTTGGAAGCATAATCGATTTTTTTTATCAGAACCTTACCGGAATCCAGTGTTTTCTGTTCATCCTTAGTCAGTTTTGAGTTGAAAGGAGACGCGGCAGACAAAGCCTGAACCGCACAAAGAAGAGCCAAAATCACTGTAAGAATTTTTCTGTTTTGTTTCATAGTCATAGTATACAGAAAAAACCGTTTCCGCCTCAATGGTTACAAAACAGTTTATTCACGGCCGTCCCAGCAGTAGGTGCAGAGACATTCGTGAGGCAGCCCTGTGGAATCAAGCATGTCGTCCAAGCGGTGAAAGCGGAGACTTGTAAAATGCAGCTGTCTGCGGATTTCTTCCTGCATGCGCTGATATTTCTCGCTGTCCGGATTGCAGTACTCGCGAAGCACTTCTTCAGAAACGTCTTCACCTTCAAACTGTTTGATCACCCGCCGTGCAATAAGATCCATTTCGCTCTTGCTGCGACTGAAGTTCAGATATTTACAGCCGAACATGATCGGCGGACAGGCGGGACGAACGTGAACTTCTTCTGCACCGCTTTGGTAAAGGAAATCAGTTGTTTCACGAAGCTGAGTACCACGGACAATGCTGTCATCAATCAGAAGGATTTTTTTGCCGCGGATAAGCTGCTGCACGGGAATCAGTTTCATGTGGGCAATCAGATTGCGCTGGTCCTGACTTGTGGGCATAAAGCTGCGGGGCCATGTAGGCGTATATTTGATGAAAGGCCGTGTAAAAGGAATTCCGCTTTCATTGGCATAACCGATTGCATGAGCCGTTCCGCTGTCAGGAACACCGGCAACACAGTCCGGCTGTACGGAATCTTTGTCCCGCATTGCAAGATATTTTCCGCAGTTGTAGCGCATTTCCTCTACATTCACACCTTCATAAGTGCTTGTGGGATAGCCGTAGTAAATCCACAGGAAGGTACAGATTTTCATGGCCTTCTGCTTCTGCTGCATTACCCGGACTCCGTCAGCTGTAATGAACACGATTTCTGCCGGTCCCAGTTCCTTATAATCAGAGTAACCCAAATTCACATAAGCATGGCTTTCAAAAGAAACGCAGTAAGCATCCTCTTTCTTGCCGATCTGGAGCGGAGTGCGGCCCATTTTGTCACGGGCAGCGTAAATGCCGGTTTTGGTCATGATCAAAAGCGACAAAGATCCCAGCACTTTTTCCTGAACATATTTAATTCCGTCAAGAATCGTTTCTTTGCTGTTGATAAGTGCAATGATCAGTTCTGTCTGATTGATTTCCCCGCCGGACATTTCAAGAAAGTGGGTATTTTTCTCCATGAGGATTTCGTTTACAAGAGCATCTTTGTTGGCAACAAGACCGACTGTTGTGATTGCGTAGGCGCCCAAGTGACTTTTGACCAGCAGCGGCTGCGGCTCATAGTCACTGATACATCCGATACCCATGTTGCCGTGCATTTCACCGATGTCGTCTTCAAATTTCGTACGGAACGGGCTGTTCTGAATATTGTGGATGGCACGCAGAAACTGTCCGTCAGAACCCAGTACCGCAAGTCCGCCGCGACGTGTGCCCAGATGGGAATGATAGTCCACTCCGAAAAACAAATCCAAAGAACAGTCTTTTTTACCGACAACACCGAATACGCCGCCCATAGGAATACCTTCCGTCAAAAAAAATTATGGGCGAATGATAGCACTAAAAAGGACAAATTTCAACGTCACACAACAAACTGTTACACAACCAGCTGGCGGAGAGTGTAATTTGTGTCCTCATCGATCATGGCAATCATAAGGCGTCCGATTTTTTCGTCAAACTGAGTGCCCAGTCCTTTTTCAATTTCTGCACGCACCAAATTCTGAGGCATTGTGCTGCGGTAACTGCGCATTGATGTCATGGCGTCGTAAGAATCTGCTACTGAAATAATGCGGGCAAACAAAGGGATTTTGTCCCCCGGCAGCCCGTCAGGATATCCGCGTCCGTCCATGCGTTCGTGATGCCAGCGTGCGCCTACAGCCAGGTTCTTGAACTGAATGCTCTTTGACATTTCACTCAGCAGCAGGTGTCCTTTCATCGGGTGTGTCCGCAACACTTCAAATTCCTCATCAGTAAGCTTTCCGTCTTTGTTGATGATTTTGGTATCAATACCGATTTTTCCAACGTCATGAAGAAGCCCTGCATAATAAAGTTCTTCCAGTTCGGCTTCAGACAAATCAAGCTTTCTGCCCAGCATGAAAGAATACTCAGCAACACGCATGGAATGACCTTTTGTGTACTTGTCATTCATTTCCACCGCATTTGACAGTGCCTTGATAGCTTGCTTCGTCAGAGTGGTGAGCCGCTGTTTTTCTTCAGTCAGTTCCCGGTTCTTATCATTGAGGGTGTCAACAAACTTCACTTTTTCAGCTTTTTTCTCCGCTTCAAGAAGCTGATTCCGTTCATGAACAAGAATGGAAATTACAATGTTTGAAACAATCGAAAAAACTATCAGCAGACTGTAAACGATTATCGTTTCGGGAATAATGTTCTTTACATAGCGTTCATCAAGTCCGCGCATGTAAGAAGCAACCGCCACACCCACACCGGCCAGAAGAGAAACAATGATGCAGAAGCGGCGGTTTTCATAAAGAATCGTCATGAGAACCGGAAGCAGAAGAGCCATAAGAGTAGCTTCAAACTGATAGTGATTGAATGCGCAGTTTACACAAATCAGGGAAAAAACACCGAGAAGAAAATATTTCTGATGACTGCTTTCTTTTGGAATGAATTTGAGAACCACTGCTTCAACGCAGAGAGCTCCCCAGTTAATTATTTGCGGAATAAGAAGATAGCGAATAAACTTCTGTCTGATTTCTTCCGGCGTATATCCTCTGGAAGCCGGCAGGTAAATCATCATATCAACAGTCAGTTCGACAAGAAAAACAAAAATTGCCGCAATGAGCTGAGTTTTGATAAGGACTTTTCGCCAGCGTGCGTGATCAATATCTGTAGACAAGATTTCCCCCGAATTGAATTGTATTTATATGGAAGAAAAAGTTCAAATCAGTATCAACGATTTTTCGTAAATTCTTAAGAATTCAGCACTTTTCAAAAAGATTCAGTGGAAATGAAATGATTTAAAACTAAAAAGGCCGGACAAAATCCGCGTCTGACACGATTCGAACGTGCGACCTATGGATTCGAAGTCCAGCGCTCTATCCAGCTGAGCTACAGACGCTCAAACAAAGGGTGCCTGGAGGGATTTGAACCCTCGACAACCAGATCCACAATCTGGCGCTCTACCCCTGAACTACAGGCACCATGTTTTTCAACTCGGTTAATATATCAAAAAGGTTCTGATTTGGTCAAGACCATTCTTTTTCAATTCTTTGCGATTTACTGCAAAATAAGCCCTTCTTGTGTAAAGAAGCGCAAAAACGTATAATTCTTTCAAAATTAAACTCACTCAGAGGCACAAAATGATTGATTACTTGGCCAGCGTTACTTCATCTGCGCTCTCCATCATCTTCGTGGTCTTTATCATCGGAACGGTCGGATATCTTCTTGGCCGCATCAACATCAAGGGCATTTCTTTGGGAACAGCCGGTGTTCTTATCGTAGCACTCATCTACGGTGTCGTAATCCACTACTTCCCTTCCTTCAAAATCGGAGACAATACGATTACCCTTTGGAACGATTCGCTCAAAACAAGGTTTTCACTTGTTTCAAGCATCGGAACGGCTTTGTTCGTAACAGCTGTGGGACTTATTGCAGGTCCCAAGTTTTTCAGAACATTCAACAAAAGTTCAATTGCTTATCTTGTAATGGGAATCATCATCATCGGAATCGGCGGCGGAACTGCAATCATCTGCTGTCTGCTTGACAGCAATCTTTCTCCTGAAATGGCAGCAGGTCTTCTTACAGGCGGACTTACAAGTACACCCGGATTCAGTGCTGCAAAAGAAGTTCCCGGTGTTGACGCAGACGCAATCAGCGCAGGTTATGGTATTGCATACCTGTTCGGTGTTCTCGGTGTTGTTCTTTTTGTACAGATCATTCCCAAGATTCTTAAAGTTGACATTGCAAAAGAACGCGAATCTTTTGTTGCAGCAAGTTCCATCAAAATCCCTGAACCAAAAGGAAAACTGGTAACTGTTGAAGAATTCGGTTTCTTCCCCTTCTTCCTTACAGTTGCTCTTGGATGCCTCATCGGTGCAATCAAAATTCCGAAAATCAACTTCTCTCTCGGAAACTCAGGCGGAACACTCATTGCGGGTCTTATCGTAGGACATTTCCAGCACATGGGCAAACTTGACTGCCGTCTTTCAAAACAGACACTGAACTTCATGCGCGAACTGGGTCTTGTTCTGTTCCTTATCGGTGCAGGTGTTCCCGGCGGCGTAAACTTCGTTACAAACGTCCGCGTATCGTTCTTCATTTACGGCGCAATCATGACAACTGTTCCTATGGTTGTGGGTTATATCATTGCACGCTATGTGTTCAAACTCAGCATTTTCAACAACCTGGGTTCAATCACAGGCGGTATGACTTCTACACCGGCTCTCGGAACACTCATTGCCACAGCCGGAACTGATGAAGTTTCTTCCGCATATGCAGCAACTTATCCTTTGGCACTGGTTTCAATCGTACTCATGTCAAAGATTATCGTAATGGTTCTGTAATTCATCAATTCTGAACAATCCTTCGGTTTCCATCAGCAAAGTTGGAACAACCGAAGGATTGTTTTTATGGAAAAAATAACGGAACGCTGGCAGGATTTCGGCAGACGCTGTTTTCCTGCCTGATAATTTTTTATTTTCCGTCAGTTTCAACCTGCATTACCACCAGAGTTTCCGCAATGACTTCCGCAAGTTCTGCAAAGTCAGAGGCAGAAGCCCCTTCCAGAACGCTTATTTCGTCATAAAAACCTGTATCCGCTTTTGCCGCTTCAAAAGCAACACCCTTTTCTGAACCGGCGAACAAAAACTGCAGTGCGTTTTCTTTCAGCTCCGAAAGTTTTGTCATGTCCGAAAAATCAGTCTGTGCAAGTTTCAAAAGTTCTTCTTCAAAAATCTGCTCCACTTTTTTGCCCGTATCAGCTTTTTCAAAGACAAATGCAAAAACCGGAGATCCGTAATCGTAAACATCAAATGACACACCGTTTTTCCAGACAGAGTTCAGCTGCTTACAAAGCTGCAGAGCAAGAGCAACTGACATAGCTCTGTTTTTTTCGTTGAAGGCCGACGAAATGCAGTAAAAATGAACAGGATCAAAGAACTCCGTTGTCGGAATCAGTTCCCGCGGGGCAACAGCATTTTCTTTTTTTATGTCAGTGGTAAAAATCCGTTCAACAGGAACAATTGTCCGGCTTTCTTCAACAGGCGGGACAATTTTAAGTGTGTCCGGCACAGATTTAAGTCCCGAAAGCAGCATGGATTCCGGCAGCAGATCCACTTTGCCGAAAAACTGTTCAAAATCAGTCAGGTATTTTTCAGGATCCTCGGCACAGATTGTGACTGAATACCGTGACATGTCCAGAAGATTTGCATAAGCGGCACGAATCATCCCGATTGAGACACCGCCAAGAAGCGAAGTTCTGCATTCAAAAAAATCACCTGCTTTGGTTCCCGCAAAAAAGTTTTTCATTGCAGCGGAATAAAGCTGAAAATTCACATCCCGGCTCAGACTCAGCCAAGTGGACCTGAAAGACTGCATAAGTTCGTCAGCCTGTCCGGAAGAAATCTCTGAAAAAAGCATGCAATCCTGAAGTACATTCAGAACCGTGTCCGCAACAAGGCGGCTGCAGGTTACAACAATGCGGCTTTCAAGCAGATCAGTTTCCGACTCAACCGAAACAAAACCTGAAACCCGTTCATAATCAACACCCAAAGCCTGGGCACAATTCAAAGTGATGTTCTGGGCAACCGCTTTTGTTACAAGGGTTTCAAGTCCCCGTTGCACCGCCGAATTTTTCAGTTCTCCGCCCTTTATCCGCACGCAGACCGACAGATTGTTTGTGCCGGAAGAAACCTTCAATGTTACGGGAATTCCGTTTGAAAGCTCTGTTTTTGTAATCAGAGCACTGTTTGTTCCACCGATTCCCTGTTTTTTTCCGGAAACATCCGAGAAATCAGTTTTTTCTTCAGCAGCCTTTTCTGCAGTTTGACCGTACCAGAAAGCATTTTTTCTTGTAACAGTCTCAAAACCGGTTTCTGCAAAATCTTTTGCATAGAAATTGTAAACGGAAGGATGGCAAAGAACAAAAACAAAGGGCTCTCTGCTCATTGCTTTTACAACTTTCTGGGGTGTAACAAGCTGGGCCTCTCTGAAAATCCAGTCAAAGAATTCCTGATTTCCGTAAACCCAATATTCAGCCAGAATTCTTGCATAATCAAAAACAGAATTTCCTCTGATTTCTGCACCGATCTGAACAGCAAGTTTTTCGTGAGCCACGGATTTACTGTCAAACCAGTCTTTTTTCTGCAAAGCTTCCTGAATTTTTTGCGCAGCGGCGGCAGGCGATATTGCAGGATAACTCAAAGCCTGAAAAACTACGGAAGCCCCTTCTCCGTAAGGAACCATGGAAACATTCATCAGTGACTGGTCAAGGATTCCGGTTGAAATGCACTGGGGATCCAGAAGTTCTTCTTTGAAGGCGGAACTGTTCTGAAGCACAAGGGCAGCAACCTGTGTGGCGGCAATTGCACTCTGATTTGAATCAAGTCTTTCGGCCGGATACTGAATTACAATCTGACTTAATGAATCTGAAAAACCTTCATCAACAAGTACGAATTTCTTCTGACCTCCACCGGTTCTGACTGCACTGCTCCTGGAATCACCATAATTTGATTCCCCGTAAGACAAAAAAGAACGTGGCGAATTCTGCCATGGGGAAAAATGCTCTTTTATGAATTCTTCAACTTTTACAGAATCAAAGTTTCCCGCCACAAAAAGTGCCGCATTGGAAGGAACGTAATAAAGTTCAAAAATCTCTTCCAGTATTTCTCTGGCTTTTCCGCTGGTGACAGAGCAAAAATACTCAGCATTGATTCCCGATTCATATTTCCAGGGTTTCTCAGAAAAAACACGGGATGTCATTGCAGCGTTCAAAAATCCGCCTGCGCTTTGACTCCAGGATTGTTTTTCGTTTTTCAGTTGAGAAAACCGGGTTTGAAGGGTGTTCTCCGAAAAAGAATGATTCATCAGCCTCAAAGACAATGCTTCCAGTTTCTGAAAAAGCCCGGAAGGCATCGCATCAAAACTGAACAGAACACAATCCTGATTCACCTGATAACCGATGTCTTCAGTTTCTGCAACCACAAGTTGAGCGGCTAGTTCTGCAAAGCCCGTTGTTTCCGAAGACTGAATGCCGTATCCCGCTTTTACAGTGCAGAAAACCTGAACTTCCGGGCTTTGCACGGAGGGAACAAGAAACACATCAAGAGAATTTGAAAGAACAAAATGATTTACCTGACTTTGTGAAAAAACAGGATTTACGTTAAAAACTATAAACAGGAATATGAATGAACGGATAAAGAACCGAAACTTTTTCTTTGTCATCATGAATAAATAATAGTAGAAAAATCAGATTTTAGGAAACCTTTCTTGGAAAGTAAGCGAAAATTCTTTAAAACTGCAATAGTTCATCCTGCGCACACCGCGCCATGTCATCCTGAGCACACAACGCGCCATGTCACCCTGACAAAGCGTATTGTCATCCTGAGCGAAGTCGAAGGATCTCCACAAAGCGTATTGTCACCCTGCACACACCCCGCCATGTCACCCTGACAAAGCGTATTGTCATCCTGAGCGAAGTCGAAGGATCTCCACAAAGTGTTATAAAGTTTGAGAAGATGTTTCGACTGCACTCACTTCGTTCGTTTCGCTCAACATGACAAAGCAGAGCACGCACTTCGTTCGTTCCGCTCAACATGACACATGGGTCAATCACCCCAATTGTTGCGGAGTCCGTGACATCGGCATCAAGTGCAACCTGACAGCTCATTTTCTTATAATCATAAAGTTAAATTCTGCCGAAATTAAACTGATATGAAATCTTTCTGCAAATTTTCTGTCCTTTTATTTTTCTTTCTCGCATTTTCTGCCGGTTTGTGGGCAGATGTGCAGCATGTTGTCCAAAAAGGCGAAACTTATTATTCAATCAGCAAAAAATATGACGTTACAGTAGCACAACTGTTGAAAGCCAATAATCAGGATGATTCAGCCCTTTTGAAAGCAGGCCAGATTCTTACAATTCCATTGGAAGATCCTGAGGCAAAAGATCCGAACACTCAGAAATATACGATTGAACCCGGAGACACTCTTTACAGCATTTCAAGACGGTTCAACACAACTGTGGCTACAATTCAGGAACTGAACAATCTGGGAAACAACATTGACCTCAAGTCAGGGCAGACTATTACTGTTCCCGCAGATTCCTCTGCCGCTGAAACACAGACTTTGACGGCAGTGACAAACGGAACAGATGCTGTAATCTCTGCCGGTTCCCAAAAAGCAGAATCTCCAGAAAAAAAAGCAGATGATCCGATTCTTTCCGTAACATCGGTTGCACCCTTGCAGACACAGCAGGATCCGAGAAACTATACCAGCAGAAAAGGTGACACATCTTTGGTCTGGCCGGTAAAAGCTGCGGAAATCACTTATGTAAGCGGAAAAATCAGCGGCGTAAGCATTACAACATTGCAGAAAAATGAAAAAGTCACTGTGATTCAGGCGGGAACTGTCATTTCATGCTCAACTTATCGCGGCTTCGGCTACGTTGTCTTTATCCAGGCTGCAACAGGACACATCTATGTTTATTCAGGCTTGGATTCAGTTTCTGTAAAAGCGGGACAAGTTTTGAGTTACGGTGACAAACTGGGAATTGCAGGAGTTGATGCACTCAGCGGAAAATCACAGATCAGCCTGATGGTTTACAAAGACGGAAAAGTGATTGATCCTGCTTTGGCACCACGGGGAAACTGAAATCTACATTGACAGAGCTTCTGCCGCAAGGCTTTTGATTGCTTTGTTACCGGATTCTGCTTTGTCCATGCATTTTAGAAAAAGTTCCATACAAACTCTTGCGTCATCGTCAGCCCGGTGAGCGCTTTTTATGTCAATTTTCAGCTGCTCGGCAAGATATGTCTGTTTGTAGCATTCCATCATGGGAAAAGCCTGTCTCGCGCATTTAATCGTGTCTATGGCAGGCACACAAGGTTTTGCAAGAAGAGGCTTCCCGCAGCGTTCCAGTTCCATGTTCACAAAAGCCACATCAAATCCTGCGTTGTGCCCTATAAGGCAAGTTCCCTCGATAAAATGCAGAAAATCATCGGCAATGTCAGCAAAAACCGGCGCATTGCACACCATGTCATCGGTAATGTGCGTAAGCGCAATGATCATCATGGGGATTTCAAAGGGCGGCTTTACGAATGTATGAAAAGTATCGATTATTCCGGACGAATTGAATTTTATTGCACCGATTTCTATAAGGCGCTCTTTCTGCGGTGAAAGTCCGGTTGTTTCTGTATCAAAAACAGTAAAAGTTGCCCCGCTTTTATACAAACGGAGCAACTTTTCCAAATCTTTGACAGAAGAAAGTTTCTGTGTCAGAGGCATTCAGGAATCAGTTATTTTGTTGAATCAAGAATTGCGTTGATTTCTGCCTCAATTGCGGCACAAAGTTTGCCGGCTTCTTCTTTTGCTGCATCCAGACCGGCGGCAGAACTTACAGAAGCATTGATATAGAACTTGATTTTGGGTTCAGTTCCGGAAGGACGAGCACTTACAACACTGCCGCCTTCAAGGAAGAACTGAAGAACATTGCTCTTCGGCAGAGAAATTGCAGTTTTTTCCGCAGGTTTTGCAGGATCAAAAGTAACGCTTGTCTGAACATCACGGATTTTTTCAACACGTTTTCCGCCCAAAGAAGAAAGACCTTTTTCACGGAGTGAACTCATGATTTTCTTCATTGTCTCAACACCGGAAGAACCGGGGAAATTCTTGGAAATTGCACGGTCTTCAAAGTATCCGTATTCAGCATAAAGCTCTGTCAGACGCTCCAGCAGAGATTTTCCTTTTGAACGCCAGTAAAGTGTCATTTCAGCACACATGGCAGCAGCAGAAACACCGTCTTTGTCGCGGACATCAGTTTCAACATTGTATCCGTAGCTTTCTTCAAATCCGAAAATATACTGATGTGCACCGGTTTTTTCAAAGGTTGCCATATCGTTTGCAATCCATTTGAAACCTGTAAGACATTCAGAAAGATAAATTCCGTTTTTGGCCGCAATTTTGTCTACCATGGGAGAAGTTACGATAGAACGGATCATTGCAGGGTTAGCAGGCATTTTTCCCAGTTCTTTGCGGCTTGTGATGATATAGTCTGTCAGAAGAACACCCATCTGGTTACCGCTGATCAGAACATATTTGCCGTCTTTTGAAGGTACTGCACTTCCGAAGCGGTCTGCGTCAGGATCTGTGGCCATAACAACATCAGCTTTTTCTTTTTCTGCCAGTTCAACAGCCATTTTGAGTGCAGGTGCTTCCTCAGGATTGGGTTTTTCTACAGTGCGGAAAGTTCCGTCGGGCTCGCGCTGTTCAGGAACTGTAATAACCTTGAGTCCAAGATCACCAAGCACTTTTTCTACATGCATTGCGCCTGTTCCGTGCAGAGGTGTGTAAACAATCTTTACTTCGCCGGCTTTTTCTTTGATCAGCTCCGGGCGGAAAAGCTGTGCCTTTGCCATAGCCCAGTAGGGTTCGTCAATTTCTTTGTCAATCAGAACAAGTTTTCCCTGAGCAATTGCATCTTCTTTTGAAATTGTCTTGACGGAAGAAACTGAATTTACTTCATCAATGATTCCCACATCGTGAGGTTCAATTACCTGAGCACCGTCATTCCAGTATGCTTTATAACCGTTGTACTGGGGCGGATTGTGAGAAGCTGTTACAACAACACCTGTATCGCATCCAAGACGGCGGATTGCAAAAGAAAGTTCAGGTGTGGGACGAAGTCCTGTAAAAAGGTATGTTTTGAAACCGTTTGCTGCAAAAATCAGTGCGGTGGCTTCTGCAAAAACATCGGAATATCTGCGGCTGTCATAAGCAACAACGGCAGAAAGCTGACCTTTTGCTGCTTTTTCAGGGAATGTTTTGATGATGTAGTTTGCAAGTCCCTGGGTAGCATTGTTGATTACAAAAGTATTCATGCGGTTATATCCGCCGCCGATTACACCACGGAGTCCGCCTGTTCCGAATTCAAGGCTTCTGTAAAAACGGTCTTCAAGTTCGGCAAGATTTGCATCAGCATCTGCAATCAGTTTTTCTATTTCAGCACGGAATGCGCTGTCTTTTTCCAGAGCAATATATTCTTTTGCTTTGGCAACAATTTCTTCTTTTGTCATGTGAATCTCCTGAATTTGGAAAGAAATCCGCGTCTGCGGTTTGCACGCCCAAAATTATATCAATATAAACAAGCACTACGCAAGTCCTGCCGACACCCTTGATTTACCTAGAATTCTTCTGCATAATATGAGAATGGAACAAGAGAACATTTTTCAGCGCATTTTTTCTTCCCTTTTCAACAGAGCAGATCCGGAAGTACTTCGGAAGCGCCAGCTGCGTACGATTGCAAAAGAACTTTCCAAATCTAAATATAAGTTTTACAAAGCCTCTTCCAGCGAGATTCTTCCTTCTTTCGCAAAATTCTTCTTTGATGTTTACAAACTGGTGTCTCCCGCTCAGGCAATGTTCCAGAACCAGAATCCTGATCATTTCAAACATTGGGTAATAGACTACGTTCTTTCAGACGAGCAGCATGCACTGGTGGAACGTCTTTCAGAAGAAGAAATCCTTCAGAAATCCAAAACAATGCCGGCACAGGAACTTCAGGCCGCAGTCCGCCAGGATATTGCCACACTCAACGGACTTTTTGACGCAAACCGTGTTGCATACACAGACAGTGCTTATGCGCGCCTTCAGGGTTTCATAGCATTCTGCAATTATGATTTTTACTTCATGCTCAAGAAATTCGATTCAACTCTCCGGGAAAATGATTTTTCTGCTTCCCCAAAATTCGAGAATATCCGCGGTGAATATCTTGCAGAAGATCTTCTTGACTTTATGTCAATTGCATGGACGCTTCCTTTGGATCCCGCTGCATGGACAGACATTTTTGCAATCATCAAATCAAAGAAAGGCGCGGATCCCATTGCAATTCCTGCATGGAACAAAATGCTTGCAAAACTGCGTGACATCAAGGATGTGGAAGTTTTTGAAATGATCATCCGCCTTGTCAAATCCGACCCGGATTATGTACTCAAACTGACCACAAAGCAGGACCGCATCATTGAACCTTTCATCGAAAAGGTACGTCATTCTGCAGAATCAGTTCTCCGCAAAATCCTTCAGGATCAGAACAATTCAAAAGTTGAGCAGCTTTCAAACCAGATTTTTGACACCATCCAGATTCTTCCCATGAAGAACTACACTGATTCAAATTCGCTGACTTACATCAAAAGAGGACTTCCAGGCTTTGTCCATGCGCAGGCAATGAGTTATCTCAAAACTTTTCTGGTTGAATACATCAAGACCGAAATCCGCCGTTTCTGCGACATTGTTCTTGTACGCGGTGAATGGAGTACCACTGCCCTTTCAACACCGATGAGCGAAGCTTACAACACCTTGCTGGAAATGACTACCGAAGTTGTTGAATTCGACAATTCTGTTGCTGAAAATTCCGAATTGGGAACAAAGCTCAAAACTTACATCATCCGTGTTGAACGGGACATGGAAGCAAAACGCATGATGACAACGATTCTTTCTGACATAAACGATGATGCGCAGGGAATAATCATGCATGCAACGCAAAACATCATTGTTCTGGGCAAAAACATCAAGGCTCTTATTGAAGACCACGAAAAACAGCGCCCGGAACTGATCGTAAACTGGAAGGATTTGGACCGCTTTGCAGAAACACCGATCAAACAGCACGGTGTGGAAATCTACAAAAAGATTTACAACTTCATCCAGCTGATGCAGATGCTTCTGAAGGGAAAATCAAATACTCCGCAGCTCTGATTCTGTCACTATAAACTGTATATTTTTTCTCTTTCCTCTAGTCATGATTAGGTAAAAGCAGTATAATTCCAACAGTTTTATGCATTTTTATGCAATTTTTTTTCATAAAAATACATTGCATTTGCAGCCCCAAAAGAGCCGCAAAACTTCAATACCTAACGAGGAAGGAATTATATGAGTAAAGAAAAAGTCGTTCTGGCATACTCAGGCGGACTTGACACCACAGTAATTATTCCGTGGCTCAAAGAAAACTATGACTACGATGTTATCGCTGTTTGTATTGACGTTGGTCAGGGTGATGACTGGGCAAAAATCAAAGACCGTGCTCTTAAAACCGGTGCTTCTGCATGTTACGTTGTAGACGCACGTCAGGAATACATTGAAGAATACATCTGGCCTGCTCTCAAGGCAAATGCTGTTTACGAAGATGAATACCTTCTGGGTACATCAACAGCACGCCCTCTTATCGGAAAAATTCTGGTTGAATATGCACGTCAGGAAGGCGCAACAGCCATCTGTCACGGTGCAACCGGTAAAGGAAACGACCAGGTCCGTTTTGAGCTGGCAATCAAAGCATTTGCTCCTGACCTGAAAGTTATTGCCGCATGGCGCGATGACAAATGGAACATGGACAGCCGCGAAGCTGAGATTCAGTATCTTGAAGACCGCGGTCTGGAAGTTCCCATGAAAAAAGACCAGTCATACTCACGTGACGAAAACATCTGGCACTTGAGCCACGAAGGTCTTGAACTGGAAAAAACAGAAAACGAGCCCAACTACAAGCACATGCTGCAGAACACAGTTGTTCCGGAAGAAGCACCTGCTGACGGCGAATACGTAACAATCGATTTTGAAAAAGGTATTCCTGTTGCCCTTAACGGCAAAAAAATGAATGCTCTTGATCTTCTGACAGAACTGAACGTAATCGGTGGAAGAAACGGTGTCGGTCTTGTTGACATCTGTGAAAACCGCTGCGTCGGTATGAAATCACGCGGTGTTTACGAAACTCCCGGTGGAGCAATCCTTTACTTTGCACACCGCATGATTGACCACCTGTGTTTGGACCGTGACACATATCATTACAAACAGCAGCTTTCAATCAAAATCGGCGAACTGATTTATGACGGAAAAGTTTTCACAACACTTTATGATTCACTCATGGCTTTTGTTGACAAAACAGAAGAAACATGTACCGGCTGGGTAAAAGTAAAACTGATCAAAGGTGCTATCCGTGGTGCCGGTTCAGCTTCAAAATACAGTCTGTACAACGAATCAATCGCTTCTTTCACAACCGGCGAACTGTACGACCACAAAGACGCTCAGGGCTTCATCACACTGTTCGGTCTGCCGCTCAAAGTGCGCGCAATGATGGAACAGCAGGTTGGTGAAGGCCAGGCTATCATTGAAAGCAAAAACTTCAAAAAACGCCCAACTGAGTAATATTGTTTAGAACTTAGTCAGTGTGCGAGTTTGCGTGAGCAAACTCGTTAAGCGGGCTTTTGCCCGCGACTCCCACAGAGTAAGCTTGTTTGAAACTAAAGCAGTGCGCGAGTTTGCATAAGCAAACTCGTTAAGCGGGCAATCTTCCCGCGCCGAAACTGAATGGATTGTTGCAAAAAACTTCAATTCATTCAGTTTTTTTTATTTTACAGTAAAAGACAGGCTGGCTTCTTCTTTTTCCGTACGAACAGTCAGATTGTGAATGCCCTTCTCCACCGGAACGGAAAAAATAAAAGGCCTTTCAATTTCAAAAAAATTATCATCATAAGAAACTGAGAGCAAATCTTTTTTATTGCTCCACAAGTCATCAGCAGAACCGCCGCCGATTACAGAAACAGGAATCTGCTGCTTGGCATCATCACCGTTTTTATAGAAAACGCTGCCGTTGGCCGGCGCCACAATTGTAAGCGGATGAGACGAATAATCAATTTCTGCAATGATTTCGGACTGAACCATCCAAGGTTCGTATATTGCCGGCAAAACCAGCTGAATGTTCCCCTCAGGGTCTTCCACATGCCAAGAACAAACTTCCATGTCATCAAAAGAATTCTTTCTGCAATACTCATTGATTGTGTGGCGGCAGTTTTTTCCGGGAAGCATACCAGATACGGAACAAACTTCCACTTTGTTATATTCAACCGGCTTTCCGAAGTTTTCAGGTTCAAGCCCAAAGGATTCATCCCGCTCCGTCAAATAATCCAGCAGTTTGCATGCAATGTCAGCAGGCAAAGAACTCCCGGTTTTTCCCATAACCGTATTTCCGGAAAAATTCCCCATCCAGACACCAACCGTATACCTGGGAGTAGCACCCACAGCAACAATGCTCTGATACTGGTTTGCAGTCCCTGTCTTGAAAATCGAAGGATACACAGTTTCAAAAGACTGGGAAAGACCGAATCCCCCGGCTCTGGCACTTTTATCGCTCAGAAAATCCGCGATAATCCGAATCGTATCTTTATCAAAAACCTGAACCGGTTCGTCCTCGGATCCGTTTATCATAGCAGGAGACTCAATCAGGAACGGAGCAACAAGCTTTCCGTCAGAAACAAAAACCGAAAAAGCCCGTACAAGTTCTTCAAGAGCAACTTCGCCCGCCCCCAAAGACAAACCTAAATCCGCAGACAAAGCCTGTTTTTCATCCAAAGAATCAAAACCAAGTTTCCGAAGCACCCTGATGTAATTCTGCACGCCAAGGAGAGACAAAGTGTGGACTGCAGGAACATTCAGACTTGATGCAAGAGTTTTCCGAAGAAGAACCGGTCCGTTATATCTGTTGTTGAAATTCTGAGGAAAATAAACATTTTCAGAACCGAATTCCATGGGAATGTCCGCCAAAACAGAATTTGGTTTCAGGATGCCCGCTTCAAGAGCTGCAGCATACAGAAAAGGCTTCATGCTGCTTCCCATCTGGTTTTTTACGGTTATCCCGTCAATCTGACCCGAATGTTCTTCGTCAAACCAATCGTTGCTGCCCACATAGGCAAGAATTCGACCGGTATTGTTTTCCATTACGAAACAGGAACCGTTGTCAATTCGGTGTGTCCCGTTTTTTGCAAGATGATTCTTTACTTCGTATTCGGCCATGAACTGAAGGGAAGAATCCAGCGTCAGAACTACAGGGGATTTTGCAATTTCCGAAAAATCAGCCTGATTTTCTGCAGTTTTTTTGTGCAATTCGTTCTGAACACGGATAACAGCGTGAGGCGCATAAAAAGGAAATCTGTGGATTTCTGCACCGGAGGCAGTTTCTAGCAGGTCCTGTTCGGACACTCCGCTTTTTTTTCCGGCAAGCGGAAAGGCGGCACCGGCTGTGTTTTCAGGAAATTTTACAGGATTATAAGATTCGGGACGCCGGGGAATTACTGCAAGACAAAGGATTTCCGCGTCAGTAAGATTTTCAGGCTTTTTCCCGAAAAAATACCATGCTGCGGAAGTGATTCCTTCCACATTGCTCCCGAAAGGCAGATTGTTCAGATAAAGTTCAAGAATCTGCTTTTTGGAAAGTTTTCCTTCTATAAGATAAGCCTGAAAACATTCCCTGATTTTATTCCATATTGTCCTGTTTTTTTCGGGACATACAATCCGGGCCAGCTGCATTGTAACAGTTGATGCGCCGCTCACCTGCTTTCTTGTAAAGACATTCTGAAACAGTGCCCGGCAAACTGCAAAAACATCAACACCGTAATGCCAGTAGAAACGGGAATCTTCCGCCTTGAGAAAAGCTTTCTGTACTTTTTCCGGAATTTTTTCCAAAGCCGTAAACTCGCGGCGCACACCTTCATCAACGGTTCCAACCTGCAGAACCACTCCGTCAGAAGAAAGGAAAACCTGACTGTAAGACCGGGTCAAAAATTCCGTAAGTTCAGGAAAAGGAATTATCTTCGGAACAAGAAAAAATGCCAGCACCACTGCGCAAACAGCAATGCCGGCAATTTTTCGGGATTTTTTCTTCATCCCGCAACAACCTTAGCGAATTGTGTAAAGATAACCGTCGCTTCGGCCGAAGATTTCCGGTTCATACATGCATTCCGCAAAGACAGGAGTTGTCGGATAAACACCGCGACGTTCAGCACGGAATGTAAATTCAACGGAAGAACCTCCGTACCAACCCCAGTTATCCCAGAAATACTGAACCTCATTTTCCAGAATCGTACAGTTGGAATATACAGACCAACCATAGCTTGTAGTTTCTGCAGCACGTCCGTTGGAAGCAAACTGAGAATCCAGAATTTCTGCACCGGAAGGAACAGGAACCCTCAATGCAACATACTGATGATCTTTGTCATAGCTGCTCAATGAAACCTGAACTTTATAAATCTTGCCGCTTTCAAGTTCAATCAGACTTGTTCCCGCTTTCGGCTTGATTTCTTCACCGGAATCATAATCCCAAAGTTTATACTCCACCAGGAATCCTTCATCACGGGCAGTCTGGAGTTCGTCAGGAATTGCATAGGTCATTTGGGCACTGTAATACAATGTTCCTGTACCTTCTGAACTGAACGTAAGCGGCAAAGCAACATCCTGTTTCAAACCGTTCAGTTTGTCACCGGAGAAGTCTTCTTCTGCGGATTTTGTACGCAAGTCATTGGGATATTTGAAATGCTCGTTCAACAGATCAATTCCGTCCAAAGAAATCACCGCATCCATATCCAGTTTTCTGACATTCCGCGCATCCATGTACGCATTTATGCTTTCAAGAATCTGGGCTGTTGTTGCAGTATTGGACCAATAACCAGCTCTTTGAACCTGAAGAATCGTGAACAGCAGTCTGTCAATCATCGGATCCGCTGTGTTCTGGGTAATGAGCAGCTGCATTGCGGCAGCCATAATTCCGTTTTTGGAAAGATAGGCCGAACCGCCCCAACTGTAGAAACTCATATCAACAGAACGCAAATTGGGCCGCATATAAGCCTTGACGATCGACGCACATTTTTCAGCCCGAGTCTTTGCTTTTTCACCGGTTTTGTTTGCATAAGCAAGCCCGCAGTAGACAGTGGCGTACAAATCTGAAGTTTTGTACAAGGCATACATTTCATCAAGCAGATCATCCAGATCGGATCTTCCAAGCAGGCTGAAAATATAACATGCATAAGCGGACATTTTGTTTTCAGAATTCAGTTCCTTTGCAATATATTTGCAGAGTGAATTGATGTTTATGGACATGTCAGCCGCTGTATAACCGTTCTTAAGACCGGCAGCATAAATGTGCGCAATTCTGATTGAAACATAAAGGTTTTCTTTTTCTTTGTCATCTGGCCAGTAAGGGAATCCGCCGTTGTCATGCTGAACATTCTTCCAGTCAGCCATTTCCGCTTTTACAACAGCCTTTGCATCGTATACACGGGAATTCATTCCCAAGTCTTCTATATTCTCTCCGAAAATTACCAGAGGCAGGATTTTTGAACTCCGCTGTTCCATACATCCATAAGGATAATCAAAGAGATAAGTTACACTTGATGAAAGGAGCCCCAACTGAGTTCCGTCTGCTGTTACCTTGATGTTTCCAAGCCCGTCATCCATAAAGCCGGGGATTACGACTTTTTCAGTTGCGCTGGTTTTTCCATTTTCAACAGGATCCAAAGAACCCATGAGGGCAACAGTTTCAAATGAATAACTCTTTTCAATTTCCATCCGGGAAACAAGTTTTTCTTTCAGAGCTCCGCAGGAAATCGTGTAGACAAACTCAACATTTCCAACATCTTCTGCGGCTACGTCAAAATAAGCTACAGTGCTCCGTCCGGGAGTTACCTTTACGGTACAAGATTTTTCACCGTCAATGAATGCTTTTCCGACCCGTGTCACACGGCCGGCAGCTGCGTCCTCAGAATAATTGCCTTTCGGGTCACGGATTTCCATTGTCACGGTCACGTTCTGAGTTTCGTCAGTAATGTTCGTAATCAGGACACCGCATTCAGCAGTGTCACGCACACGAAGTTTGTTCGGCTGAACTGCCTGAACGTTAACCGGATTCTGAACCGCGAACTCGTCTTCCTGCAAAGCAAACAGGTCATTCTTTACGCCGAATGCCGTAACGCGGAATGTGGAAAGATTGCTCGGCACTTTGAAAGTAAAGGAAACAGTTCCGTCTTCGCCTGTAAACAGAGCAGGCTCAAAGAAAGCAGTCGGTCTGAAGTCATCTCGTTCATCACCGTCTTTTTCCGCGTCACCGCCCTGAAGGTTTGCCACACTGTAAGTAACAGGATCCATCAGGAAACTGCGGCTGTCACCGCCGGAAACGTACAGAGGATAACGACCTGTGCTATAGAAGAAGGAAATCGGGTCAGACACATGGTAGTCAATCAGGTCAAGAATTGCCCGGTCTACACCCATTACAGAAATTTCTGCATCAGCAAGAGGTTTGCCTCCGCGGGTAGCCTTTACAACAACTGTTGCCGTGTCACCGGGTTTGTAAACTTCTTTGTCAGTTTCAACATCAATTGAGAAAGCCTTTGCCCTGGGATCAACAAAAAGACTTGTTACACCGTAATAAGCTTTGGGTTTGCCCAAATCCCTTTCGCCATATTCGTGAACCGGCTCCCCTTCACGCACAGAATATGACGCAACGGAAACATAAACCACCGGCAGATAATTTCTTGCAATCGGAATTTCAAAAACATTGCAGTTTTCTTCAAAATGCATGACTTCTTCAGTAAAGATACCTTCGCGTTCCACAGTCACAAGATAATCACCTTTCGGCAGCGGGCTTTCAAGAAGAATCTGGGCTGTATCGCCGGGAACATACATGCTCTGGTCAGGAGTCAGTTTAAGCTGAGTAGAATTGCTTCCGCCGCTCCAGGATGCACCGCTTCCGGAAACATAGAATTCATATTCCGTAATTACATCACGGTACAGTTTATCCTTGCCCTCAAGTTTAAGTTTGTACCAGCCGGAATTCTTCGGCTCCACGGTAAGAGAGGTTATTCCTCCAACACTGATTTTGCCGGTCTTCTCTATATCAGTCCGTTCTACCCAACGTTCATAGATTTGTCCGTCAACGCTGCTCTGATAATCGTAAGTCCAGTAGGTACGGCTCAACTGGTAAGAAATAGAACCGTAAACATTGGACAAATCAGACAGAATCTCGGATTCCGGAGTAACAAGCACAACCGGGAATTCCAAAGTCTCACCGGACTTTGCAAAACCGCGCAAAGCAGCAGGTCTTTTGATTCCGATGTAATATGAAGCCGGATGAACCAAAACAGAACCTGATGTGGCAATGCGCTGATTGCTTACGTCGGTTGCGGAAACTTCAAGAGAATAACGATAAGGCATTGCCTTGAAATTCTTACCGGTTGCAAAAGAAAGAGAAACGTGACCGGAAGAATCCAACAGTCCGTCCATTCCGCTTACATAGTCTTCATAACCGTAACTGTCAATCAGACCGTAAGTATATTCACTGAGTTTTTTGTCAGAAGGCGTAAAATATGTGGGTTTTTTATAAAGAGAAGCAGAATAATCCGCTTCTGCAAGGTAACCGCCTGCAAGATAAGAAGCTTCAAATTCACCTTCAATCTTATCACCGGCAATCAGAGTCCTGTTGTCCAGTTTAAGACTTGACTGGATTTTCAGAGGTGTAAAATAAGCGACTGTAAAAGAAATGCTTCTTTTGCCTTTTCCGTCGTATTCAATCAGATAATCCCCCGGCTCCAAATCATCGGGCAGCGTAAAGGATCCCCAGAAACTTCCTGATTCTGTAGTCGTGCCTGAAAGCCAGTCAAAAGAAGAAGAGCGCCATGAATCTTCACGGAGAGAAACTGTGTAATTACCGTTATAAGAAGAAAGTCTTCCCAAAGATTTGTTCTTTTCGATTCCGCGGAAAGAAACAGTTTCACCGGGTTTATAAAGCCCCCTGTCACAGAACAGGAAAACTTCACTTGCATCGCTTACACCATACGGAACACTTGAACTGCTTACATTTGAACTCCATGTAGAATGACCTGAAAGAGTGAACAGAATGCAGTCATCATCAGTTTTTACGGTGAATACAGGCGAAGAATAATTCTTTTTCACATTGGAATTTGTGAACATGGATTCCGCTTTTTCATAATCAATGGGGATTATGGCAAAGCCTTCTGAGTCTGTCTTGACAACTTGCGAATCATAAGACGCAGCGCCCAAATGGAAACTTACTTCCGCATCAGCCACAGGTTCGTCCGTGTCCAAAGTCCTTACCATCACAACAGCCTTGTTGATTCCGAAACGCACTGTTGCCGCAAGATTCGTAACCTGAATGTTCAGATAGTTCGTGGCATCAGAAATATTTTTTTCGCCCCGATAATCGTAGTATTCATAAGGAATGTTCGCCATGAACTGAATATGGCCCTTTCCGTTTTCAAGATAGGGTTCCAGATCAATTTCCTGGAAAAGGTGCACGTTTCTCTGGAAATAATCCAAAGACTTTGCAACAGCACTGTTTCTAAGAATGTTTTTGATGGAAGTGCCTGAATAATAATCCAGAGGAGAATCAGTTTTTCTGACCAGATAGGAAGCATTCTCGGAAACATTCATGTACTCAAAAAGGATTTTTTTGGCAAACTGAGATTCCAGCATGACACTGCCTGAATCAAGGAATTTGACAAAACCGCTGAAATCGCTTCCTTCCAACGAAACAGACTTTGAATTTGAAAGTGTAGCTCCACGAGTGTTTTTCAATTTGTCCGTAGTGGAAATTTCAGCAGTTTCTCCCGGTTTAAGAGGAATATAGGGAATTTCGATGTAAGATCCCCAGCTGTAAAAATTGTCTTGAGTCAGTTCAAAACCTTTTACATCAAGACCATCAAGCACTGTTGACTTGTCTACAGACTGGTTGAAATAGAAAGTTACGCTTGATTTATACTTCTCAACAGAAGTTACTTCAAACGGAATGAGCGTATTGAAATATTTGTAAGTAATCCTTTCTCCGTCCAAAGAAGTGGTCTTGACGGTGATTTTGTTCTTCGTCTCAATGGGATCAGTTACTTCAATATAATAGTATTTTGTAAGCCCGTTGCCGCTGTCACCGTCAGGAGTCGCTATATATGAAAGTTTTTTTCCTGTACGGTAATCACCCAAAAGCACGACCGTAGTCTGATAAACTTCGTCCAGAGAAACCGGTGCATTGAAAGAAATCTCAAAGAATTTAGCAGTAGGAAGATCAATACCGACTGAAGAATCATAAGTAACAGTTACTTTCGAACCGGGACGTGCTCCGTAATCAATCCAGTTAAGCTGAAGCTCTTCTCCCTTTGTGCTGAATTCCAGAGTTCCCGAAATTTTTTCGCCGTTCACAGAAACCAGATCTTTGTTTACGCTGATTGTGTATTTTGTACCTGTGTGAGCGTATTCTTCAGCAACAAACGAAAGATTCTTTGTTCCAACCCATTGATAATGACCTTTTAACGGAGGATTTATGCTGAAAATTTTTGCAGCTTCTTCCTGTTCCACTTTTTTGTCGTTCAGTGCAGACAGGTTTTTGATTGAATCGGAGAATTCCACGTAAAATGTAGGATAGTTGTATCCTCCGGGAATATATGCTCTCGGCCCCCAATCAGAAACATAAAGTTTTTTCGGGGCAGAAGTTGTCTGAGAAGAAGAAGTTGAAGCCGGTTTGGATTCTGATGTGGAAGTCTTAGAATCAGTTGCTGCAGGTTTTGACGCTGTTGACGAAGAATCATTGTCGCTTCCTTCAAATCCTGACAGATCAGGCTGAAAATCAACGGACATTGCTTCCGGAACGTCCATTTCAGCTATTCTTTCATAATATTCAGCAAGAGAAATTTTTGTATCAGAATAAAGGGTCTGGTAATCATCCAGATCACGAAGTCCGGGAATATAATCAGAAGGCCGTTCATCAGAAGCAGGTTTTGAGTTCAGATTGACTTTTTTGGCTTCAGAACGGGGTTCGATGTTCATCGGATTGTAGTCCAGAGTAAAAAGAAGCTCCATCTCCTCTGCCTTGGAAAGCGGACCCTGCGGAACATCATCCGGTTCATAGTCAATGATTACCGGCTCGTATTCCTCTTCAAGCACCAGTTTAACAGGTTCCGGAACAACCTCCGGATCAGTTTCAACAGGATTTTCAACTTCGGAGACAATTTCTTCTGCGACAAAACTGTCAGCAACCGAAGGTTCCACCATTTCATCCTTGGAATTGCAGCCTGCTAAAACAAAAGCCATACACAATGCAAGCACAAGGATGAGTTTTCCGACAAACACTTTATTCTTCATAATCATTCCTCAACAGAGATTTTTTGATCAGACCGGAATCTGAAAAAAACTCCGTTCAACAAATTGATTTTTACAATATTATTATATGTAAAAAAAAACTGATTATCAATAAAATCAGAGATTTCATAAAACAATTTGTCCAGAAAAAAAAAGTTTGCGTTTTTTTTACAAAACCTGTTGACACTTTTTTCTGAAATCTATAATATCATAAATGTCCTGAGCGAGAGTGGTGAAATTGGCAGACACGCTAGACTTAGGATCTAGTGCTTCGGCGTAAGGGTTCAAGTCCCTTCTCTCGCAGTTTACTAGGCAAGACAATGAATACGAGTTGTATTCGTTACATACTTGCGGGAATAGCTCAGTGGTAGAGCGCCACCTTGCCAAGGTGGATGTCGCGGGTCCGACTCCCGTTTCCCGCTCTAAGCGAAAGCGATTCGGAGAAATCTGAATCGCTTTTTTTTTAACATTTTATTTTGGTCCTAATTTTGGACAAAAGGAAAATCCTGTGAAATTAACCAAGGAAATTGAAAAGCTTGAGAAGTCAGCTGTTAAACTTACAGTGACAATTGGCAAAAAAGATGTTGCAGCAGCATACACCGAAACAGTTAACAAATACGCAAAGAACGTACAGATTCCCGGTTTCCGCAAAGGAAAAGCACCTGTTTCTGTTCTGGAAAACAAATTCGGTGAAGCACTCAAAAATGATGCTACAGCTGATCTGGTAGAAAAAGCACTTGGCGAAATTTTTGACGAATTTGACAAAGAAGATTCTGAAGCACGCCCTATTCCTTATGCACAGCCTGCACTGGAAGCAATGCCCAAAATGGAAACAAACAAAGACCTGAAATTTGTTGTTACTTACGATGTTTTCCCCAAAGTTGAAGTAACAGACCTTTCAGGCATTGAAGTTGAAGAAGCTCAGGTTTCCGTAACAGACGATGACATTGCAGACGAACTCAACGACATCCGTGAACGCAATGCAATGGTAATTGACAAAGATGACGGCGCTGCAATTGCAGACAAAGACATTGTTACAATGAACTACTGCGAACTTGATGACAAAGATGCAGTTATTGACGGTTCTTCACGGGAAGATTTCGTCTGTACAATGGGAACAAACATGAACCTGTACAAATTTGACGACGAAATCATCGGCATGAAAAAAGGTGATACAAAAGACATCACAAAAACATTTGCTGAGGATTTTGAAGACAAAGACCTGGCAGGAAAAACAAAGAAAATCCGCGTAACAGTTACAGGCGTAAAAGTAAAAGACATTCCTGAATTGGATGATGATCTTGCTCAGGACGTCAACGAAAAATACAAGACAGTTGATGACCTTAAGAACGCTCTCAAGAAAGACATGGCAAACGCAGCAGAACGCCGCGTAAAAGAAAAGAAGACAAATGAGCTCATTGAAAAACTCATTGAAAAATATCCCTTTGAACTGCCACAGTCACTGCTTTCAATGGAACTGGAAAACCGCTGGAGAATGATTGCACAGCAGTTCCAGACAACTCCCGAGCAGCTTGAAAAAATGGTTCTTGCTTCAGGTCAGACACGTGAATCAATGATTACACAGTGGACAGGTGATGCAGAAAAGAACCTGAAAGGCCGCGTAATTGTTGAAAGCCTTCTGAAAGTTCGCGACATCAAAGTTACTCCGGAAGAAGTTGAAGCTGAATATGCAGTTATTGCCGACAAATCAAGCACAACTGTAGAAGAAGTAAAAAAACACTATGCGGATCCCCGTCAAAAAGAGTATCTTATTGATGACATCAAAGAGACAAAACTTTACGACCAGCTGTTTGCCGAAATCAAAGTAACAAAAGGCAAAGCGGTTTCGTTCAAAGAGCTGTTTCAGGCTGAATAAGCATCCCGATTGAATTCTGAGGGCTGTCTATTCAACTTTGAACGGACAGTCCTTTGTTGTTTTAAATCACTCGGCATGGCCGAAATCTATTAATTGGACAAACCCATGAATGAACAGATGAACAACCTGGTTCCATATGTTGTGGAACAGACCGGAAACGGTGAAAGAACTTATGATATTTTTTCACGTCTTTTGAAAGACCGCATCATTTTTATTGACGGTGAAATAACTGATACTTCTGCCGATCTGGTTGTCGCGCAGATTCTTTTTCTGGAATCCCAGAATCCGAACAAAGACATCAGTATTTACATCAACAGTCCTGGCGGTTCAGTGACGGCCGGTCTCGCAATTTACGATACTATGCAGTATGTAAAATGTGACATTCAGACAATCTGCATGGGTCAGGCAGCCAGCATGGGAGCTATTCTTCTTGCAGGCGGCACAATCGGAAAACGGTATGCACTCCCCTCTTCACGTGTCATGATTCATCAGCCTTGGGGCGGAACACAGGGACAGGCAACTGATATTCTTATCCAGACAAAAGAAATTATCCGTCTCAAAAAACTTACAATTCAGTATTTTGCTGAACAGACAAAAAAATCAGAAGATGTTGTTGCAGCCGATATGGAACGCGATTACTTCATGTCAGCAGAAGACGCTCTTGCATATGGAATTATCGACAACGTAATGCCAAGGAGAAAAAATGGCCCGGTTCAGAAGTAATGACAACAGATTCTGTGCCTTTTGCGGAAAACAGAGTTCCAGTACAACACAACTGATTGCAAATCCTTCTAACGACGTCTACATCTGCGGCAGATGCGTAAACATCTGTCAGAGCATGATGAATGAAGCCCAGGAAGGCGTTCTTCCCATTGAACTTCAGGATGTCCCTACTCCTCAGGAATTCAAGGATTTTCTTGATCAGTATGTAATCGGACAGGATTACGCAAAGAAAGTTCTGGCTGTATCTGTTTACAACCATTATAAACGCATGTCAAAACATCCTTCTCTGAACGAGGATGATGTTCAGATCGAAAAATCAAATATTCTCCTGATCGGTCCTACCGGTTCGGGAAAAACTCTGCTGGCAAAAACACTTGCCCGCCGTCTCAAAGTGCCTTTTGCAATAGCAGACGCAACAACACTTACAGAAGCAGGTTACGTAGGTGAAGACGTTGAGAACGTTCTTCTCAAACTGATCAATGCTGCAGACGGAAACATTGCAGCCGCAGAGAGGGGAATCATTTTCATTGACGAAATTGATAAAATTGCCCGCAAATCCGAAAACACTTCAATTACGAGAGACGTTTCCGGAGAAGGCGTTCAGCAGGCCCTGCTCAAGATTATTGAAGGAACTAAAGCAAGTGTTCCTCCTCAGGGCGGCAGAAAGCATCCCAATCAGGAAATGCTGGAAATTGACACGACAAACATTCTGTTCATCTGCGGCGGAGCTTTCGTAGGCTTGGACAAAGTAGTTGAAAACCGCATACACGAAAACACAATCGGATTCGGTTCAACAACAACAGACATTTCTGAGGATGAGCGGACAAATCTTCTGAATCAGGTTATCCCTGATGACTTGGTAAAATTCGGTCTTATTCCTGAGCTTATCGGACGTATGCCGATTTCTGTTGCACTCAAAGAACTGTCCCGGGATGACTTGAAACGGATTCTTGTTGAACCCAAAAACGCAATTACACGCCAGTTCAAGTCTTCTTTTGCAATGGACAATGTTGATCTGACTTTCACAGAAGATGCAATCGAAGCAATTGCGGAAACTGCAATCAGTCAGAAAACCGGTGCACGCGGACTTCGTGCAATTGTAGAAAAACTGCTGCTGGACACAATGTTTGACGCGCCGTCAATTGAAGGCAAAAAAACTCTGGAAATTACCAGAGACATTGTTGAACAGAAACAGAAACCATGCATTACAAACGGTGACGGAAAGCTCATCAGCGCCTGACAAAGCAGACAAAATCACGCCCTGTAAATCCGGGGCGTTTTTTTTGCCTTTTTTCAATACTTGATTTATACTGAAAACAATGGCCGACAAGAAAAGATTTCTGAACAAGAACAAATACATGCTGACAGGTTCCTTCAAGAGGAACGGCTATGACTGGTGGTGGCATTCTTTTACCGGATTCAACAAAAAAACCGGAGAAAGCAGACAGTTTTTCATCGAATATTTCTTCATCAATCCGGGCCGTTCTCCTGACAAATGTGTCTTCGGACAACTGAAAGGGGAACATCCTTCTTATTTTATGATGAAAGCCGGGGCATGGGGACAGGGCGGCTGCCAGCTGCACAATTTTTATCCGACAAAACAGGTTAAAATCAACAGAAAGAAGGATTTTTCCTTTCAGGCCGGAAAATGCTTCTACTCAGAAAACCACATTTCAGGACATGTGGCAGTTTCTGCACAGACAGCAAAAACTCATCCGGAATTTATGAGTGACGCAGGTGAAATGTCATGGAATCTGACAGTTGACAAAGTAACTCCGTTTAATGTGGGATACGGAACATCATGGCTGTTCAGGGCTTTGAAAGCTTTTGAAATGTACTGGCACGCTCAGGGAGTGAAGACACTTTATTCAGGGACAGTTACTCTAAACGGTGTTGAATACGCTGTAATTCCTGACACATGCTTCGGGTACGCTGACAAAAACTGGGGCAAAGACTACACTTCCCCATGGATCTGGCTTTCAAGCTGTAATCTTACCAGCAACATCACCCGCGGAAAACTCCACAATACATGTTTTGACATAGGCGGAGGAAAGCCCAGAGTTTTCGGAATTCCTTTGGACAGAAGAGTTCTGGTCTATCTGAATTACGAAGGCAAAAAAATCGAATTCAATTTTTCACATTTCTGGGTCAAAAGCAAAGTAATGTTCCGTTTTGCAGAAGGAGATGATCTTCTCCATTGGACAGTTTCTTCCGAAAACAAAGAATATCTACTTGACATTGATGCCTATTGCAGAAGAAGCGATACCATTTTTGTAAATTATGAATCGCCTAAGGGCCGTAAAGATTTTGACCGTCTTTGGAACGGAGGAAATGCATACGGTAACATGAAACTGTTCCGGAAAAAAGGCAAGATGCTTGAAATAATTGAAGATGCCCAGTTCATGAATTGCGGATGTGAATACGGAGAATTCAAAACAGATTTTTCTTGACCTTATTCACTTTTTAAGTTAAATTTGATTTATGAATACAGTCCGTATTAGAAGCTGTTTAAACCATTTTCTCATTGAACAGGTATTTTTTTACTTTAGTTATTGGTTTTCTCGGAATAATGCGGATGTGGCATTGAACAGGGCTTGCTAGCAGCCGGCAGTTTGATGCCAGTATTTACCACAGGTAATTACGGGAGATTCCGCAGTAAGTTCTACGGAATCTCCTTTTTTTTTCTGTGCTGATCTTGTACATAACGTCGGAAAAAACGGAACCGGCAAGAAGGAGAATATATGGTAGTTGTTGTAAAAAGCGGAGCCAATCAGGATGAGATTCAATCCCTTATAAAGCATCTTACATCCATGGGCGGAATATCCGTTCATATTACAGAAGGTGTTGAAACTTCAATTCTGGGACTTGTCGGTGATACCACAAGAATCAATGAAGAGTCACTGAAAGCAAATCCTCTGGTTTCCAACGTAATGCGCGTTCAGGAACCTTACAAAATGGCAAACCGCAAGTTTCACCCGGAAGACTCTGTTTATGAAATCAAAACAGGTGACGGAACTGCAAAAATCGGTGGAACGAACTTTTCCGTAATGGCAGGTCCCTGTTCTGTTGAAACCCGTGACCAGATTACAGGAATTGCCCGTGCCGTAAAAGCTTCAGGCGCATCATTCCTCCGCGGCGGCGCATTCAAGCCAAGAACTTCTCCCTATGCTTTCCAGGGTCTGGGAAAAGAAGGCCTCGATCTGCTTCTTGAAGCAAAGCGGGCCACAAATCTTCCCATTGTTACTGAACTTATGGCAATTACCCAGCTGGAACTTTTTGACAATGTTGATGTGATTCAGATCGGTGCACGCAACATGCAGAACTTTGATCTTCTTAAGGAACTGGGCCATGTGAACAAACCGATTCTTCTGAAACGCGGTCTTGCGAACACGGCAAAAGAGCTTCTGATGGCAGCTGAATACATCATGGCAGGCGGAAACGAACAGATCATCCTCTGCGAACGTGGAATCCGCAGTTATGACACATTCTCCCGCAATGTTCTTGACCTGGGAGTCGTTCCTTACCTTAAGCGTCACACTCACCTGCCGGTCATTGTTGACCCGAGCCATGCAACAGGTTATGCATGGATGGTTCCTCCCATGGCAAAAGCAGCTCTTGCAGCCGGCGCAGACGGAATCATTGTGGAAGTGCATAATGATCCGCTCAATGCCTGGTGCGACGGCGAGCAGTCAATCACTCCGGCCCAGTTTGACACACTGATGAAACAGCTCCGTCAGTATGCCCAGATTGAAGGAAAACAACTGTGAGCGCGGATAAATTTACAGCAGGAATCGTAGGACTTGGTCTGATGGGAGGAGCTTTTGCCCGTGCCTTCAGAAATGCGGAAGAATGCGGAAAGCTTGGATTCCTTACTTCCGGTCACGTTCAGATTTATGCCTGCGACAAAAACACGGATTTTCTGAAAGCTGCCCAGATTGAAAACGTTATTGACAAAGGTTTTGACATGGATCATGTTCCGGAAATGCTTTCAGAATGCAATCTTGTAATTGTCTGTCTGTATCCGGCACTGGCTTTTGAATTCATTGAAAAATACCGCCGCAATTTTGCGAAAGGTGCCATTGTAACTGACATAGCAGGTGTAAAAGGCGAATACCTGAAAAACCTGAGGAAAAATGCTTCTGACGTTTTCGGACCGGATTCTTCTCCGGATTCACCTGATTTTATCAGCGGGCATCCCATGTGCGGCCGCGAAACTGAAGGTTATGCTTTCTCTGCAAATGTAAATTTTGCAGGACGGCACTACATTCTTGTTCTTGAAAAAGAAAACCGCCGCGAAAATGTGGAAAAACTCAGAAAAATCATTTCTGCATTGGGTTTCTCTCACATTGTAGAAACAGATCCTCTTACACACGACAACAAGATCGCTTTTACATCACAATTGTGCCACGTGATTGCGTCCGCGCTGGTTGACAGTGCAGAAGACGAAAAAGTCACGGCCTTCGGTGGCGGAAGTTTTGAAGACCTTACCAGAATTGCAATGATCAACGCACCTCTTTGGACGGAACTTTTCGCTTCAAACAAAGATCTTCTCCTCAATCAGATTGATAATTTTGAAAAAAGTCTTCTCAAAATGAGAAAACTGATTGAAGACGGCAATAATCAGGAACTCTGCAATCTGCTTTCTTCCGTAAGAGAAAAAAGATTATGCATGCGCAAGACTGAATAATGTGATATACTTTATCAACTGGGATTCTGCGGAGGTTTTATGCGGGTAAAAACGAAGTTCTTCATAATGATTTTCATTCTCCTGGGATTGATACTCTCTGTTTGTGCTCTTCTGATGCTGAAATTTTCTTCATTGATGGCGGTTCGTGATTACGAAGTGGAAGCCCTGAAAATGAGCAACACAATCCATGAAATCTCTGCTTTTACAGACGAAGCTTTTACCAGTGAAATTGAAACGGTAAAGTTATACGGTCAGTGGTCGGAAATCATTGAAAGAGGAATTTCTCAGTATGAAAGGATTTCAAATCCGGGCAAGAACATTTCTCTGACACCCCAACTTCTTGATAAACTCAGTGCAATCAACGAGATGTGGGCATCTGTCTCAAAAAGTGCCGACAAAATGGGTGAACAGTACAAAGTGATTTCAGGTCTGGAACTTGAAAGCATTTTCCAATCAGCACTGAACAAAAACGGTCTTGTTACGGGTTCTGAAAAAGCACGTCAGTACGGACATACAAATGCTCTGCTGGATATTGCAGTCCTTACGCTCCAGACTCAGCAGCTGGGACTCCGTTATGTGTGCGAGATTTTCAACCGTTCTTTCAATGAATTCAGCGACATGCTTTCTGTTTATGCCACCAGTTCATTCCGGTCCCTGCAGATCATTTACCTCTTGGCAATGCTTTTTACAGGCGTTTTCGGGCTGACACTGACAACAATCTTTACGAGAAATATCGTAAGGCGCATCAATCTTCTTCACGGTGCTTCATCAAAACTGGCAAACCGCAACATGATGATCAAGCTTTATGACAATTCTTCAGACGAACTTGCAGGTCTTATGAGGGACTTGAGTGATACCGCCGGAACTCTTGCAAACGTCATAAATGACGTAAAATTTTCTGCAAACGATGTGATCATTTGCGGAGAAACGATCAACGGAAGTTCCAACCAGACTGCCGCCGCAACACACCAGATACGGACAAGCATTGACGCATTGAACAAACACTTTGAAGTTCTTGAAGAAGCTGTAAACAGTTCAATGGAAAAACTCATGAAAATGTCTGACGCAGCACTGAATGTTGTTGTGGACAATCAGCAGCAGGCAACTTCAATCGACCAGAACTCAACTGATATCAATGAAATGTCAAAGACCATCCGCGAAGTTGCACGGATGGCAGAAGAAAAATCAGTAAATGCTGAACAGATTCAGGAATTCGTTTCTGACGGTGATGAAAAAATTGCTGCAACCACTACAATGCTTGCCCAGATTACAAGCCAGCTGGACGGCATAAGCGAAATTGTCGGAATTATTGACGCGGTTGCAGAACAGACGAACATTCTTTCAATGAATGCTGCAATCGAAAGTGCCCATGCGGGAGAAGCCGGACGCGGTTTTGCAGTTGTTGCTGAGGAAATCCGCTCTTTGGCCGAAAACACTGCTGACAATGCACGACAGATCGGTGCTTCGATTTATGACATCGTAAACAAGGTTCATGCGGCAAACAACGCCAGTGATCTTGCGGCAGAAGCTTTCATGCTCGTAGAACATCACGCCAATGACATGATTGCTTCTTTGCATGAAATCAGTTCCGGCATCCAGAAAGTTGACAGCACAATCAAAAATGTTGATGACCGAACTGCTGACATTGCCGATACTTCAGGAAAAATCAGCGGTGAATGTGACATTCTTACGGCTCATCAGGTTGCAGTTACTGAATCTATGGCACGGATGCACGGAATTTTCTCGGAAGTCAAAACCGGTATTTCTGAAATTGCCATCGGTGCACAGGACATTGTTGAACGCACTTTGCAGGTAAAAGAATATTCTACAGAAAGCTACAATAAAATGCGCGAACTTTCCGAATCTTTGTCACAGTTTGTTACCACTGAACAGGAATCACCGGATTATGTCAAACCGGAAGAACCTGAAGAAACAGAACCTGAGCCTGCCGATTCTGCGGCCGCTTTCAATGCCGTTTTTTCCGAACCGGTTCAGTTTGATTCAGCCGACAATTCTTCGGACAACAAGAAAACTTCCGCTTCAAATGACAATTCCGCTTCAAATCCGGAAATCGGTGAAGAAGTGGATTTGAGTGAATTCATGTAATGCAATCGGACAAAAAAAGCTCCGGAACCTGCGGTCAGAAACAGCGGATTTCGGAGCTTTTTTTTTGCTTCATGCAAAATTATTTCTTTTTAAGCAAAGCGGCAAAAGGATTGTATGTTTCTGCATCATCCACCTGATTATTCAGATACTCTTCAGAATCATCCTGAACCTTTGCTGCTGTAGCCGGCTTAAGAGAAATGCGGTTTGTCTCCGTATCAATGGAAAGGATTTCAACATCCATGGTCTGCCCGCTTCTGAATTTTTTGCGCAGGTTTGTATTTCTGCTGACATCTTCGATTGTGCTTGCGTGAACAAGGCCGTCAATTCCCGGCTCAAGGGTAACAAAAAGTCCGAAATCCGCAATCCGTGAAATGGTTCCGGAAATCTTCTGTCCCACTGAAAGACGCGTAAGTACAGAATCCCAAGGATTTTCGATCAAAGCTTTTGTACTGATTGAAACACGTTCCCGATCCCAGTCAGTTCTGATTACTTTTGCTGTAACTTCCTGCCCCACAGACAGGACTTCTTCAATGTTTTCTACACGGGAAAGACGGATTTCTGAAACAGGAAGAAGTGCCTGAAAACCGTTGATGTCCACAAAAGCACCATAACTCTGAAGAGACTGAACAGTTCCTTTTACAACAGTTCCCTCTGTAAGTGTTTTGCGGAGCTTTTCAATTTCCGCCTTGTGCTCTGCTTCAAGAATTGCCCGGTTTGAAACCAGAATATTCCGTCCGTCTTCTTTATATTCCTGAATAAGGAAAGAAAGATGCTTTCCGATTACAACATCATTTTCATCACGACGGCGGCCTCCCATCTGAGAATACGGACAGAAAGCACGGGCTGATCCGATTTTTACTTCGTAACCGCCTTTGATTTCTTTTTCTACATGGCCTTCTACAGGGATGCCGTTTTTCCAGGCATTTTCAAGCATTGATTTGTCTGCTTTTTCGCCGGAAATGCGTGTCGTAAACTGCATTGCCCCGTCTTTGTAACCGGTAAAGAAAGCCTTTACAAAGTCACCAGTCTGAACTGAAAGAACGCCCTTGTCGTCTGTAAGTTCTGATGCGGCAAGCACACCTTCTGACTTGGAATTCAAATCCAAAAAAATTGTATCTCCTGATATTGCAACAATTTGAGCGTTAATTTCGTCACCCGGTTCCAAATTTTTCATATTATACCTCTTGAGCAGACAAACTTGTTTTTTTTCTGCTTTTTTCATGCTACACGCATTTATCATAAAACGCAATAGATTTTGCAGAATTTTTACTAAACATCTTTACAAGTATTATTTTTTATTTTACTATACATTTATATGGAACAAACATACATCGCAATTGACCTGAAATCTTTCTATGCTTCCGCCGAGTGTGTCTTCAGAAATTTGGATCCGCTGAACACATGTCTTGTAGTCGCAGACCAAAGCAGAAGCAACAGCACCATTTGTCTTGCAGTCAGTCCGCCTTTAAAACAATTCGGATTGCCGGGCCGATGCCGACTTTTTGAAGCAAAGCAGAAAATTGCAGCTGTAAACGAGGAACGCAGAAAAAAAATTCCGGATCGCTGTTTCAAAGGAAAATCAGTATTTCTGTCAGAATTGGAAAAACACCCGGATTATGAAATTGATTTCATAATTGCTCCGCCCAACATGGGTAAATACATCACTATGAGTTCTGAAATTTTTTCCATATATCAGGAAATGATTGCTGAAGAAGATATTCATGTTTATTCCATAGATGAAGTTTTCATCAATGCAACGCCATATCTCAAAATTTACGGGATTTCGCCCCATGAACTGGCACTTCTGCTGATCAAAAGAATAATTGAAAGAACCGGAATTACGGCAACAGCAGGAATAGGAACAAATCTTTATTTGGCAAAAGTAGCCATGGACATTGTTGCAAAACATATTGAACCGGACAAAGACGGAGTGCGCATAGCAGAGCTGAATGAAACAGCATATAAACGTCTGTTATGGAATCATGAGCCAATTACTGATTTTTGGAGAGTTGGAGCAGGAACGGCGGCAAGACTGAGAAAACTGGGCATAACAACGATGGGTGACATAGCCCGAACATCGCTGAATCCATTGGATTATCCTGTAAACGAAGAGTCTTTGTACAAAACGTTGGGAATAAATGCTGAAATATTGATTGACCATGCATGGGGATATGAAGACTGCACACTTTCTTCCATAAAGAAGTACAGATCCAAATCACAGAGCGTGAACAACGGACAAGTCTTACCCAGGCCATACAGTTTTGAAGAAACAAAGATAGTTGTTCGGGAAATGGCAGATGAACTGAGACTGATGCTGGTGGAAAAATGTCTTACAGCAGAAAGTCTGGCCCTTTATATTTGTTATGATACTGAAAACACTGCAGGCGGAAAAAGCACGCCCTTTATTCATGACTATCTTGGCAGAACCATGCCCAAACCGGTTCACGGAGGAGTTCTGCTGAAAAACAGGAATTCCGTTACCGAAAGTTTCGGAGATATTGCACAGTGGATTTTTGAAACAATTGCCTGCAAAGACTACTCTGTAAGGCGCCTTTCTGTGACAGCAGGAATAAAAAGCTTGAATCCCATGGAGTTCGAAGAAAGAGGACTTTTTGACGCTGACAATGGGGAAATCGTGAAGCAAGCTTTCAAGCGGGAACAGAAACTTCAGAAATCAGTGTTGGGTATGAAGCAAAAATACGGGAAAAATGCTGTATTAAAAGCGATGAACCTGCAGGAAGGAGCAACACAGATGATGAGGAACAGTCAGATTGGAGGACACAAAGCATGAAAACAAGTACGCTTCTGCTTGAGTGTGCGACAAGTGGCAGAAATCAGGATGTGGTACAAAAGACTAAAAGACAAAGACAAAAAAAAGGTTTATAATTTGAAAACTTTGCGAAGTTCTTTTACATTCGCAAAAAAAATCAACCAAGGGAGAGAACAATGATTCTCAAAATCTTTATTCTCATTATTTTTATTGGTGTAACCGTTGGTGTAGGCTTTTATGCACGCAGAAAAAACAACGGAGTTACTTCATTTGTTCTTGGCGGACGAACAATCGGTCCATGGCTTACAGCGTTCGCATACGGAACATCTTATTTTTCATCCGTTGTATTTGTAGGATATGCAGGTCAGTTCGGCTGGAAATACGGAATTGCATCAACATGGATTGGAATCGGAAACGCTATCATCGGTTCTCTTCTGGCCTGGGCAATACTTGCAAAACGCACGATGGTAATGACAAGAAAACTTGATTCAGCTACCATGCCTGACTTTTTCGGCAAACGCTTTGACAGCAAACCGCTTCAGATTGTGGCATCACTGATTGTTTTCGTTTTCCTGATTCCTTATACGGCATCTTTGTACAATGGTCTTTCACGTCTTTTTGAAATGGCATTTCATATTGACTATGCAGTTTGTGTAATCGTTATGGCCGCACTTACATGCGTTTATGTTGTAGTCGGCGGATATCTTGCAACAGCACTCAACGACTTTATTCAGGGATCAATAATGCTCTTGGGAATCTGTCTGGTAATAGGAGCAGTTCTGAAATCACAGGGAGGATTCATCAGCGCACTGGATTCACTGGCAAGAATTGAAGACGCTTCAGTTTCTTCAACACCCGGTGTTTTTGCATCCTTCTTCGGCCCGGATCCGCTCAATCTTCTTGGCGTAGTAATTCTTACATCATTGGGAACATGGGGCTTGCCTCAGATGGTCCACAAGTTCTATGCAATCAAGGATGAAAAAGCAATCCGTTATGGTATAGTAATATCCACTTTGTTCGCACTGGTTGTTGCAGGCGGATGTTACTTTCTCGGCGGTTTCGGACGCATGTTCAGTGCTCAGATTGACATTGCAAAGAACGGATACGATTCCATCATTCCCACAATTCTTTCAACCTTGCCTGATGCACTAATCGGAATTGTAATCATTCTTGTTCTTTCTGCATCAATGTCTACACTTTCTTCTTTGGTACTTACTTCCAGTTCGTCTCTTACATTGGACTTGATCAAACCTGTCTTCGTAAAAGACATGAACGAAAAGAAACAGCTTCTGGTAATGCGCATTTTCATTGTTTTCTTTGTTGTAATTTCTGCAGTCCTTGCAATCATCCAGTACAAATCAAACGTAATGTTCATTGCACAGCTCATGGGCGTATCCTGGGGGGCATTGGCAGGAGCATTCCTTGCACCTTTCATGTACGGTCTTTATATGAAAAGAACGACCCGTGCAGCCTGTTGGTTCAGCTTTTGTTTCGGTTCATTGTTCATGATTGCAAACATGCTGTTCCGTTCAAGTTTCCCGGTTCTTCTGCAGTCACCAATCAATGCAGGAGCCTGCGCAATGCTGGTTGGAATCATCGCTGTTCCGATCATCAGCTTGTTCACTCCCAAAATGAAAAAAGACAAAGTAGAAGAAATTTTTTCTTGCTATAACGACTGACAAAGGGAACCGGCTCCGAATATGCAGTTTTTCATACTTGTACTTGAATTGATTGGGACAGTGGCTTTTGCGATTTCAGGAACAATTGTCGCAATAAGAAAAAAAATGGACATATTCGGAGTAATGATTCTTGCTGTAGTTACCGCATGCGGAGGCGGACTCTTTCGGGATATGCTTTTGGGAGAGCTTCCGCCTGTATTGTTCAAAGACAGTGTGTATGCAGGAACAGCTTCCGCGACCGCTTTGACAATGTTCATTATTATTTCAATTCATAAAAAAGAAAACAAAAACGTTTCCGACCATAAAAACCAAATTCAGCATTTAGTTTTGGACAAACTCCTGCTTACAGCAGATTCTTTGGGATTGGGAGTTTTTACTTCTTTGGGTGTTTCAAGTGCAATAAATGCCGGCTTTTCACAGAACATGTTTTTTTCTGTCTTTCTTGCTGTAGTTACAGGAGTCGGCGGCGGACTTTTGAGGGACATTATGTCACAGGAACCGCCCTATATTTTTGTCAAACATATTTACGCCTGTGCATCAATAATCGGGGCTGTATTATGTTTTCTCCTTTGGAATGTGGCCGGGAAAAACCTGTCAATGATTATCAGTTGTCTGACAGTCCTGATAATCCGCTTGCTATCTGCCCATTTCCGGTGGAATCTTCCGCGAATTTCCTGATTGTTTTTTTGAATCTTTTACCATTAAACTGAAACTATGAAAACTTCTATAAACAACCCTATTATGCCCGGTTTTGCTCCGGACCCTTCTTTTTGTGCGGCAAACGGAAAATTCTACTTGGCCACTTCTACTTTTACATATTTTCCCGGTATCCCGATTTACGAGAGTGATGATTGTGCCAACTGGAAACTGGTTGGTCATGCTATATCAAGACCTGAACAAATGGAATTTGCCGGAGAAAATGTTTCTCGCGGACTTTTTGCACCTACAATCCGTTACAACAACGGCACTTTCTACATGATCTGTACGGATGTTGACAAAGGCGGGAACTTTTTTGTTACAGCAACTGATCCGGCCGGTCCCTGGTCAAATCCCAAATACATCAAGAATGCTCCTGGAATTGACCCTTCCCTGTTTTTTGATGATGACGGAACCGTATGGTACATCGGAACAAGACCCGCGCCGGAAGGATGCAAATACAATGGAAACTGGGAAATCTGGGTTCAGCGGATTGATATTGAAAAAGCAGAACTTGTTGGAGAATCAACTGGAATCTGGCGCGGTGCATTGAAAAACTGCGTTTGGCCGGAAGGTCCCCATGTATTCAAAATCAACGGCTGGTATTACCTGATGCATGCAGAAGGCGGAACAGGCCCGGAACACGCAGTTTGTGTTGCAAGATGCAGAACTGTCACCGGCGAATGGGAAGGATTCAAGGCTAACCCAATTCTGACACACCGCCACATGGGAAAATTCACTTCAATTGTCAACGTTGGTCATGCAGATCTGCTTTGTGACAACAACGGAAAATGGTGGATGGTTTGTCTTGCACAGCGCCCTGTATTGGACTGCAAAGAAGGTAAACCTTTTACAATGTTGGGCCGCGAAACATTCTTTGTTCCTGTGGAATGGCAGGACGAATGGCCCCTTTGTTCAACAGAGACAGGCCGAGTTGAATGGGAATACAAACTTGACGGAACTGCAGTAGTTAAAGATTCCAAAAAAGTTGCACATTATTCTGAAAACGCAGAAACAACAGAAATCAGTGATTTTTCTGCCGGTTTGGACAACCACTGGATTTTCCTGAGAGAAGCACCGAAAGATGATATCAGCACCACAGAACGCCCCGGTGCACTCCGCCTTTGGTCACAGAATGCAATTACATCTCTTGACCGTGTCTGTTATGCCGGAAAACGCCTTCAGGCACACAACACGATTCTTTCTGCAACAATTGAGACGGCTCTTAAAAATGACAAAGACGCGGCAGGAATTGTGCTTTTCCAGAGCAACCAGTTCAATTACAGACTTCAGGTTTCCATGACAAAGGGAAAAGTTGCAGCACAACTGATCAAAGCAGAAGCAGGAACAGATACAGTTCTTGAATGCGCTGCCCTTAAGGCAATGCCTGCTGACAAAGAAAATGCAGTTTGCCTCACCGCAGACATTACAGAAGCAACAATTGCTTTTACAGTTACACAAGGCGCTGACAAAGTGCTTTCTGTTGCAGGAATTGATGCAAGTATTCTCAGTACTGAAAAAGCGGGCGGATTTGTAGGAACCACAGCAGGTGTCTTTGCAGAATCTGCTGAACCGCGCAGTTTCTGTGCAGACATTACTTCTTTTGTTCTTAAACAGAAATAAAGTTTTTCAAAAACAGCAGAATGCCATGGGGAACCGGAAAACCTTTCCTTATGGCATTTTTTTTCAGCACACAAGGCACTGTTTTGTGAATGCAGAAGAGCGGGTTTTGAAAAAAAATCTCCATGGGCACCGCGCAAAACTGAAGACTTATCAAAACATAAAAATCCTCACAGAGGCCCAC
>JAKSTU010000022.1 GCA_024402435.1 Treponemataceae bacterium
TGTCCGATTTTGACACAGGTTCAGATGCGTCAGAAAGCGTAGCAGCTGATGACACGGATTTTGCAGTGACCGACACTGATGAAACTCCCGACACAATGAATGCGTTGTCAGATTCAGGCAACGAGCAGAAACCTGAAGAAGATCTTTTTGCAGGAATCGGCGACCTTTCTGATGACACTGCGGCCAGCATGTGGGGAAACAGTGACAACGACTTTGAACCGGAAAACAAAGGAGACTTTGATCTTCCGGACATGAACGACGGCTTGTCCGATTCTTTCGGTTCAGGAGACAATCTGGTGTACGCAGAAACAAGTTTTGATGACGGTCTTGATTTTGACACTTCCGGTTTGGACGGCAATACGGATGATGCTCCATTCTCTTTTGACGATTTGTCCGATTTTGATCAGATTCCTGAAACTGCAGAACCGGAACCCTATGCAGCCTATTCACCGTCTTTTGACAACGATCTTTTTGCCGCAAATCTGGAAGAAGCTGAACGTCATAATCACCGCCTGCTCCTGCCGGTAATAATCTGCGTTGTATGCGCAATCATTTCAGTTGCAGTACTTGGAATCACACTCTTTACATTGTGGGGCAGCAAACCCGAAGAAGATGAAGTTGCTGAAGAAATTGTCGTAACAACGGAAGAAACAGAATTTCAGCGTCCTGTTGCAAAAGAAAATGAAATAATTGTATCCGATCAGGTATTCCTTCCTTCATTCCTGCAGACTGAAGAAAAGACAGCGGGTGCAAAGAACGTGCAGCCGGGCGTGTCAGACGGAACAGATTATGGAAACGCCAGCCAAAGAACAGACAATACGATTTTCTTGAACAGCGGCAGCGTTTTTGCAGGCTCAGGATATTCAGGATCCGCGTCTTCAATGGAACTTGCTTTGCAGGGACAGTATGTACGTTATAAAGTCAAATGGGGCGACACATTGTGGGACATTGCCAATTCATACTATCGGAATCCCTGGCTGTACTGGCGCATTGCAATGGTCAACAACATCACGAATCCCAATAAAATCGTTGCAGGTTCTTATATCATCATACCGGAATGACCTTTGCTGAGTAAAAGACAAGTCATTATTTCAAGTTTTCTCCTGCCGCTGCTTTTTTTTGCAGCAATCGGTTTTTCCGGCTGTTCAAAAAAAGCGGAGCCCTTGGACAACACACTGTATTTTCAGGGTTTGGCGCTTGAAAATCAGGGAAAAAATTCCGAAGCCCGGGAAATGTTCCTGAAAGGATTTTCCAGATCGAATCATGATTTGGCGCGGCTTTGTCTTTTGAAACTGGATTTGAATCAATGTCTTGAAGCTCTGAAAAATCCTCTTTACAAAGACGACATTGATCTGCAGTGCCGTATTGCGGAGTTTCTTTACAAAAGTGATTCCGGAGACAAATACAAAAAGATTCTGAATCTGATTCCTGAAGATTTTGGTGCATGGGAAAAAGACAATGAACTGGAAATGTACCGTTTGCTGTCCCTGTGGCAGACCGGAGATACGGCGGCTTTTCTGACCGAAACCGAACACTGGTTTTCTGAAAAAGTTTTTACTTCATGGCATAAAAAGTTTTTGGATGAAATTCCATTGGACAGCATTTTTTCTCTGACGGAAGAACTTCAGAACCTGATTCAGCTGCGCCTTTTTGTCTGGGAAGGAAATTATTCCTTTGCTTACAGAATTGCTTCGGACAATCCGGAGGATTTTTTCGGGACTTGCGGCATTCAGGCTTTGTCTGATGTGGGAAAAGCTTTTCTGTACGGAAGCCCGGACAAAAAAACGGATGCAGTCAGACTTGAAGAAATTGCTGCCTTGAACGAAGGTTCGGAAGTGGAAGCAGCCTTTATGGCTTATTTTTATGCCGGACGCCTTTTGTCAAAAGCAGGTTCCGGAATGAATCAGCGGGCACAGAACAATTTTGCAAAAGCCATGAAAAACGCACCGGCAGAATACAATTATGACAATGCACTTTGGTATTACCTGACAACCTGTCTTGAAAAGTCAGAAGATGCGGCAGTGGATTCACTGAAAGAAAATGCCCATACCTGGAGCGATCCCTACTATTTTGATGATTTTCTTGATGATTTGTGCGGGGCTTTGTGCGAAAACCGGAAATGGGACAAAATCTACGAAATTCTGACATCTTGTGCCGCATATATGAGCGAAGATTCTTTGCAGAAATATTCCTACATTTGCGGTCGTCTGGTGCAGGAAAAACTGATTGAAGGAGAGCCTTTTATCCATCTGTTTGCGGATGCGGCGGAATGCAGAACACGTAGTTTTTCAAACTGGTATTATCACATAATGGCACGCCGGCAGTTGGAATTGCCCTTTGAATCAGTTGACTGGCCGGAAAAACCTGCGGAAGCAGCGGAAAAAGAAGAAATGCTCAGAAATGTTCTTCAGAATCCGGAATCTTCTTTGGCAGACAAATTGGCTTCCGGTGCACTTCTTTATGATCTGAAGAATCAGCTTGCGGAAACATGCACATCTTTTGGCGGAGAATTTTCCAAAGATGTACTTCTTGCGATTTTGGAAAAACTTGATGAATATGCCGACAAAGACAGGAATTTTTCCGGAAAAGCGGCAAGGCTTGCAATAAGTCTTGTGGAGCCGGAAAAAGGCGTAGATTCCACAGTCAAATATTTGTTTCCAAGATATTTCAGAAATGAAATCGAAGAGGCCTGCGCAAGTACGGGTCTTTTTCCTTGGGTGATGTATGCGCTGGTCCGTTCTGAAAGTTATTTCGATGCAGGCGTTTTTTCCTCTGCCGGTGCCCAGGGACTGTGTCAGCTGATGTCCTCAACCGCAGAAGACATTGCGCGCAAGTTGCGGATCAAAGAATACAATCTGCTTGAGGCAAGGGACAGCGCGCTTTTCGGAGCATTCTATCTGAATGAACTTGTGGGGCGCCTTGACGGAAGCATTCTGGATGCAGCCATGTCATACAATGCGGGGATAAACCGGGTGCGACGGTGGAAACAGGCCAATGCTGATTTGCCTCCGGACCTGTTCATTGAAACGGTGCCTTATGAAGAAACCCGGGAATATGCAAAGAAAATATTGTCCGGTTCCGTTGCCTACGGAGCATTGTATTTCGGTATGAATCCTTTTGAAACCGCAGATCTGATATTGAATCTGAACAGCTGATGAAATCTCGCAGCTGAATCAATCATAAGATATTTTATTTATTGCGGAGCCATAAAAACCGCGGTAAATTGAAATCATGAATTTTTTGACAACTTCTTATCTTACAATCGACGATGTACCAACAGTTCGGACACCGTCTATCATTGATTTTCTGGAACAGAGGAACATTGTTCCGGTTATGTTCTGCTGGGGTACCCGGCTTGAAGAAAATGTTGAGCAGGCTGTTTACGCTTTGCATCATGGGGCAATTCTCCAGAACCACAGCTGGACGCATCCCCATTTTTCAGAACTGACTTTGGAACAGGCAAAGGAGGAAATCTTCAAAACTGAAGAACTCCTTGAAAAAGTGTACGAAAAAGCCGGAGTTCAGCGGCCTTACAAGCTGTTCCGCTTCCCATACGGTGATCAGGGCGGAGCAATCCGTGAGGAACTTCAGAATTTTCTTGCAGAGCAGGGATTCTGTGCCATTGATGACAGCAATTTTGCAGAAGAAGACAAATTCAACCACAGGGATGTGCTTTGGACTTTTGATTATCAGGAATACAATATCCGGCCGAACAGCGGTTTTACTGCGGAAAACGTAAAAAAACTTGTTGACGGTTTTGTTGCAAAAATGCAGGCAAGAGACAAAGGCCGCCTTGAAAAACTGTCTGACAAAGTTCCGGCAGAGAATCTCTTCCTGATTCATGATCATCTGGAAACGGAAGAATGCTGTCCCGGATATTTTGAAGCCCAGATCAAAATGATGGAAAATGCCGGCGTAGTTTTTGTTCCGCCCAAAGCAAAAGCATAAAAACTGGAAATCTTTGTCAGCGCAGGGCTGCAAAAAGGGGCTGGTACTCAGGGAATTTTCCGCTTTGTGCCAGTTCTTTCAGTCCTTCCGCTGCACATCTGCTCATGTAGTGTGCACCCATAGGCCGCAAGTGTGTATTGTCGTTGCGGCTTTCAGGAAAATTCTCATACATGTCAGCATCAAAGTTCATGAACAGCAGTCTGCTTTTTTCAGGGCCAAAGGCTGCAATCACTTCTGCAGATCTTTGAGTCATGTCCACACAGGGAACGTTCAGTTCTTCTGCACATTCAATCATTGCCCGCTGGTAAGGTGCGTGGCTGTTCAGAATTGTCCCGCAGATTGTTTCGCTTCCGAAATTCATTCCGTCTTTTGAACTTGAAGTATCATTTACAGTGCCGTTTCCGGATGCGCTTTGTTCGCAAAGGAAAAGCCGTCGGCTTATGGGCGTAAAAAAAACAGGCAGACAATGCTTTTTGCGTGCCTCTTCTGCAAAGAAACGCAGATTGTCTTTGTAAGCTCCGTCCGGGTCTGTGTAGCGTTCCGGATCAGCAGCTTTTTCGTCATTGTGTCCGAACTGAACAAAAAGAAAATCACCGGCCTCCGCAAAGGAAAGAGCTTCTGCAAAACGTCCTTCTGCAATAAAACTTTTTGAACTCCGTGCGTTCCGTGCAAAATTACGGATATGAACATCATGTGCCAGAAACCGCGGAAGTTCCTGAATCCATCCGGTCTGCGGCCATGTGCCTGCAGGATTCGGCTGCATTGTCGAGTCCCCTATGCTGATAATTTTCATCTTTTGCCCTTCCAGAATGCAGGTGAGAAATAAATAATCATTGTGTAAAGTTCAAGACGGCCTGCAATCATGGCAAAGCAGAACCACAGTTTTGAAAGGCCGCCGAAAAAGCTGAAATTGTCCACAGGGCTTATCATGTTGAAACCGGGACCGATGTTTCCGACCAGAGTCATTCCGGTGGTAAGTGCCGTAAAAGGATCAACATTGTTGAAAGAGGCGACGATTGCAGTAATTCCTATCAATGCGAAATATGCAAAAAGAAAACTTCCCACACTGTTTACAAGATCGCTTCTGGCAGCCCGTCCGTTTATGCGGATTGTGAAAACTCCGTGGGGATGAATCATTCTGTTCATTTCAACATTCATCTGTTTGCCGAGAATAAGCCAGCGGATGATTTTTACACCACCGGCAGTGGATCCTGAACAGGCACCGATAAGCATCAGCGCAAAAATGATCATTTGTGAAAAGGCCGGCCAGTCACAATAGTTGGCATTTGCAAATCCTGTGGTAGAAATAATGGAAACCGCCTGAAATGCCGCATATCTGAGTGATTGGAAAAAATTGCCGTATTTGGGCAGAATATTGAAAGTGATGCCGAGAATGGAAATCACAAGAATCCATATATAAGCTTTGAATTCTGAATTGGAGGCAACTTCTTTTGCCCGCCGCATGAAAAGGTAGTAATAAAGACTGAAGTTGACACCTGAAAGTGCCATGAACACGATGCAGATCCAGTCAACCGCAACTGAGTTGTATCCGCCGACGCTGGCATTTTTGCAGGAAAAACCGCCTGTGCCCAAAGTAGAAAAAGTGTGCATCAGCGCGTCAATAAAATCCATTCCTGCAAGCATCAGAAGCAATGTCTGAAGAACTGTAAAGCCGAAGTAGATGAACCACAGAATTTTTGCGGTCATTGTGATTGTAGGCGTAATTTTGCCTTTTTCAGGGCCTGTGGTTTCGGCTTTTATCAGCTGGAACCCGCCGACGCCAAAAAGGGGAAGCAATGCAACAGTGAGTGCTACGATACCCATTCCGCCCAACCAGTGCATCTGACAGCGCCACAAATTAAGTGAGCGGGGAAGACTTTCCAGTTCGCCCAGAACAGTTGAACCGGTTGTAGTAAAACCTGACACACTTTCAAAAATTGCATCGGGAACTGTAGGAAAAGCGCCTGAAAAATAAAGCGGGACAGCTCCGATAAGACTGGCAGTAACCCAACAAAGGGCAACTGCTACAAAACTTGAACGGGAAGAAAGACTGAATTTGCTGTTGCGCCCCACAAGAAGAAAAATCAGTCCTACAAGGATTCCCACACCCATGGTGACTGCAAAAGGCAGAATCATTCCTGTTTCGCCCAAAATACACGCCACAGTGAGTGGAATGACCATGGTAATTGAAATGACTGCAAGAACCAGGGCATTCATCCTGATTACGGAAAAGGCGCTCAACGGATTCCTCCGCGTTTCTCAAAGAATGAAGTTCCTTTGTCGATTACTTTTCCGATGGGACCGGCGATTTCAGGAACAGTTTTTGCCGCAGGAGAAGAGTCTGCAGCGGGGGCAGCAGTTGCGGGAATTTCGGCAGCGTTTGATGCAGCGGAAGCTTCTGCAGACACTGTTTTGTCCGTGATGCCGAACTTTTGGAGCACCCGCATGTTTTCTTCGGTGTAGACAATCATGATCAGTTTGTCACCGGCTTCAAGCACCGTGTTTCCGCCCGGAACCGAAAAATTCGCTTCGTCAGGGCTTTTGCAGAGCAGAATCAGGAATGCTCCGGCTTCTGCAATGTCTTTCAGACATTTTCCGCGTACAGGAGCATTTTCCGGCAGTTCAATCTCAAGGATTTCAAGGTCACCGTCAGACACGGTATGAATGCCTGTAACGCTTGTTCCACGCAGATGGCTCAGAATGCTGTCAATTACGGCGTCCCGGATCGGAACAGCAACATCAATGCCTATATTCCGCGAAATTCCTGCATAACCGCTGCTGGTAACAAGACAGACGGTCTTTTTTACGCCCAAGGATTTAAGATATGAAGAAGCAATCATGTTTTTTTCATGGTTGCGGGTTGCTGCTATTACAAGATCAAAAGAGGCAATGTTTTCCTCTTCAATGATTCCCTCGTCAGTAATGTCCGCATGACAGATGCTGGCAGAAGGGAACTTTTCCGCTGCGGTGGCGGCCTGTTTTTCATCAGGTTCAATAATCAGGAATTCCTGCTGAAGTTTCTGCTGAATTCCGAAAAGCCTTTTGAAAAGGGATGATTTTTTTTCTTTGAGAAGTTTTTCTGCAATGCAGGTACCTATTCTGCCGGCACCCAGAAGTGCAATTTTACGGAATGTCTGCATTTCCGAGCCGCAGAGCCTGGTAAATTCTGCAACGCAATTCCGCTTTGTAAGAATGCCGATTCTGTCACCGGCTTCAAGAACTGTAGGTCCTGAAGGCAAAGAAGCCACGCCGGCCTTTTCAACAAAAGCAACAAGAAAGGGCACTTGAGTAAGTGTCCGGATATTCTGGATTGAAACGCCGGCAAAAGAACTGTCCGGCTCCACGGTAATTTGGGTAAGTTCAAAGTCTGAATCTTCAAAATCCATTACTTCGGACAAAGCACCGTGTTCAACTGCACCGACAATTGCATCGGCTGCTTCAACATCAGGATGCACCATGAAGTCGATTCCATAAAGATGACCACGGTTTTCAGCCTGATTTTTTGAACCCGCGGCCACAGCTTCGGCATAATAGTCGTAATTGCGGACACGGGCAATTTTTGTAATTTTGGGATAAACGGAGTTTACCAGCGAACATGTAATCATATTCACTTCGTCGGAGTCAGTTACTGCAACAATTGCATCGGCTTTTGAAATGCCGGCTTCTTCAAGTGTAACCAGACTGTTCCCGTTTGCCTGCATAACCATGCAGTCCAGACGGTTTGAAGCATGCCGGACGGTTTCTTCGTCGCTTTCAATAAGAATAACGTCGTTTTTATCCTGAATAAGCCGCTTTGCCAGCTGTATGCCGGTGAATCCGGCTCCAACGATAATGATTTTCATGTTATGTCTGTCTTATTCCTCTTCGGATTCTGAATTCAACCGTGATTTCTTGTTCTTTCCGGCAGCTTTCCAAATCAGAATGACTGCAATACAGATGATTACGGCAGCAGCTGCTTCAAGAAGACTGTTGGAAACAAGAACTGTCCATACAACTTCCCAAGTGATTGCCTTATAAATGACAACCAGAGAACCCAGTACCAGAACTGTGTTTACCAGTGTGCCTGCAAAAGCTGCGATTCCGTCACCAATAATCGGGAGTGCGCCGTTTTTTGAAGACTGGAAAGGTTTAGCCACAAAATAAACAGCGGGAGCAATCAGAATGCGGGGCAGAACTGATACCACAGGGTTTACGAAAAGAAGATCCAGTCCTGTGCCTTGTGTAGCTGCAAGAATCAGTGATGTAAGACCGAAAATTGCACCGATGCACATACCGGGAATAAGTCCGAAAAGAAGTGTTCCCAAAATTACGGGAACGTGAAGAATAGTGATTGAAGCGCCTGAAAACCACGGAATCATTCCGAGGCGTGTAAATCCGAAAAGAACTGTAAGTGCGCCCAGGGCACCTACTGCTGCAATGTTTTTAAGACGTTTTGTTTTTTTTGCTGAGTTGATCTGTTCTGACATGTTTTGTTCCTGGTCCATAAAATAATTAGAGTACAAACGGCATCTTGAAAAAGGTCAAGATGTCTGACGGATCCAGAGCTGCTGAATCCGCGCGGATTCTGAATACCGCATTTTTTGAAGGAGATCCGTAACCGAAGTTCAGGAGCCTTCTCATTAAAACAATGGGGATGCCCGAATCGGACAATCCCCAGAATCGTCAGTCAGGACAAGAAAAACCTGACTGACTTTGGCTTAGACCGATCAGCCGATCAGTCTTTTACACCGCCGATAACAGTGATGCGTCCGTCTGTAACAGGAGACAGAGGAGCACCCAGTGACTGTGCATATTCAACAACAGCATCGCTCATGAGCATTGATGTGTTGTAAGTATCGATACTTCTTGTAAGAACTGTGTATCCGTCACCGCCGTTTGACAGGTAGTCGTTTGTAACCATGCGGTATGTTGCGGAAGGATCAATGGGTTCACCGTTGATCAGTACGTCAGAAATGCGTCCGTTGTTACCGTTGTCATCAAATTCCAGTGTGTAGGAAACTTCTTTTGACATCTGGAGGAATCCGCCTGCACCCTGATTGAGAGTCGGAATGAAGTTTGCGAAGTCAATCATGTCTTCACCTGTAAGTGTGATTACGTATACGTAGTTTTCGAAGGGAAGAACTGTCATGATGTTTTCGCGTGTTACGTCACCTGCAGGAAGACTTGCACGGATGTTACCGCCGTTTGTGAAGCCGAAGTCAACAGAAACACCGTGATTGCGGACATAACCGACCAGAGCGTCTGCTACCAGGTCTCCGATAGGAGTTTCCCATTTGCGGCTCCATTTGTTTCCGGCGTCAAAAGCTGCTGTTGTTTTGAGAACAACTTCCTTGAGGCTTGCATTTGATTCCTGAATATAGGGATCAAGCATTGCAAGAACTTCTGCATCGGCAGGGAATGCTTCTGATGTGATTTCTACAGGAGCCCATTCAAATCCGATCAGTTTTCCGTTCTTGATTGAAAGGGTACCGGTTCCTACATATTTTCCCCATTCGTTTGAAGAAACGATGTAAGTTCCGTTTGCACATACAGGTTCTGTCATGAAAGAATGTGAGTGACCGTCAACAATCAGGTCGATTCCGTCAACAGCTTCTGCAACTTTGATTGATGTGTTCTGGTCAGCTGTTTCAAGAACGTCTCCAAGGTGACCCAAAAGGATAACGATGTCACAGTTCTTTTCGTTGCGGAGCAGGTCAACCATGTCTGCAGCAGCTTCAATTTCATCAATGAATGTAAGGCTTGCATCGGGGCTTGCAATTGTAAGTGTGCGGAGTGTTGTAAGTCCGAAAATACCAACGCGGAAACCTACGTAATCTTTGATGATGTAGGGACGTCCGAGATAATCTCCGTCTTCGTCAACGATGTTTGCACATACGAAAGGATAATCTGCAATTTCCATCTGATTGAGAAGAACGTCAAGGTCACTGTCAAACTCGTGGTTTCCGAATGCAGCAGCTTCATAACCCATCAGGTTGTAAGCCATGATGTCCGGTTCTGCATGGAACATGTTTGAAAGTGCGGAACCGGTGTTGATGTCTCCAGCATCGAGAAGAAGAATGTTTCCGCCTTCTTCACGGACGCTCTTGATGTAAGTTGCGCGTTCTGCAAGACCATACTTTCCGTCCTTGGAAAGAGTTGCTCCGTGATGGTCGTTTGTGTGCATGATTTTGAGCGTGTACACTGTGTCGGGGTCACGGATAACTTTACTGCCAGATGCTGCGAATGCAACACTGCTGAAAATGAATGCGATTGCAACGATCAATGCTGCAATTTTGCCGGCTTTTTTCATCAAATCCTCCTGATTTGTCTTCAGGCATTGAATGCCCGGATAAAAAAAATTTCTGATTTATTAGTACCTAATTATGGGAATTCTGTCAAATCTATGACAAAAGACAATCAAATGTCGCACGCCCGGAATTCTGTTCCCGGAGTTGAGTTTTTGCCCTTGATATTATTGTACATTTTCCAGTAAAATTTACCGAAAAACTAACGATTTTGCACAAGTATTGTGCTATAATAAATCAGTATAAAAAAAGTTTGGAATCCCTTTTTTCCTGCTTTTATCAATACACATTGAGGTTCTTATGAAAAGATTCGCTCATGCGCGTGTTGTTTGTTGTCTGCTGATTCTTCTTTGCTCCGGCGTACTGTTTGCCCAGAGTCTGGAAGGAATGCTTACGCAGATTGATCATGCTTTTATGCAGAAATCTCCGCAGACAGTCCGTGCAATTCTGGAAAAAACCTATGGCTCAGAAGACTATGCTTCGCTTGAAAAATATGTCCTGAGCAAATCAAAGGGGCTTTTCATTACAAATCAGCTTGAACTGATTCAGGAAATGACACTGGCTGTAATTGACGTAAACCTGGGCTCTGATGAAGCGCTGAGTTTGTATTACGTTGTCGAAAATACTTTGGAGAAACGGCGTGCTCTGCATGCGGAAGAGGAAAAACTTGCTGCTGCCCAGAAGGAAAAGGAAACTGCATATATCGAAAGCATTCCGGAACCGGTAAAAGCCAAGGCAGAAGCTGAGTATGAACCTACGGTCGCTACTGAATCAGGCGAAAAGGTATTCATCAAACCTGCTGTCCGCAACAGCGACACAGTTTGGAATGCGGCACTCAACGTTGCTGATGTGGGACTCGTTTTTGCACCTGGTACTTCTCCCGCAATCAAGCTTTGTTATGGTTTGGGCGTTTCTTCTGACGTGATTTATTACGGACAGGGATTCTCTCTCGGTGCAACGTTCAATGCGGCTGTCCAGCCCCTTTCAGTGTCTGCCGGCGGCCGTTCCGCTTCTGATGTGATTTGGGATTTCTCTTTTGTTCCGATCATTTCAATCAGTGGCCTTGAGACTCCGAATGTTTATCTGCGTCTTGGTTTTATGGCTCAGCAGTACAACAATATTTTCGATGAAAACGGAAAGAAAGAAATCTTCTGTTCACCGGTTGTAGGTGTCAATTACAGAAATGTTCTTCTTGGACCTGCAATCTTTGACTTCTTTGCAGAATATTATCCGGGTCATATCGCATACCGGGGGATCCAGTCGGCTTTCGCATTCGGTGCAAACGTGAATATGCCCATTACCCGCCTTCAGTATTCTTCCCTGATTCTTACAGGATCAGTCAGAGACAATTGTTTCATTCAGGACAAAAACTTCGCAAATCGTTTCCACGTAACATTAGGAATTGGAGTAAAGAGAGATGAATAAACGTTTTTTCACAGCACTTCTTTTTTTGGTTCTGGCTTCAGGAATGATTTTCTGTCAGAGTACCCTTGTTTCCCGTTATGTTGATGGAGCCAACAAAGCTTACGTAAATGGTAACAATGCTGACGCTTTCAAATACATCAATATGGCTTTGGGACAGTATGAAGCAGGTAAAATGCCGGACAATGTCATTTCATTGGCTCAGGCGATTTACTCGGATTATCTTAGAGATGTGAAGGTTGCCGGAGATACAGTGGCTTTTGCAGAGTTCCGTCAGTGGGCCGCTGAGTTCCCTTCCGTAATTGATGCAAAGCTGACTCGTGAAATGAATCAGGTTCAGGCTCAGTTTGAGGCCGAAGCCGCCCAGATTGAAAAGCTCCGTATTGAAACAGAGGCACTTAAAGTTGCAAGCAATATGGGACAGGGTGCAAGTTCCGAACAGACAGAAGCTCTGATTGCGGCCAACAACACGCTCATGTCAAAAATTGACGAATTGTCTGCTTCTCAGGAACAGACAGCATTGGCTTATCAGCAGAGTCAGGAACAGATTGCGGCAATGCAGCTTCAGCAGCAGCAGACCACGCAGGCTTTGAAGGATGCTCAGGCTCAGCAGCAGCAGACAGCACAGATTTTTGCTGACGCACAGAAACAGTCAGCACAGGCTTTGGAAGCGGCACAAGCACAGCAGCAGCAGACAGCTCTTGCCTTCCAGCAGAGTCAGGAACAGATTGCGGCAATGCAGCTTCAGCAGCAGCAGACGGCACAGGCCATGAAAGATGCCCAGGATCAGGCTGCCATAGCTCTTCAGTCTGCACAACAGCAGACCGCTCAGGCCGCAAAAGCAATTCAGGATGCTCAGAATCAGGCAGCTCAGTCAATGCAGGCCGCACAGGCTCAGGTTGAAGCAATGAAGCAGGTTCAGGAGCAGACAACCATGGCTTTGGCTGATGCGCAGAAAACTGCGATTCAGGCTACAGAAGCCCTGAAAACTGCAAACAGTCAGACAAGTCAGGCTATAAAAGAAAACCAGGCATTGACAGAGCAAGCTCTCAAACAGACCAATTCGCTTCTTGAGCAGAATCAGCAGGCTATTGCACAGGGACAGAAAGAAACAAATCAGCTGATTCAGTCAACAAACCAGTCTCTCCAGGCAACTACTCAGACATTGCTGAACAGTCAGGAGCAGGCAAATCAGACTTTGCAGTCAACGACAAAAACGATTTTGGACGGCCAGCAGCAGACGAATCAGGCTCTGCAGTCAACGACAAAAACGATTCTTGACGGGCAGGAGCAGACGAATCAGGCACTTCAGTCAACGACAAAGACAATTCTTGACGGGCAGCAGCAGACAAATCAGGCTCTGCAGTCAACAACAAAAACGATTTTGGACGGGCAGGAGCAGACGAATCTGACATTGCAGTCAACGACAAAGACAATTCTTGACGGACAGGAACAGACGAACCTGACATTGCAGACAACAACTCAGACACTGATTCAGAATCAGGAAGAAACAAGTGCTGCAATCAATGAAAGTCTGCAGGCTCAGGCTCTGATTCAGGAACAGCAGAAAGAAGCAATTGAAACTGTTCTTGTAGGAATTGAAAGCAGTTCAGAAGCTTCAAAGGCTTCAACCAAGCAGATTATGATCGTGCTGGCTGTTCTTGTAGGTCTGATTTTCATCGGAATCATTGCTGCAATCATCAGTATTTCAATGTCCAGAAAACAGCAGAAGCTTTTTGCAGAAACTCTCCGCGTTGTAAGCGAATTGCAGCGTATTCCTCTGGAAGCTTCCAGCAATTACAACAATCTTAGCCTTGAAGATCTTTACAGCGGAATGCGTGCTCTTGAATCTGCAAACAGTGATTCAAAAGGCGGACGTAAAGCTCTCCAGCAGTTTGACAAAAAAGAAGTCAGCGATGAACTCCGTGCAGAACTCCGTGATCTGGCAACAGCCTGTGAACGTTGGGGTCAGAAAATTGACAAGATTACCAACCGTAAAAACAATTCAAAGAATGTTGCTGAACTGGTATTCAAAATTGCACAGAAAATGGATTTGGGTGAGTACACTTCAATGCTGTATTTCTGCGCTGCAATGGTTTACGACATCGGATTCCTCAATCTTGATGAAAATCTTCTGAATAAGAGTTCCCTTACAGAGGAAGAAAAATACCAGATTCGCAGTCATGTACGCGAAGGAATCAAACTGATTGATTTTGTACCGGAGAAATTCAAATCCGTGTTTGTGGAAGCAATTCTCATGCATCATGAAAACCTGGACGGATCCGGTTATCCTGACGGATTGCATGACAAACAGATTCCTGCAGTTTCACGTCTTATCCGCGTTGTTGAATCATTCATTGCACAGATTTCAAAACGCAATTATCACGGTATTTTCGATAAAGAAACTGCTATCAGCGAGCTGCGGAAATACCCTGAACGCTATGATCAGACAATTGTAAATGCATTGGACACTTTGATCTGATCAGAACAAATTTGAAACTGAAGGCTGCCTGCAAAAGGGCGGCCTTTTTTTATGCAGTGTAAGCAGGTAATTCGCATGGCGCAAAAAGGGAGAAAAATGCAAAAAAAACGCAGCCCGAAGACTTTTATTCGGACTGCATTTTTGGAGTGCGAATTGCTGCGATAAGATAATTGGAAAAAACCGTTTAAAGGCGGGCCCGGGCTGCTGCTGCGTGTCCTTCAAGACCTTCTGTACGGCCCAGAACATCGGCAGTCTGTGCTGACTTTACAACACCATCTTTGATGGACCCGTCCGGATTTTCTTCAGTGCGTAGTGTTGTGACAGTTTTTATGAAGTGCCGGACTGAAAGACCGCCGGTAAAGCGTGCGCTTCCTGAAGTAGGCAGAACATGATTGAGACCGGCTGCATAGTCTCCCAAAACTTCTGCAGCGTAATGACCCACAAAAAGGGTTCCGTAATTGTGTACTTTGGAAAGCAGATAATCTCTGTCAGTTCCCTGGTCAAAAGCCACTTCAAGGTGTTCAGGTGCTTTTCTGTTGGCAATTTCTGCCGCTTCGTCCAAGTTTTGTGCCACAATTATCAGTCCGTTGTTGCGAACTGAAGCCAAAGCAGTTTCTCTGGTTGCAAGACCGGCAAGCTGCGCATCAACTTGGTCTGCAACTTTTTGCGCAAGTTCCCTCGATGTAGTGACAAGAACGGCCTGTGCATCAGCATCGTGTTCGGCCTGAGCAAGCAGATCTGCAGCAACCCATGCAGGATTTGCACTGTCATCTGCAACAACAAAGGCTTCCGTGGGCCCGGCAACAAAATCGATGCCTACAGTTCCGTAAAGAATGCGTTTTGCTTCCTGAACAAATTTGTTTCCGGGGCCGACAATTACATCACAACGGGGAACGGATGCAGTTCCGTAAGCCATTGCAGCAACAGACTGGGCTCCTCCGCAGGCAAAAACTTTTGTAATTCCGCAGATGTGGGCAGCTGCCATAATGTTTTCATCAGCCCAAGGAAGATCCGGGTTTACAGGATGTCTTCGGGGCGGCGTACAAAGCACAACTTCTTTTGCACCGGCAGCTTTTGCGGGAGCAGCGCACATGATCAGCGTTGAAAAAAGCGGGAACCTTCCGGCAGGTGCATAAAGTCCGGCACGTTCTACAGCAATTGTCTTCTGTCCGGTAATCAGTCCGGGCGCCAGTTCTGTTTCAAAGTCAGTAAAACAGTTACGCTGCTGTTTGGCAAAGTCAAAAGTGAGTTTATAAGTGTAACTGAGTGCTGCAAAAAGCTCCGGGTTTTCTTTCTGAAGTTTTTTTGCAGCACTTGCCAGATCGGCAGGATCGATCAAAAGGGATTTGGGCGCTGCCTGATCAAATTTTTCGCTCATCTGATGCAAGGCCTGATCACCGTCTTTGCGCACAGAATCAATGATTCCCTGAACAATGTCATGAACATCGTTTGCAATTTTGCGCGGCAGGTAAAAATCCTGAGAGATTTCCTTTGAACTGATGATTTTCATTTCAGCCATAATCTTATCCTTTTGAATGATGATACAAGTTCAAGCAGAACCTGCAGTTATTTTTTGTGACGACGGTCAAGTTCTCCCATTACATCGCTCCATGTAACGCCCTCTTTGTACATGAGCACGTTCAAAAAGTAGAGAAGATCTGCACATTCCCAGATTACTTCGTCTTTTCCTTCTGCTTCAGTTACTTCTTCTGCTTCTTCTTCAACTTTTTCGCGAACACGTTTGTCATCAAGAGTTGCAGTGTAAGAACCCGGTTTGGGATTTGCGAAACGGTCTGCAATTACGTCATAGAGGCGTTCCATTGTACTGGGAGCATCAGGATCTGATGTAAAGCAGGTAAAGCTTCCTGTATGACAGACGCCGCCATGTGGAACGACAGTTGCAAGAATTGTGTCTCTGTCACAGTCTGCGCGCAGGCGGATTACAGAAAGGTGATGACCGGAATGCTCGCCTTTTGTCCAGAGCACATTGCGTGTACGGCTCCAGAAAGTAAGTTTTCCGGTGTCAAAAGTTTTGTTGAAAGCTTCTTTGTTTGCGTATCCCATCATGAGCACTTCTCCGCTTGGAGCCTGCGCAATCACGGGAATGAGGCCTACTGAAGTTTCGGCGGCTTTTTCCCAGTTGAGGCATTCAATGAATGCGTCTTTAAGAGAAACCTTTCCGGTGTAGAGAGCCATGCCCATCTGAACATCGCATCCCATTTTTTCAAGTGCAACAGCTTCTTCAAGTGTAGATACGCCGCCGGCAACAACAACACGGCACTTTACGGCTTCACGCAGTTTTTTTGCGGCTTCCATGTCTGTGCCCTGCATGCATCCTTCTTTTTCAACACATGTAAAAAGCAGTTCACTGGCATAAGTTTCAGCAGCTTTTGCGCCTTCAATCAGATCGATTCCGTTTGTCTCGGTCCATCCCTTTACGGCAATCTTTCCGTTGATGGCATCAACACTGATGATTATTCTCTGGCGGCCGATGGCTGCAGTAAGTTCATCAAGAAACGCAGTGTTAAGAATTGCTCCCTTGGCTCTTTCTTCGGCATTTGCCCATGCTGCAGATCCGATGATGACTTTTTCTGCACCTAAAGAAACAAGTTCTTTGGCTTTTTTTACATCCCGGATTCCGCCACCTACGCGAACATTGCCTTTGCGAAGAAGACTTTTGAGAATGGGTGTGTTTGCGGTCGAACCACGTTCTTTGCCTTCTGCAATAATGTTTCCGAGAGCTGCATCAAGGTCAATAACTGCAACTTCGCCGTATTTGTCGAATTCTGCAATCAGGGACTCGGCGTCATCCCGCTGCAGCATCAAATCTTTTCCGTTTTTAAGCTGGACGACTTTGCCGTCTTTAAGGTCAATTGAGCTGATAATCATGCCCGAATTGTAACAGATTGCAGACCTTTGTTCAAACATTCACCCGGTCAGACAAAAGGAACGTCCACGGTAATCACGCAGAGAACATCGGGCTGTGTTTCCCGGACTTTTTCAAAAATCATGGAGCGGAGTTCTTCTTCTGAATAAGTACAGTCCAGAGGACGTACAATGTCAAAAATCAGGTTTGTGTGAGTTGTTCCGGGAACCATTCGGATGTCATGGGCTGAAATGCGGCTGTCTATGGATTTGCAGATTTCAACTACCAAAGCTTTCAATTCTTTGAGACGCTGGTTTTCCGTATCAATGGGATCCATGTGGATTGTTGCCCAGCAGTTGAATTTCTGCGCCAGTTCAAATTCAATCACGTCAATTTCATCGTGAATGTCAAAAATGTTCCTGTTTCCGGGGACTTCTGCATGGAGCGAAATAATCCGGCGTCCGGGACCGTAATCATGAACGATCAGGTCATGGATTCCGACTACAATTTCGTGTGCCAGAACTGTTTCTTCGATGCCGTCTACAAACTCTTTTTCCGGAGGCAAGCCCAGAAGCGGATCAATTGTGTCCTGAGCGGCTTCCCGTCCTGCATTAAGAATGAAAACTGATACGATCAGTCCGCCGATTCCGTCAACAGGCAGATCTGTCCAGATTCCAAGAACAAGAGAAGCGAATGCTACAGCAGTTGAAATCATGTCTCCAAGACTGTCTTTGGCTGTTGCATCAAGGGCAGGAGAAGAAATCAGTTTTGAAGTGCGGTGGTTGTAAAAATACATGTAGAATTTGACCGCAATCGAAGCAATCATGATTACAGCCGGAATAAATGAGAATTCTGTTTTTTCCGGATTCAGGATTCCTTTAATGGAAGAAAGTGCGAGCTCAAATCCCATGATGAGGATGATTCCCGCAATTATAAGACCTGCTACGTATTCAAGGCGGCCGTGACCGAAGGGATGGTCTTTGTCCGCTTTTTTTGCGCCCAGTTTGAAGCCGAGCAAAGTAACAATGCTGCTTGCTGCGTCTGACAGATTGTTCATGGCATCTGCTGTAAGCGCAACGGATTTGCTCATTACACCTGCAAGAAATTTGAGGACGCTCAGCATCACGTTCAGAAAAATTCCGAATCCTGCGCAAAGAATTCCATAAGCAGTACGGACTTTCGGATCTGTGTAATTTGAAAAATCTTTTATGAATATGCGTTTTAATAGAGAAAACATGACGAACCTCCGGTTTTACAGCAGAACTTTCGCCTTTATTGTTGCATAAAACATTCAGTTAGTGCAAACAAATACTTCAGGTTCAAAACATTTTTCCCTTAATTCAGGGTTTTGTTGTATAATATGCTCTCTAAAACCGCACAGTCCGCTTTCAAAGGATTGCCGGAAATGCCGATATTCCTTGCAAAAGTGTTGACATTGTCTCGTGTAAAACGGTTTATTAGATAACGGAGGCTTCCATGAAAACTTTCGGAACTGCTGTGCCTGTAAGCGCATTGAAAACAAAAAAAAGTGCAGGTTGCGGCGAATTTCTGGATTTGATTCCCTTTGCGGATTTCTGCAAAAAATCAGGCTTTTCTTTGATTCAGATTCTGCCTGTAAATGATACGGGAACGGGCAGTTCTCCTTATAGCGCTTTGTCAGCTTTTGCACTTAACCCGATTTATTTGTCCGTCGGGCAGCTTCCTGAACTTCAGAATGCACCGGATGCGGCAAAAGAACTTAAAAAATTCAAAAAAGAAACAGAATCTTTGAAGCGTTTCAATTATTCGCAGGTAAGATGGGAAAAAATCAGGATTCTGCGGGCAATTTACGAAAAAAACCGGGAGTCCATTGCAGCAGATGCAGAACTTTCAGACTGGATTGGAAAAAATCCCTGGGTTCATGAATACGCTGTCTTTATGCATTACAAAGATGATTATATGCAGTCTTCCTGGAAAAGCTGGCCGAAAGACAAATGCTGGAAAAATCAGAAAATTGAAGGTGACGAACTTTTTTACGCATGGATTCAGATGCACCTTGACCGGCAGTTTGCCGAAGCTGCGGCTTATGTCCGTGAGAAAGGGCTGAAAATCAAGGGAGACATCCCGATCATGATGAACGAAGATTCTCATGATGCATGGGCGCATCCTGAGTTCTTCAATGATGCTCTTAGGGCAGGCTCTCCTGTAGACGGATTCAATCCGGTCGGGCAGAACTGGGGATTTCCTACATATAATTGGAAGAATCTTGCAAAAGTTGATTATTCCTGGTGGAAAAAACGTCTGGAAACAGCTTCAAAATATTATGATGTTTACCGCATTGACCACATTCTGGGATTTTTCCGCATTTGGGCAATTCCTTATGGGGAAACTACTGCCGTTTTGGGACATACTGAACCTTTTGAGCCGATTACACGGGCGGAACTCAATGATGAAGGTTTTACTGACGAACGCATCCGCTGGTTGAGCCGGCCGCACATTCCCACAAACCTTGTGGAAGCCGTGAACAACGGTGATTACCTTGGAAGTCACGGTATTCTTCGCACTGTGGCGGATCGCATTGGTGACGAAGAACTGTGGCTTTTCAACAGCGAAATTTCCTGTGACAGCGATATTTACAGCCGTTCCGACATTCCGGATCCTGTAAAGCAGGCGCTTGCAGAAAAATGGCGTGACCGGATGCTGGTTGAAGTTGAAAAAGACAAGTTTTATCCGGTTTGGACGTATACAGAAACTACTGCATGGAAAAGCCTTGATTCCAAGGAGCAGGAGTTTTTCAAGGAACTTTTTGCAGAAAAAAACAAAAAGATGGAATACCTGTGGGAAAAACAGGCGCGTACTGTTCTTGGCGAACTGACAGGCTGCACAGACATGATTTCCTGTGCCGAAGATTTGGGCGCAAATATCGACTGTCTTCCGTCGGTTCTCCATGACCTGAACATCCAGCGTCTCAAAGTTGTGCGTTGGAGCCGTCTTTGGGATCAGCCGGGACAGCCTTTTGAAGATTTTGCCGATTATCCTGTGCAGAGCGTTACTACAACCAGTGTCCACGACAGTTCAACATTGCGGCTCTGGTGGCTCAACGAACCGGATGCAGCGGATTTTGCAGAAGCTTTCTGTCCGGAACTGGAACCGGACGGTACATATGCTCCTGAAACTGCAGAACGGATTCTGTCTGTAACGGCAACTTCTGCAAGCACTTATATCATTCATCCGATTCAGGATTATCTTGCTCTGAGTGAAACGTATTATGACGAAGATCCTGAAGCAGAACGGATCAATGTTCCCGGAAGCGTGAATGATTTCAACTGGACTTATCGTCTGCCTGCCTTGATTGAAGACTTGAACAAAGACAAAGAACTTTGTGCTGCAATAAAGGCACTTTCCAAAGCAAAAAAATCAAAGGGGAAAAACTGATGGAATTCCATATCAACAGACGGATTCGTGATTTGTGCGGATTTGACAAAGCACTCTTTTCCTATGACGGCAATGTGATTTTCAGGGACTTTAAGGCCGTACGTGTTTTTGCCCAGAAAGTAAACAATGCAATGAAAAATCTGCTGCCTTCTGACCAGCTTCTGAAAGCGGGACAGATCAATGCAATGGGTTTGATTGATGAAATTTTTCATCATGTCTGTGCTGAATTCCGGAAGCAGCAGAATCCCGAAGCTTTTGAAGAACTCCTTTCATATTTGGAAGCGGATTTGGGAAAAGACAGTGTGAATGCGCTGATTTCTGAGTTTTCTGCAGAATTTCCGCCTGTTGCAGTTTATGCGGGTCAGATTTCTCAGGAAGAATATCTTGCGTCCAGTACGGACGGCATCAGCAACCGGGTGGCGACACTGGAAGAAATGGTGCTCCTGCATCTCGCTTCCGAAAACCCTGCAATGGCTCAGTTTTCAATGCTTTTCGGAGACGATGTTCTTGCTGAAAATCCTGATTATGCGGCATCTTGGGCAAAAATCCAGGAGTTCTTCAAAAAGCAGCCCCTTTTCGGACCAAACTATACGGATCTGATTTCCATGCTTCGTGAGCCGGCACTGTTCAGCCCCAACAGTTTGCGGGGCCAGTTGGATTACATCCGTCAGCATTGGGTTTCAGTCCTCGGCGAAATGATTCAGCGGCTTCTGCTTTCCGGAATCGATATGATTGCAGAGGAAGAAAAACCGTCCTGGCAAGGTTTCGGAGGTGGTGCCGGCGGACAGGGTGGCGGAGGTCTTCCTCCCATGGAGCCGTATAATTACGATTCCCTTATGAAAGAATATGAGCGTTTCAGCCCGGACAGAGAATGGATGCCCCGGGTTGTGCTCATGGCAAAAACTGTTCTTGTCTGGCTTGATCAGCTTTCAAAAAAATATGGCCGTTCCATCAGAACTTTGGACCAGATTCCCGACGAAGAGCTGGATACTCTTGCAAACCAAGGATTTACAGGCCTTTGGCTTATCGGTCTTTGGGAACGCAGCTGGGGAAGCAAACGCATCAAACAGAAGTGCGGAAACCCGGAAGCGGCGGCCAGTGCATACAGCCTTCATGATTATGACATTGCAAAAGAGTTGGGCGGATGGCCTGCTCTTGAAAATCTTCGTTACAGACTCTGGTGCAGAGGAATCCGTTTGGCTTCGGACATGGTTCCGAATCATACCGGTCTTGACAGCAAATGGGTTGTGGAACGTCCCGATCTTTTTGTTCAGACCCGAGAATGCCCTTTCCCCGGCTACACATTTACAGGCGAAAACCTTTCTCTTGACCCGAGAATCAGTGTTTATCTTGAAGACCATTACTATTCCAAGGATGACTGCGCAGTAGTTTACAAGCGTGTAGACAATGCAACCGGTGATGTGCGCTATCTGTATCATGGAAACGACGGAACCGGTCTGCCATGGAATGATACTGCTCAGATTGACTTTCTCAATCCTCAGGCCCGGGAAGAAGTAATTCAGAAAATTCTCCATGTGGCACGCAATTTCCCGATTATCCGCTTTGATGCTGCAATGGTTCTTGCAAAAAAACACATCCGTCGTCTCTGGTATCCGGAACCCGGACAGGGCGGTGACATTGCAAGCCGTTCAGAATATGCCATGAGCCGCAATGATTTTGAGAACGCAATTCCAAATGAATTCTGGCGTGAAGTTGTTGACCGCTGTGCTCAGGAAGTTCCGGACACATTGCTTCTTGCAGAAGCATTCTGGATGATGGAAGGCTATTTTGTCCGTACTTTGGGCATGCACCGTGTTTACAACAGTGCTTTCATGAACATGCTCAAGAAGGAAGAAAATCAGAAATACCGTGATACAGTCAAAAACACAATGGAATTTGATCCGGAAGTTCTGAAACGGTTTGTAAACTTCATGAATAATCCTGACGAAGAAACCGCTGTGGCCCAGTTCGGCAGGGATGACAAATATTTCGGTGTCTGTACTCTCATGGTAACCATGCCGGGGCTTCCCATGTTCGGACATGGGCAGATTGAAGGCTTTGAAGAAAAATACGGAATGGAGTACACAAAAGCCTACAAAGATGAGCAGCCGAACTTGGGACTGATTGCCCGCCATGAACATGATATTTTCCCGCTGATGAAAAAACGCTATCTGTTCAGCGGAATCGAAAATTTCTGTTTCTTTGACGTCTGGAACAACGGCAGTGTAAACGAAAACGTGTTTGCATATTCAAACCGCTCCGGCTCGGAACGCGCGGTTGTCTTCTATAATAACGTTTATCAGTCTGCAGCCGGATGGATCAGAATGTCATGTCCTTCCGCAGTAAAAGACGAAAACGGAAACATCCGTCATGAGACAAAATCCGTTGCACAGGCATTGAATCTGTCTTCTGCTCCCGACACGTTCCTCATTTTCCAGGAACAGAGAAGCGGTTTGTGGTACATCCGTGAAAATGCTGCTCTGGAAAGAGAGGGAATGTTCATCAGTCTGAACGGATTTGAATATCAGGTGCTTCTGAACATGTATGAAGTAACCGACGATGCAACAGGCAAGTGGCGGACTTTGTGCAGTTATCTGAACGGCAAAGGCATGCGGAATGTGGATGTAGCACTCAAAGAGGTTTATCTCAAGGATTTGTACGGAACTTTGACAGGTGCTCTTTCTCCGGAATTTGTTTCTGATGCGGTTGATGCCTGCGTCAAAAAAGCAAAAGTTCCTGCTTCAAAGAAGGCAAAAAAGGCCGCTGCAAAAGCTGATTCTGCAGCAGTGACTGTCGCTGAACCGGTAAAACCGGTCAAAAAGCTGGCAGATGTTCTTGCAGCGGAAAAACCTGCTGCAATGGCTTATTTTGAAAAACTGGGAGAATTTGTTGCTGCCGGTTATGGTGCAGAAGAAACTTTGACGGCTCTGCGTTTTGCGGAGATTTCTGCAGAACCGGCAGAGGAAAACATTTCTGAAACAGCAGCGTCAGGAAAAGCAGCAGAAAAAGAGGCAAAAAAGGCCGCTGCAAAAGCTGCTGCCGCTCAGGCAAAAAAAATAGCTGCAGCAGAAAAAGCCGTGTCAAAAATTGTTGCCCCTGCTGACAAAACCGAATGGTCTGTCCGCGCAGAAAAAGCATGGAAAGCTTTTGAAAAACGGATAAAAGCTTTGGCCGCACTGAAACTGACTGACCGGACCGAAGCAGAAGCGCTTTGCGGATTTGCTTTTGCTTTTGCACTCAATGAAATGTGCGGCAAAACGGCCACTGCAGAAGATGTGCAGACGCTGATAGAACTGTGGCGTCTTGACCGCAAAACACGTGATCTTCTGTCTGATGCAGGTTCCAGTTATGACAAACTGTTCCCGTTGTTCCGCATTTTTGTGGATGCAGTGCTTACGGCAGGCACAGTGCTTTCGCCCGCAAACGCAGACGAATCTTTGTACAGAGCATATTCTGCGTTCCTGGAAAGCCCCCGTGCTTTTGACACGATCGGGGCCAACAGTTTTGACAACGTTGTCTGGTTCAACAAAGAAAAACTGGAACTGTGCCGGAAAGTTGCGGCAGATTTCTACAGAATGTTTGCGGTGAAAAAACCGGATGCAAAGCTTTTGACAAAGGTTATCGGCAAATTCGACGCTGCAGCAGAAAAAGCTGAATACAAAGCGGAAGTCCTTGCCGAACTTCTTGAACCGGAAGAAGAAAGCACAGAAGAATAAGTCTGAGAAAAATCCCTTGAAACTTATGCATTCAGGGGATTTTTCAGTCTGTTTTTCCCGTTGAGTTTTCTTTGCTAATTCGGTATTCTTTTTCTCATGAATAATGCAATTATCACAGTTGTCGGATCCGATCAGGTTGGTATTATCGCTCGCGTAAGCGCATACCTTTCAGAAAAAAAAGTAAATATCGTAGACATTACACAGACTATTCTGTCCGGTAATTTCGTCATGATGATGATGGTTGATCTTTCTCAGTCTGCAATTACAATTGCGGATCTCAGAACCGATATGAACAAAGTCGGTGAATCAATGGGTGTAGAAATCAACATTATGCATGAGCGCGTTTTCGGCGCAATGCACCGCGTTTAATCCGGACCTCAAAAGGAATCAACATGCTGTTTACTCCCGACGAAATCCAAGAAACCGTTAACATGTTCATGCGCCACAAACTTGATGTGCGCGCAATTACAATGGGTATTTCTTTGCGTGACTGTGCCTGTGAAAGCGGAAAAGAAAGCCGCCGCCGCATGCGTGAAAAAATCCTTCGTTACGCAGGTAATCTTGTTGAAGTGGGACGCTCCATCGAAACAGAATTCGGTGTGCCCATCATCAACAAACGCATTTCCGTAACACCTATTTCCATGGTTGCAGAACCTTCCGGTGAAAAAGACTATACCGAATGGGCAATCACCTTGGATGAACTGGCAAAAGAACTGAACGTCGATTTTATCGGCGGATTTTCTGCCCTTGTTCAGAAAGGAATGACTGAAGGTGACCTTACGCTCATCAATTCCATTCCTCATGCACTTTCCGTAACTGACAGAGTTTGCTCTTCCATCAACTTGGGAACATCAAAAAACGGTATCAACATGAATGCCGTAAAACTGATGGGTGATGTAATTGTAAAAACCGCTGAAGCCACTGCAGACAAAGATGGTCTTGGCTGTGCAAAACTGGTGGTTTTCTGCAATGCTCCTGAAGACAATCCTTTTATGGCCGGTGCATTCCACGGACCCGGTGAAGGAGAAGCAGTCCTTTCAGTCGGTGTTTCCGGTCCGGGCGTTGTCAAAGCTGCCTGTGAAGAATACCGCGGACAGCCCATTGATGTGCTTGCTGACGGCATCAAGAAAACTGCATTCAAAATCACACGTATGGGTCAGCTGGTCGGTACGGAAGCTGCACGCCGTCTCGGAGTAAATTTCGGTATTCTGGATCTTTCTCTTGCACCTACTCCGGCAGTCGGGGACTCTGTTGCCCGCATTCTCGAAGAAATCGGTGTTGAACGTGCCGGTGCTCCCGGATCAACAGCTGCCCTTGCAATGCTTACTGACATGGTCAAAAAAGGCGGTGTAATGGCAAGCACAAACGTAGGCGGTCTTTCTGGCGCATTCATTCCCGTTTCAGAAGATGAAGGCATGATTGCAGCAGTCCGCGACGGTTCCATCTGTCTTGAAAAGCTTGAAGCCATGACATGTGTATGTTCTGTCGGTCTTGACATGATTGCAATTCCCGGTGACACACCTGCAACTACAATCAGCGGTATCATTGCGGACGAAATGGCTATCGGTATGGTAAACAACAAAACCACAGCTGTACGTCTCATTCCTGTTCCCGGCAAAAAAGTCGGTGACTGGGTAGAGTTCGGCGGACTTTTGGGCGGTGCTCCCATCATCAAAGTAAGTCCCTTCGGCTGTGCTGATTTTATCAACCGTGGAGGCCGCATTCCGGCTGCAATTCACAGCTTCAGAAACTAAAATTTCATGTGTCCGGCAGATCGGTTCTTTGAACTGCCGGAAAACTTTTCCGCTTCCTTGCCGCAAAAGCCCGGCAACCGGCGGATGATACAAGAGCGCTGCAGACAACGGACAAACAGCCGGAGTTTGCAGCGTTTTTTTGCTCATTCAGGGATATTATGATCAAAGCAAAACATTCTTTCGACAAAGAATTCTACAGAAGCATGCTTTTTATTGCGGCTCCTATTATCTTGCAGAACTTCGTGAATTCATTCATCAACATGCTGGATACAATCATGGTCGGCCGTTTGGGCGAAGTATCCATTGCAGCAGTTGGACTCGGAAACAACTTTTTCTTTTTTTTCAACATGATTCTTTTTGGAATCACATCAGGATGCGGAATCTTTGTTGCCCAATATTGGGGAAAGAGAGATATTCTTCACATACGGCAGGCAACAGGTATTTCGCTCCTTGTCTCAGTTCTTGTGTCCCTTCTGTTTTTTGCAGTGATTCAGATCAGTCCTCAACTGGTTCTCCGCTTTTATTCTGATGATCCGGAAGTGATTGCTGCCGGAGAAGGCTATCTGCGCATTGTAAGCTGGTCTTATCCGCTTTTCGCTTTGGGCATGGTTTTCGGTCTGAGCCTCCGCAGTGTCGAAAATCCCCGGGTTCCCATGATTGCTTCTGTTGTGTCCCTTCTGGTAAATGCTCTTTTCAACTGGCTGCTGATTTTCGGGGTCGGGCCTTTTCCTCAGATGGGAATACGTGGTGCGGCTTTGGCAACTTTGATTTCCCATTTGATTAACTGCATCATTCTTCTTGCAATTTCTTACCAGAAAAAGCTTCCGCCTGCAGGCAAACTCAAAGAACTGTTCGGATTTTCAAAAGATTTTGCAGCGCGTTTTCTCAGAATCGGCGCGCCGGTAATCATCAATGAGACCATCTGGTCTTTCGGCATAACGCTTCAGAATGCAATCATGGCCCGCGCAGGAACCGATGCTTATGCGGCTTTCAACATTACGGGTACAATTTCCAATCTCACATGGATTTTTCTTATGGGAATCGGAAACGCGGCTGCAGTTCTCATAGGCAAAAAAATCGGGGAAGGAAATCGTGAAACGGCTTTTGCTTACGCAAACCGTTGTGCAAAACTTGTTCCGGTTGTCGGCATTCTTGTGGGTGCAATGCTGTGGCCGCTGTCCCTAACGCTGAAATTTTTCTTCAACGTTTCACCTCATATCATTACGCAGGCTCAGTATATGCTGCGTTTTCTGACTTTCATGTATCCTTTCAACGGATTCAATATGCTGATGGTTACAGGTGTGTGCCGATCCGGTGGAGACACAGTTTATTCAGCCGTAGCAGATGTGCTTTTCATGTATGTGCTTTCATTGCCTTTGGCTGCTGTGGCAACTTTTATGTTCCACGCGCCGGCAATTGTGATTTACATCTGCATTATGAGCGACAATTTCGGAAAGGCGCTCATGCTTTTCCTTCGTCTCAAATCCCGCAAGTGGCTTCACGACGTAACGAAATAAAAGCGCCTTGTCCCGCTCTGTCTTGCAGTGCGTTCTGTATGAAAACCTGCAATCCGGACTGATCAGTCGCGGGATCCCTGCGAAAGCAGTGACTGTGCGAATTCCGGATTGTATTGGCTGTCAAAAATGTGTTCCAGTTCTTTGTGACACTTTTTGAAAGCATCAATCAGATCAGGGTCAAAACTTTTTCCGCTCTGACCGATAATCCATTCAATGGAATCTTCGTGACTGAACGATGTTTTGTATGGCCGTACGGAACGCAGGGCGTCATAAACGTCAGCAATGGAAACGACTCTGCCCGAAAGAGGAATGTTTTCGCCTTTCAGATTGCACGGATATCCGCTTCCGTCCCATTTTTCATGATGTGACCATGCAATTTCTGCGGCCAGTTCCAGTGTTTTTTTGTCTTTAAGAATCTCATAACCAATTTGGGCATGTGTCTTCATTATGGCAAACTCATCAGCATTCAGTCTGCGGGGCAAATGAAGAATCCCGTCCGGAATCCCGACCTTCCCGATGTCATGCATTGGTGAAAAAGTTTCCACGTCTTTGCAGAAATCTGACGGTAATCCTGCCGCTTCAGAAAGAGCCCGCGAAAGCCCCGCAATACGAGCAATATGAGTTCCGGTTTCGTAGTCCCGCGCTTCAGCAAGTTCTGTAAGTGCTTTGTAGCAGCTTACAAGAACATTGGATTCCCGTCTCTGAAGTTCCGCCTGATAATTGAACAGACGCTGTCCCACTTTGATGCGTGCTTTCAGTTCCTGGATTGCAACCGGTTTGATCAGGTAATCGTCGGCGCCGCTTGAAAGCCCTTCTACAATGTCATTTGTGGTACTGTTGCTGGTCAGCAGCATGATGTAACTGTATTCATTACCTTGCATCTGTCTGATTTTCTGACACAGTTCAAGCCCGGAAAGTCCCGGCATAACCCAGTCCAAAATGTAGATGTGAAAATGAGTGCCTTTTTTTACCTGCTGCCAAACTTCATTGCCGTTGGAACAGACAGTAACATTGAATCCCCATTTTTCCAGAGTGTGTGTAAGCAGCATTCTGATTGCAGAACTGTCATCGGCAATCAGTACATCAAGCGGGGTATCAGATTCGCGAAAATACATAGCACAAGGGTATCACGATAACATTCTGCCCGCAATGAAAAAAATCATAAAAAAAGGAAAAAAAATGATAGTTGAAACAAAAAAAAGGATCCCCCGAACCAGTCGGAAGATCCTGTCTGCAGCCAATTCCCGGACTTGAACCGAGCACCTGCGCGTTACGAGGGCGCTGCTCTACCAGATGAGCTAAATTGGCAAGATTTTATGAGATTAGCAAAAAAGATTGCAAAGGTCAACCTGACACGCGGCGCTGCATTGACTTCTGGTCAACAAGACGGCGCATTTCAACAATGTTGCTTACAACCATGTAGTTGTCAAAAACTTCAAGTTTGCGTTTTTCGACCAGTTTGTTAACTTCGTCACGCACAACTTCAATGGGGAGTCCGGCCCAGTGTGAAAGATCCTGCACTGTAAGGTTGAATCTGCGTGAACGGTCGCTTACGTTGCCCAAATTGCTCATTTCGTCGAACATAAGGAAAACGTCTGCAATGCGGGCAGTTTTGTCCTGAATGCACAAAATCTTGAAACGGCGTTTCTGGTCATAAATGCGTTTGCAGAAAAGCTTGAGCAGAATAAGTGCAATCTGCGGGTTGCCTGTAATAAGGACTTCAAAGTTTTCTTTGTTGAATTCCAGAACTTCAACTCTGTCGATTGCGACACAAGTTGCAGAACGTGGTGTGTTTTCAAGGATTGCCATTTCACCGAAGAATTCGCCGGGCATAAGGATGTCCAGGTTTTTCTTGGAACCTTTTACGGTTTTTACAAGCTGAACCTGTCCGGACTGAATCAGATAGAAACAGTCTCCGGGCTCAAATTCAGAAATGATGACGGAACCGGGTTCAAAAGTTTTTGCAAAACGGGAGAACGCGGGCAGAGAAAACTGTTTGATTGCACTGCTTGTAGAAGGCAGAACAGCCAGTGTTTCCTGATGTGTTCCGCGTGCAGACTGAACATCTGCCCTGTGTTTTGCGTCGGTATACAGTTTTGCGATTTCGCGGATGTTCGGCGCGGTCGGGAACCGTGTCATGAATTTTTTGCAGATGTCACAGCAGGAACTGTACTGATCATCATCAAAGAAACTTTGTGCAACGGACTGCATTCCAGTGTACTGGTTTACATCTTCATGACTGTTCAGAATTGATTCGGTTTTTTTATGGATTGCACGCAACTGGTTTGAAAAAACGCGCAGCATCTTCATGATAATCTGTTTGTTGTTGCTGAAAAGTGCTTCAAATTCAGCGACAGTCATTACGATGGTAACGCAGTCAGCGGCAACAGTAGCAGATTCTTCGCGGGGAAAGTGTCCGAATGCTGATTTTACACCAAAAAACTCACCTTCGCGAATGTACTCAGTGACAGGAGATCCGGTTTCAATGTCTGTGCTGGTAAGAATAACCATGCCTTTCTGAAGGATAAAAATACGTTCATCTTTATCTTCGGCAAAGTAAATAATTGAACCTTTTGTGTAAGACACCGCTCTTGGCATTTCGTGTTCGCTCCAAAAAAAGAACTGATTTGTTTTAAATCTGCTAAATCAAATTAACTATAACACAAAGTATTAAAATATGCTATTGTTTTTTCATGATTGATTTGCACACACATTCAACTGCATCGGACGGAGAACTTACGCCGGAACAGCTTGTTCTTCATGCGCAGACAAAGGGAATATCCGTTCTGGCACTTACAGATCATGATACGGTTGCAGGCCTTGACCGGGCTGAAAAGCAGGCAGCTGAATGCGGAATAACTTTTGTGCGCGGAATAGAGCTGAACATAGAAGTTAATCGCGGAGAATTCCATCTTTTGGGGCTGGGGCTCGGACAAATTTCAAAATCTTTGGACAAACTGATTGCAAAACTTCAGGCCGGACGTGAAGACAGGAACAGATCAATGATTTCAAAAATGAAAGCAGACGGTCTGCCGGTAGATTATGACGAACTTCTGCAGATGTTCAGTTTGCCATGTTTGGGTCGGCCTCACATTGCCGCCTACATGGTTGAGAAAAACATTGTAAAGAAACGCCAGCAGGCTTTTGACAAATATCTGGCGCAAGGGCGGCCTTACTACGTGGACCGGGAAGGTGTAGACCTGTTTGATGCTGTTGAAGCAATAAATGATTCCGGGGGAATACCGGTTCTGGCACATCCTCTGTCTTTGTATCTCAGCTGGGGCAAACTGGAGCCTGTGCTTGCGGATCACTTTGAAAGCGGAATCCGCGGGCTTGAAGCATGGCATCCGGGGACAAAGGTCGGTGAAGCAATCCGGCTTGAAGAACTTGCCCGGAAACTCGGTTTTTTTGTGACGGGCGGAAGTGATTTTCACGGAGAACATGTCCGTGCGGACCGGAGAATCGGACACACTGCGGGTATGAAGAAAATTGAAGACCGGTTCTGGACCGATGAACTCCTTCCGAATCTGCAGAAAATGATTCAGAAATAGAATTTTTTTATAAAACTTTTGCAACTCCTCTGATTTTTTTGATTTTTTTTCAAAAATTTCCATAAAAAGAAATGTGCAGGGATTTTGAATCCTTGTGAATTTCTTTGTGAATCCTTATGGAGGTTTTTGTTTTTCATGAAAGTAGTCAGTTATTCGCCTTTTGGCTACGAAGGTTCCCTTGTAAGTGTAGAAGTGGATTTGAGACGCGGAATTCCCGCAATCGATCTGGTAGGCCTTGCTGACAATGCGGTAAAAGAATCACGTGAACGGATGCGTTCTGCAATAATCAACTCCGGATTTGAGTTTCCGCCGGAACGGGTTCTCATCAGTTTGTCGCCTGCAGACGTAAAAAAGGAAGGTGCCGGTTTTGATCTTGCGATTGCCCTTGCAGTGCTTGATGCCAAAACTTCTTTTGCCGAAGAGAGCAGGAGTGACAATGCAGTGAATCTGTCCTTTGACGACGGAATCCTTGTGATGGGAGAACTGGAACTGTCCGGAAAAATCAGGGCGGTGAGGGGAGTCCATGCAGCAGTTTCCACGGCCTGTGAAAACGGTATCCAGTATTGCATTGTCCCGAAAGAAAATGAACTTGAAGCAAGAGCTTTGTCAGAAATGGATGTTTATGGGGTTGAAAATCTTGTGGATGCCAAAAAAGCCCTTGAAATAATCATGGAAAAAAACGCTGTGGAAATCATGACTTCATGCCCGGGAATTGAAAAATCAGTCCGGAAAGCAAAGGAAACAAAAGAAGAACCCGTGCTTTTCGGATCGGTTCCTGCCGGTTTGGATTTCTCTGACATTGCAGGACAGAAAAAACTTGTGCGGGCTCTTCAGATTGCTGCGGCCGGTGGTCATAACTGTCTGGTTTACGGACCTCCGGGATGCGGAAAAACTCTTGCTTTGGAACGCTTTCCGTACCTTCTGCCTCTGCTTACGGAAGATGAAGCCCGTGAAGTAACTCGCATATACAGTCTTGCCGGCATTCTCCCACGGGACAGGACACTCGTCCGTGAAGCACCTTTCAGACGTCCCCACCAGTCGGCAAGTCTGGAAGGAATTGCCGGAGGCGGTCCACACTGTATGCCGGGAGAAATTTCTTTGGCACACAACGGGGTTCTTTTTCTGGACGAAGCGGCCGAATTCCGAACTTCTGTTCTGCAGACATTGCGTGTTCCTCTGGAGAACAGGCGGATAACATTAAGCAGAGCAGGCCGCCATACCACGTTTCCTGCAAAATTCCAGCTGATGGTCGCGACAAACCCGTGTCCTTGCGGAAACTACGGCTCCGAAGACAAACTCTGTCTTTGCAGTGTGCGTTCTGTTGAACAATATTGGAAAAAGTTTTCCGCACCGCTTCTGGACCGCATTGACATCCGCGTGAATGTGTCTCAGGAAGCAGGTGCATTGGTGGACGCGGCGGAAACAGGACGGAAAACGCAGTACGGCAGTGTGTCTACCGGAGAATTGCGTCTGGACATAGGGCGGGCGGTTGAGACACAGCGGAAAAGACAGGGAAAAGCAAATGCGCTTCTCACACCGGAAGAAGTGGATTATTACTGCAAGATGGATGACACTGCTACAAAGATTCTGTCGGATGCGGTGTCCAAAAACGATTTTTCTGCCCGCGCGGTGCACAGCTGCATAAGATTGTCACGAACAATTGCTGATATGGAAGGGGCATACGGAATAAACGGAAAACACATGGAAGAAGCTGTCGGACTCAGGAATAACGAAGGTGCCATGGGATTTTGTCTTTGACGGATGAAAGGACATAAAAAAAGCTGTCTCTGAAAAATCAGGACAGCTTTCATACCGGCGAAGAGACTTGAACTCTTACAAGGTCACCCTTAATAGATTTTGAGTCTATCGTGTCTACCAATTTCACCACGCCGGCGCAAGTTTTTTCAGAATAATGAATAAACTGAAAAAAAGCAAGTAGGCAACCGGAAAAATCAGTCAACCAAAGAACGGCATTCAAGATAATAGCGTTTTTCAGTTGCTTCACCCATTGAAAAACTTTTGCGGGGCAGAGGTCCGTTGGTTGCAATTGTCTGGAAAAAGCTGTCCTTTGCAATCGGCGGCAAAAGGATTCCCGTTGACTCAGGCTTTCTGCTGAGACGAAGCACTTCGTCAGCTCCATGGATAAAATCAATTTCCCAGTTTTTGCCTTCCATGATTTTGTCCAATGCCGGCTGGAGTCTGCTGACAGCAAGTTCCTTGATTGCTGTATGGAGAAGAAGGCATTTAAGTTCTCCGTCTTCCATGAATTCAATGCCGAAATCTGCTTTGCTTGAACCGACTGCTTTTTCCAGTTCCTCTGAATCGGCAGCGGCTGTCAGCGTTCCTTCAAGCACGGCAGCCAGTTCTTCTGCAACGGAACGTCCTTCTGCTCCGAAGAGAACTCTGTGAATCGGCTCAAAAGTCAGCCCTTTGTCATAAATGCTTACGATTTCCACAAGGGCATAACGGCAGGGATGATTTTCTCTGTCAGCTTCGGGGACACTGGTTTTCAGTTCGTCCCAAACTGCTTTTGCTGTTGCAAGGGAATGGTTACCGTCGCCGGCTGCAAAAAGAAAAGTGCTTCCGTCAGGCTGCCTGTTCTGTTCCGCCAGTTCGTCCAGCGCATTCTGAACCAGTTTTTCGTCTGATTCCGCCAAAGTCCAGCCGGTGATGTGTCCGCCTTTTTCCATAAGATCCGTGTCGTAAAGCGGTTCCTGTTTTTTTGCAGCCTTTCCGACTGTATCAACAAGAAGTCCGCGGGCATCGTCTGCCAAAAGCATGATGTGAGGAGTTTCAACGCTTGCATTTTTGCGGATGGCCACTCTGGGCGGAATCCTGTCAATGATCGTCTGCTCTGTTGAACGGATCAGTGCGGTAGAAAAAGGCTTCCATTCATAGGCTTCCAGATCAATTGCTCCAATCAGTCCGCATCTTGTGTGCCCATATTCTGTGGTTCTTTCTATATAAATGAATGATTTTACAGGTGTGTCAAAAACAGATTCTCTGTATTCCTTCATTGTCCTGTTGATTTTCTCAATACGTTCGGCTTTGTCGCCTTCGTTCAGGTAAACTTCCGGAAAAATAATGTTCAGAGTAGATGGATTCCCTTTGGTATTGGCAGCGCACCGGCTCCAATAATCTTTGTCCTGGGTGAACTGGTCGCAGGCGATCACAGCCCACTGTTCCATATTTGATCTGTCTTTGGGAAGCAGGATATCTGCTTTAACGAATGCATTTTTCATGCTCAAAAATATATCAAATCACTTTTCTTTATGCTACACTCAAGACGTGAGTGCTATGGAAATGTCCATCTACGGAAGGATGGCGCAACAGCAGAAACTGTCTCCTCAAATGATTCAGCAGGCCAATCTTCTGCAGCTGTCCGCCGATGATCTTCGTGCAGAAATTTTTGCAGAAATCGAAAAAAATCCGGCCTTGGAAATAACGGGGGATTCTTCGTATCTGTCGGCAAAAGACAGTGATGATCACCAGAAATTCCTTGAAAGCACTCCTGACAGCGGTCCCACATTGCAGGAACACCTTCTGGAGCAATGGGCTGTGACTCCGCTTGATGATTTTCCTTTGCGAGGAAGAATTCTCGGCGAACAACTGATTCAAAATCTTGATGAACATGGATTTTTTGTCGAACCGTGCAGTAATTTCCTTGAAGAAGATGATTCTCCCGGGCTTTTGGATTATGTCCTTGAAAAACTTCATTCGCTGGATCCTTCCGGCGTATGCTGCGAAGGTATTGCAGAAAGCCTGGCAATTCAGGCAGAGAACCGGGATGATTGCCCGAGTTTTGTGCCCTGTCTTCTGAAAAATCATTTTCTTTTGCTGGATCCGCCCCGTCCTCCGCTGATTCTTCGTAAACTGAACGCTCTTCCGCCGGAAAAAAAAGCGGTGTGCATGGATTATTCCGCTCTGACAGAATCTGATATAGAAAATGCCCTTGATTTCATCCGCACTCTCAATCCCCATCCGGCACAGGATTTTCCTTCCGGAAACAGCACCGTTTTTGCAAATCCTGATGTTATTGTGCGCCAGGCTTCCGAGGAGGAACTTGAAGACGGAAGTGATGATTTTGTGGTTGAACTGACATCTGGTCAGCTTCCGAAAATTACAGTTTCAAAGGATTTCAGGGAACTGGCGGAAACAGAAGGTGCAAGTGCGCGATACGCGTCGGAAGCAGTCCGCAATGCCAGAGATTTCCTGTCGGCAGTGGAACAGAGGACACGCACTTTGCACCTTGTTTCCAATGCAATCGTGCTTCATCAGAAGGAATTCTTCCGAAAAGGCAGGTCTGCATTGGTGCCGCTTAAAATGGCGGAGATTGCGGAAGAAACCGGCCTTCATGAAGCAACTGTTTCCCGTGCTGTAAACGGAAAATTTCTACGCTGCGCTTTCGGTGTTTTTGAACTGAGGTCTTTTTTCACCGGATCAGGCGGTGTAAAAGCTTCAAAACCTGTTGCGGCCGCAACTTCAGCAGATGAACCCGCAACTGTTCCTGTGTCAGAAGATTCAGTGCTTTCAAAGGAAGCTGTTCAGGCTCAAATCCGGCAGATTCTTTCAGAGCATGAAGCAAGCGGCAGCACAAAAAAACTGTCTGATGAGAAAATCGCCGCTGCACTCAAGAATCGTGGTATCGACATTTCCCGGCGCACTGTGGCAAAGTACAGATCACAACTGAACATAAAATCTTCCTTCGACCGGTGATTTTTCCATTTTTCCCCTTGCACAAAAAAATTTTGCTTTTTCAGGTTTTTATGTTTATACTTTTGACGGGCGCAGGAAGCCTCTGTAATGACAGACGGAATTCTGCGCAGGAATCCGCTTCCGTCGGATTTGGACAACGATTATTACAGGAGTCAACATGAATACAACAATCAATGCAGTGGGATTTGTTCTGGACCAGGATCAGAATGACCTGATCAACAAAAAACTTTCACGCATCAAATATGCAGAAGATTTGGTTTCAACATGTGCCATCAAAGTCAAGGAAGATAAAAAATTCTATTTCGATGCTTCCATTTCTTTCAGATGGGGTGCTTCCGCTCACATAGAAGCCGATGACTACGATTTTGCAGCTGCTCTCAACAAACTGATGGACGTTGCAGACAACAAAATCAAGAAAGAAAAAGACAAAATCCAGGAAAAAAACTGATTTCTCCTGCATACTGAATCAATCAAAATGAAAAATCAGGCACGTTCGGGCAAAAAAAAGCTTCCGGAGTGCCTGTTTTTGTTTGAATGTGATTATGATTGCTAAAAATCCGTTTAGAGGGTATATTATTCTTTATGGCTGACAAGGAATTTACAGTTCTAGACTTGCTGGATTTGGATCTCAAGGGACACAACTCTCTCGATCTGCATTGTGTCTGCGGGCGCAAAGGCCTTGTACGCAGCATAAAAAATCCTGATATCAACCGACCCGGACTTGCTCTTTCAGGTTTCTTCGATTCCTTCGCCTTCCAGCGTGTTCAGCTTTTCGGTCGCGGTGAAGTCGCTTATCTTCAGAAACTTTTCAGCGAAAACAACACGGATACGGTCAGGCAGTTTTTTTCTTACGAAACCCCTTGCTGTGTATTCACCCACGATTTGGACGTGCCTGAAGATTTTATTGCTTTTGCAGAAGAAGCCGGGTGTGCCGTTCTGTCTACCGATTTGGAATCTACTGAGTTTTCCACACGGTTGCTTCGTGTCTTTTCGAACATTTTTGCACCGAAACGCACTATTCACGGTGTTCTTGTAGAAGTTTTCGGTGTCGGCATCATTCTGATCGGTGATTCAGGCGTCGGTAAAAGCGAGACTGCTCTGGAACTGATTGAGCGCGGTCATCGTCTTGTCGCTGATGACATTGTGGAATTGCGCTGTGTAAACGGAAATACCGTTCTTGGTCAGGGTGCCAATAAGATCATAAGCCATCATATGGAAGTGCGGGGCTTGGGCATCATCAACGTGGAACAGCTTTACGGTGTCGGTGCCATCCGCGAGCAGAAAGAAGTCCAGCTTGTGGTCAAACTTGAAGAATGGGATGTCAACAAGGTTTATGACCGTCTTGGAACGGCGGAACTTAATATGGAACTTTTGGGCGTAAAAATCCCTATGCTGGAGATTCCGGTAAAACCCGGCCGCAATGTGCCGATTATTGTTGAGACAGCTGCCATGAATGAGCGTCTTAAATCAATGGGCTATCATTCGGCAAGAGATTTCAACCAGAATGTTCTTAAGTGGATAGAATCCGGTGAAGCACAAAATGCTTATTACGGCGGAGACGATTCCTACTGATGAGGAAATACCGCATTCTTTTGCGGAAACATAAATTTGTTTTTTTATGATTATCTAAGGAGATTGGAATGGCAAAAGCAGAAAAAATGGTAACTGTTCGCAACAGGGCTGGAATTCATGCACGTCCGGCTGCTTTGATTGCACAGACTGCAAATAAATTCGCGTCAGAGATTCTCATTGAAAAGGATTCAACGACAATCAATGCAAAATCAATCATGGGTGTTATTACTATGGCTGCCGGATATAACACCGTACTGACTGTAACAGCAGAAGGAAGTGACGCAAAAGCAGCCGTAGATGCAATCAATGCACTTTTTGAAAATAAGTTTGAAGAAGAGTAAGAAACATTTTCTTCAATAATATCAATAATAAATGAATAAATAAAAGCTGAGAGCAGATATTCTGGTTCGGAAAGGTTGCTTTCAGCTTTTTTTCTTTAAATCATTCCGGGGATACTTGCGTTTTGTATTGACGTGTAGTAAAGTGTATAGTGTTATGAAAGGATTAACCGAACGTCAGACTCAAGTATTGAATTTTATCCAGTCTTATTCTGAAGCAAACATGTGCCCTCCTACGGTGCGTGAAATTTCCCAACATTTTCAGGTTTCACTCAAAGCTATTCAGGATCATATTGCAGCATTGCGGCGCAAAGGTTATTTGTCCCAGTCAGATAAAAAATCCCGTTCTCTGCGGGTTCTTAAAACGGATATTCCTTCAGTTCAGAGAACAAGCAAACTTATTCAGATTCCTCTTTTGGGTACTGTTGCTGCCGGGCGTCCTCTTTTTTGTGAAGAAAACTATGAATCTTCCGTATCAATTTCTAATTCAGGGCTGGCTTCCGGTCAGAAATACTTCGCCCTTCACGTTCGCGGAACAAGCATGATCAATGCCGGTATTCTCAACGGAGATCTTGCAATAATCCGGCAATGTGAGACGGCCGCAGACGGAGAAATCGTTGTTGCTTTGATTGATGATTCCGTTACGCTCAAACGATTCTTCAAGGAGCCGACACGCATCAGGCTTCAGGCAGAAAACCCTGACTTCATGCCGATTTATTGTCAGGATGTACGTATTCTGGGTGTGCTTTCTCAAATAATCCGGACTTATTGATGGCTTCAGTTTCTCCTGCAATTTTTCTGTACACAGGGGCTGAAATCGGAGAACGCAATGATGCGATTTCCCAGTTTCGCAGCAGTGTCGAAAAAAAACTCGGCGAGTGTGACTTTCATCTGCTTTATGCCGGAGACACGTCTGTTTCTCAGGTTGTTTCTCTTCTCCAGAACGGCTCTCTCTTTGCTTCTGCACGTTTCGTCGTGCTTCGTAATGCAGAACTGATCAAAAAAAAGGAAGACATCGATCTTCTGGGCCAATGGGTAAAATTGTCTGCTTCACAGCCGGAACAGGACGCGTTCCTGTTTCTTGTATCTGATGAAACAAGCGTAGACAAAAAACTTGATGCGCTTGTTCCAAAAGACAACAAGCGGATTTTCTGGGAGATGTTTGAAGACCGTAAGGCTCAGTGGGTAACGGGTTTTTTCCGGAAAAACGGTTATTCCATTGAACCTGAAACAGCGGAAGTCATTCTGGACATGGTTGAAAACAACACGGAATCTTTGCGTTCGGAATGCAGCCGTTTTTTTCTGATTTTTGACAAGTCTCACCTTATCACCCCTGAAGATGCAGAATCGATTCTTGTCCATAACAGAGAAGAGAATGCCTTTTCTTTGTTCGGTGCAATGGTTGAATCTTCCGGCAGAACTGCGCTGCAATTGGAAAGATGCCTTTCCATTCTTCAGAAAATTCGCCAGTCAAAGGACAACAACAGTGTTTCGTTGCTTGCTCTTCTGGCCTCGTGTTTCCGAAAGCTTAAAACCTGGCACTCATTAATGGAAGAAAACCCGCATCCTTCCGCTTTTGACTTCAAAAAAAGCGGTTTTTCGACGCAGAAAATGCAGAGCCAGTACAGAAGTGCTGCAAAAAACTGGAGTTCCAGGCATGCAGACCTGATTCTGAATGCAATTTCAGAAACTGACATGTCCATCAGACAGACTGGTTCTGGAACAGAAGATTTCCTTCTTCAGTCACTGATATATACAATTGTCGTAAGAAAAGGTGCTCCGTTGGCCCAATATTCCTGTCCGGACTTTTAGATATCCGATTTGTCCAGTAATTCTTTCAGAGACAGGAGTTCCTCTTTTGTGAGGGTAACGCCTTTTCCCATTTTCGAGTGGTCAGGAGACCAGCTCCGTATGTCGAATTTCGGATCCCGTCCGCCCCACGAAACCAGATTCAGTTCCGTAGTCCATCCGCTTTTGTTCTGTCCGATAACACCGAGTTTTTCTTTGATGTCAAATGAAAAATCGTCTGCCATAAAAAAACCTCCAAAAATAAGATAATCAGCTTCCTTGAAATTATATCAGGTCTGTTGAAAAAGAAACAAAAAAATCCAGAAAAAATACATATTTGTTGTAACAAACTAAATATTGGTGTATTTTATAATATTAGAGGTGGTTTACCCGAATCACGGAATAAATTTAATGATGCCTGTTTTTGCCGAATAGCAAAAACAGTGTCATAAATATGGAGGAAATATGAAAAATTGGTATTTCCGGTTGTTGCTGTGTGCAATGTTAGCGTTCTCGCTGGTTGCGTGTGGTTCAGCTCCGGAAGAAGAACAGCCGGCGGAAACGACACCTGTTGTCGAAACTTCCACCACAAGCACAGATAATGCCGCTGCAGCAAAAGCTGCCGCTGACAAAGCTGCTGCAGACAAGGCTGCGAAAGAGAAAGCTGAAAAAGAAGCTGAAGAGGCAAGACTTGCTGAACAGGCGAGAATTGCTGAAGCCGCAAGGATTGCAGAGGAAGCAAGAATTGCTGAAGAAGCAAGAATTGCCGAAGAAGCAAGAATTGCTGCTGAAAAAGCACTTGCTGCTGAAAAAGCGGTGGCTGATGTTTTTGCAGCCCGTCAGAGCGCTCTTGACGCAGGTATTTATGATTATTATCCCGATGAATTCGACTATGTTGACGAAATGGCTTTGGCCGCTCAGTTGTCTGATTTGAGTGATGACGAGACAATCGCAACTGCATGCGAATTCATTAATTTGTACAACGCATTTGAAAATGTTGCCCGTGCAGAAAAAGCCTATGAAGTCCTCGCTTATTATGAAGCAGAACCCGTAGGTATCCGCGTTGAAGAACTGATGGGTCTGACAATGGAAGAGCCTCTTGATTCTGCTCTTCTTAAAGAAAAATCAGGAGAAATTGCAGATGCTTATGAAGCTGCAATTGACGTTCTTTCTTCCCGCAATGATGCAATGCTGGCTGATATTGAAGACTACTTCCCTGAAGAGTTTGCCTTGGTAGATGAAATTGCCATTGACACTTACATGGATTGGGAAGACGGTGTTTCAACAGAGGTTTTCCTTGCAGAAGCAGAAAATCTGGAAAATATTTACGACGCATTTGAAAATGTTGCACTCGCTTCAAAAACTTACGAAAAAATCCTTGAGTTTGATGTAGAACCAATCGGAGTTCGTGCAGATGAAATCGTTGAAATGGCAGAAACATTCGATGGAGCCGCTCTTAAAGCTGCTTCTGCAGAAGTTCTTGCCGGATACAACGCATCACTTGCAGTTCTGGAATCACGTGACGGTGCTCTTGCACTGGGATCTTATGAAAACTACTCAGAAATCTTTGACTATCTGGATGAGCTCTCAATTGACACTTATGTTGACTGGGAATACGGCAGTTCAACACCTCTGTTTGTAGCAGATGCAGCTAACCTCGCTGACGTTTATGCTCTGTTCGATGTAGTTGCAGAAATCGATGAAGCAGTTGAAGCTGTTGCAGAATACGGTGTAGAACCCATCGGTGAACAGGTTGCTTCTTTGGCAGCACTTGCAATGACAGGAACACCTGATGCTGAAGTACTTGCAGAAAAAGCTGATGAAATCCTTGATGCTTACAACATTGCACTTTCAGTGCTCGAAGCTCGTGAACATGCTGTAGAAGTTGGAGCTGAGGAAAATTATCCCTCAGTTCTTTATCATGTAGATGACGTTGCTGTTGATGCTTATGTAGACTGGGAATACGGCGGACCTCTTTCTGTTTTCGCTGCAGAAGCAGAAAACTTGATCGGAGTATACGGAGTATTTGACGTAGTATCCGAAATCGACAGTGTGGTTGCAGAACTTGCAGAATATGATGTAGAACCCGTTGGAAACAGAGCTGGAGAACTTGTTGCTCTCGCAATGGCTGACAAACCTGTTGCAGCAGAACTCAACGCAGCAGCGGAAG